>JAYOKQ010000076.1:8698-20951 GCA_038119905.1 Gemmatimonadota bacterium | reverse complement strand
ATATTATTGATGCCCTAACAGGGCAGTGGGGACGTGAGTGGGGAGGGGAGGGGCGTATATGCAATGCGCTAATTGCCGGTGACCATACGGTCGCTACAGACGTTTGCGGTATGACGTTAATGGGACATGATCCGTATGCCGATTGGCCAACGCCACCGTTTCGCCGAGATCGCAACCACCTGCTGATTGCTGCGCAACGTGGGTTTGGCACGCTCAACATAGAGGATATTGATTTTGAGAGCGAAGTAACGGGGCCACTCGCTGAATTCGATTCTGTTGCTACCGATTCGGGTGAGACAGTCGATAGTTGGCGCCGCACTACCTGTGAACAAGGCCTTATTTATCGCGAAGAACAGCGTAAAATAATAGATGCTTACCGAGGTCAATTTGTATATATGCAGGATGGTAAGGTCGTTTGGAATGGTGAGGATCCCACTAATTTAGGGAGCCGTCGACAGTTGAGTGGTCAGCGTAAAGACAGTGCTCTTTGGCTTAAGTATGTCGACCCAGAGGAACGGGAGGGAGAACACTTTGAACGATATGAGGAATGTCTGGCGCTTGCGTCGTAGATCGAATAGGTATAGAGAGGAGTTTGTAGCATGATTCGTGGTGATAAAGAACTTTTTGTAGTAGGTGATCGCGTCCTAATTCGCTTGGATGACAAAGAGGAGCGGACGGCTGTCGGACTGTATTTGCCTCCGACGGCGTTAGAACGCGAAGACGTGCAGAGTGGACGGATTGAGGAAGTTGGGCCAGGGCTTATTCTGCCGCCGAAAGGAGACGAGGATGGAGCGCCCTGGAACGAGGATAATGGGGATCAAGTCCGGTATATCCCGTTACAGGCCAAAAAGGGAGATCATGCGATTTTTTTGCGAAAAGAGGCGATCGAGGTAAAATTCGATGATGAAAAATTTCTAATTGTCTCTCATTCTTCAATACTCGCTTTGATTCGCGATATAATGTGAAATAACATAATTTAAAAAGAAACCCCGTCGTCCTTCATATAGGACGACGGGGTTTCTTTTTAAATAGATTACTTTCGTGGCTATTGCGTCAAAAAGGGAATTGGTAACGGTTCCTGCCATCCGCGCGTATAATAATCTTGCATCGTCATTGCTAGCATTATTATAAGCCAGAAGAAACCGGCAAATGCGAACAAGCCCACAAGTTTGTGGCTGTATTTAACATGCATAAAATACAGAATGACGAGTGAGGCTTTTACAAGAGCAATTATCAGAGCCACAGGTGTATTGAGAAAACCCAAGTCGACAAAGGCAATCGCTACGGTAATGACTGTGCCTATAAGCAGTGCGGCAAATATAAGAAAATAAATCTTTAACGGGACGATATGATGGTCAGACATAGCGAAATTATTCTTTCTTAATGGTGGCGGCCAATGAGATAGAGCAGAGGAAAGAGGAAAATCCAAACAATATCTACAAAGTGCCAATACAGGCCGCTTATTTCAACCGGGGTAAAATAATGCTCATTAATTTGGTTGCGACGGACTTTGGCAATAAGCCAAAGCATGATCCCAACTCCGATAACCATATGAAGCGCATGCATTCCCGTCATAACGAAGTAGAAAGAGAAAAAGATTTTCACCTGTCCACCAGCGACGTTGAGATAGGCCGGATCGTTCCAGGCAAAGGAAGACCCCGGCACGAGATTATCATGCCATTTATGACTATACTCAATGTATTTTACGCCGAGAAAAGCAAAGCCCAACACGATGGTGGCAATTAACCAGCCGACGATGGAATTGCGTTCGCCCTTTTGCGCGCAGCGGACCGCCAGTGCCATAGTGAGGCTACTGCCAATGAGCACTGCTGTGTTAAGTCCACCCCAAAAGATATCTAGTTGGTGGCTGCCCGCGGTAAATGCGTCAATATACAGGTTACGGTAGACCGTATACCCACAAAAGAGGCCGCCAAAAAATAGGATTTCTTGGACAATAAAAGCCCACATACCGAGAGTTGCAGACTCATACTGCTGCTCGGCGGTCTCAAAGTGATGGGCGCGACCTAAAGAATGTGCGGCGTCAGACAACTTCTTCCTCCTTGGCGGGTTCTTCGCTTTCGCTGTGCGAGGTCTCGCCGTGAGCAGGCCCATACGCATAGGCCTCTTCAACGACTATTGGAATTTCGACAAAATTATGTGCAATCGGAGGGGAATCCATTCCTTCCCACTCGAGCCCTTTGGCGCCAAAAGGATTCGCTCCGGCTTTGGGGCCCTTAATTGCCGAATACAAGAAGTATAGGATCGTCAGCGAGAAGCCCAAACCGAGCACACTGGCGCCCGCTGTCGACATAACATTGAGGGCTTGCCACTCTTCGGGATAGGTGTGATAGCGGCGCGGCATGCCCAAATAACCCAACACAAATTGGGGAAGGAAGGTCAGGTTAAATCCGGCAAAAATAAGGAATACTCCCATTTTTGCCATGCCTTCCGAATACATTTTCCCCGTTATTTTAGGCCACCAGAAATGTAACCCGCACAAAAAGGCCATCACCATACCGCCTACCATAACGTAGTGGAAGTGAGCCACGACGAAGTAGGTATCGTGCATATGGACATCGAGGCCCATCGTCGCGAGAAACAATCCCGTCAGACCGCCAATGGTGAACAGCCCGATGAATCCCAACACATAGAGCATGGGCGATTCGAGCGAAACAGATCCCTTGTAAAGGGTGAAGGCCCAGTTGAAAATTTTAATGGCAGAGGGGACTGCAACCAGAAAGGTGAGAAAGGAAAATACCATTCCAGCATACGTCGACTGCCCTGCAACAAACATGTGGTGTCCCCAAACTAAGAAGCCCAGGACGGCGATAGCCAACGAAGAAAAGGCAATAAACGAGTAGCCAAAGACGCGTTTGCGTGAAAAACAGGAAATCACTTCGCTAATCACGCCAAAGCCTGGCAAAATCATGATGTAGACTGCGGGATGCGAGTAAAACCAGAAGAGATGCTGCATTAAGACCGGATCGCCGCCCAAGGTCGGATTGAATATGCCTATGTTAAAGACCCGCTCAAAGGTTACTAAGAGCAACGTTATCGCGACTACAGGCGTGCCTAAAACCTGTATTAGGCTCGTTGCATATTGAGCCCAAATGAACAGGGGGAGGCGGAACCAGGTTAGACCTGGGGCTCGCATCTTGTGAATAGTTACGACAAAGTTTACGCCCGTAAGAATGGATGAGAATCCATTGATGAAGACGCCGACTAAGGCTAGTGCTACGAATGAATTCGAATAAGTGCTACTATATGGGGTGTAAAATGTCCAACCTGTGTCCACGCCACCTAAAACAATAGCTAAAAGGGCAAAAATACCCCCACCGGTGTAAAGGTAGTAGCTCAATAAATTCAAGCGTGGAAAGGCTACGTCTCTTGCTCCCAACTGCAGTGGCAGGAGAAAATTCCCTAAAACCGCCGGTATGGAAGGAATGAGAAAAAAGAAGATCATTACCACGCCGTGCATGGTAAAAAGTTTATTGTAAGTATTAGCCTCGAAGAAATCGCCTTTGGGAGTCATTAACTCTAAGCGAATGAGGCTCGCAAAAATTCCCCCCACAACAAAAAACGCAGAAAGGGTGAGTAAATAGAGAATACCTATGCGCTTGTGGTCCAGCGTCAAGAGCCAGGATTTCAGCCCATAGGTCTCGTTTAGGTAGTTCTTTGTCGGGTGGTGACCGTTTGCTTCAGCACTCATTTTACTCGCTCGGGTTCAGTGATTTAATGTAAGCGACTATTTGAATTAAGGTCTGTTCGTTGATCTGTCCGTCAAAGACGGGCATGATGGGGTCGTAGCCTGCAACAATTTTTGATTTGGGGTGCAGGATGGATTCACGAATATAATCCACATCAGCAACGACCTCTCGTCCAGTGCTCAGTTTCCGGGGCTCGCCATAGGCCCCCACGAGAGTCGGCCCGCGCCCGCTAGAATTGCTCTTGTGACAGGTTTCGCAGCCCAACTGCGCGAAGTGTCGTGCTCCCGCTTCTTCCATGGACTCAGACGCCGCAGCGCCTCCCATGAGCCAATCGTGATAATCTCCCGGTTCCATCGCAGTTACTTTACCAACCATGTACGCGTGCTGTGTGCCGCAATATTCAGCACAAAATAGATGGTATTCGCCGACTTTCGTCGCTTCAAACCACATCGTGGTGTACCGCCCAGGTATTACATCCTTTTTTACGCGGAATGCCGGAATAAAAAAGTCGTGGAGAACGTCTTCTGACGTCATAGTAAGCCGCACGGGTTGTCCAACGGGAACGTGTAATTCGTTGATCTCCCGTTTTCCAGCTTCGTGTTGGACTTTCCACATCCACTGTTTGCCTACAACGTACACCTCGAGCGGATCTGCTGGTGCTCGTTCAAGGCGAAAAAATACATCAGCACCCACTGTAAATACGCCAATGGCCATAAAGAGGGGAATAATCGTCCAAGCTAGTTCCAAGGGTATGGAACCATGTATTTGCTCTGGAACTTCGTCTTCAGATTTACGACGGTACTTCAGGGCAAATACGATGACTAAGCCAAACACCAGTATGGTGAAAAAGATTGTTAAGGCTAAAAGTAGACCGTACAATCCATCAACCTGCCAAGCAATAGTCGATGCCTGTTCGGGAAATAGCGGAAAATCGGACATGCTTATCCAGGCTCCGTATTAATTAAGGGAAAGCGGTTGGTCTCTACGCTCTCGCCGCAACATAACAAAAATGAAAGTTCCTAATACGATGACAGTTGCAATACCAGCGATACGCAGCGAATTGCGTATTATGAGGCCGTATTTACCTGTCATCGGATCGTAGCTGTAGCAAAGCAGCAAAAGCTGGTCTACCGGGTTTCCGATAGTGCCGTTGGCTGCTTCAACTAAACCCCACCGTAAGTCTCTTGGAGGGTAATCAATGCCGTAAAAATAGCGTGCAAGCGTTCCGTCTGGCGTTAATATCATAATTGCACTGGCGTGCAAGTATTGTTCGGAAGCTTCGTCGTATCGGTAGTTGAATCCTACGGCTTCGGCTAACTCGGCGATTTGGTCTTGTTCGCCGGTTAAAAAATGCCAGCCAAGCGCAGCGTTGTCACCTCGATAACTCTTGAGATATTCAGCCTTTTTTGCAGCGGCAAGCGAGGGCGTCTCGTTTGGATCAATGCTAACGGTTACAACTTCGAATTCAGTGCCTATATCAAAAGTCAGAACGTTAAGGGCTCGTAAAGTACTATTTAGCACTTGATTGCAAAGGGTGGGGCACTCATAGTAGACCAGAGAGAGAATTACGGGTTTGTCACCCATATACTGCCCTAAATTAACCACCTCACCGATTTCATTCTTGAAGGTCAGACCAAGAGGGATTGAATCCCCAAGCCGTTGGTCGATTCGAATGTCTTCAATCCATTCTTTATCGGGTTTGGGTACACCTTTGGGGCCCCTTATCTGCGCATTCGCCGATAAGGGAATCACTATGAGTACGAAAAGAAAAAAATGTGAGAAAAGTGTTTGCATAGGACGTAAAAAGAATGTAATCAGTCCATATTAAATTGCTATTGTGCCGGAAGGGATTTGGGCAGAGCGAGTTTTCCCTTACCGACGAGTTCAATGGTCCGTTGAATAGGTATCTGAGCTATATTGAGCTCTCTATCAACCCAAGCATAATTGTTTAGGACCTCATTGTACTGACTCGTCATTACATATTTCTGACGGGGTGGGTCTATTTCAAGACGAGGTTCAGAAAGTTCGGTTACGCGCTCTGTGGCCATAAGAGAAACGGGCTCATCAAAGAGTGGTTGGTAATACCCGAGAATCTTAAAGAGGGGAATAATACCAATAAAAGATCCAACCATTAATAAGAGCACAACAACGCCCATAATGACCAAGGGCTTAATATGGGCATCCGAAGTTTCGAAGCCCGGGTTTGGCGAATCGTTTGAATGATCAGTCATGGTGGTGCTCGTTATCCTCGGAGTATAATTCTGCAAATCGCGGGTCGTTTAGAGCAATTAGGGGGCGGCCTTTTAATTGGCTAAAGAAAAACGAAACAACTAACCCACCAATGCCAACCATGATAGCGATATCAAGCCAGTGCATCGTAAATCCGGTGGTCTGGTAAAGATAGGCGCTACCTGAATCTACCTTGGTAAAGGATGGGCGAGTTTGCCAAAGTAAGTCAAAAAACCGAGCAACAAGCAGCCAAACTGCAAAAGTGACAAGCACTTTGGTCTTCGATTTCATCGTGCTCGAAATGAGAAAGAGAAAAGGAACGGCAAAGTGAAAAAGAATCAAACCATATCCTAGGTATTCCCAGCCGCCGTTCAGTCTAGTTATATACCAGGTGATTTCTTCGGGTAAATTGCCTGACCAGATGATGAGCAACTGCGAAAAGGAGGTGTATGCCCAGAGCATAACGGTTGCGAGCATAAAAGTGCCTAAATCGCGCAAACGGCCTTGGGTGAGGAGACGGTCCATTGGGGCTTTATTTGCCAGCGACACGGCAACAAGTGTCATAACAGCCCAAGTTATAAGCCCCTGTCCAACGATATAAATCACGCCAAAAATGGATGAGAACCAATGGGGCTCAAGCGACATGATCCAATCAATGGACGCCATGGTCACTGTCATAAAGAAAACTACAATGCCCGGCCCACTCAATTTCTGCATTCTGCGGGTTAGGTAGGTTTGCTCTGTCTGATCTTGCTCTTTTGACCATTTGTTGAGCAAGTAGACGAAGATCGCCAAGATTGCGAAATATATGAACGTCCGCTCTATAAAAGAGGCATCGTTTAGAAAAGGTTGCTTGTACGTTAGCAGTTTGTCGTTGGCAACTACTTCAAGGTGGCTCCATTCATACAGATCGTGTATGCCCAAAAACAAGATGGGCAATGAAAACACGAATAGGAGTGGCAATGTGCGAGTTCCCGCTTCGAGGAAGCGGCGTATAGCAAATCCCCAAGTCCCACCGCCAACCTGATGAATCATAAGGATGGCCAAACTACCTAAGGGTAGGCTAACCCAGAATACAAAGGCCAAGAGATAAGATCTAAAAAATACACTAGGGTCAAGAAAATAGCCTGCAATAGAAGCAGCGATTCCTATTAGACCAATCAGTAGGAACTTCCTTTGAAGGCCACTCAAGTAGGGCTTCAAAGCTTCAGACTGCTGTATAATTAACTCATTCATTGAAGTTGCCTTTGATCCTCTTCAGGCAGTTGATCGAATTCGATATTCTGGCTCAGTTGTAGCGTGCGGATGTAGGCGGCAATAGCCCAGCGATCGGCAACGGGTACGCGAGAGGCATAGCTATACATAACGCCGTACCCGTTGGTGATCACGTCAAAGAAGTAGGCTACCGGCATATCGCGTAGGCGCTGCTGATGTAGAGAGGGCGGTTGTTTTAGCCCGCGTTTGACGATGATTCCGTTTCCTTGGCCTGTCGGATCATGACAGGGAGTGCAGTAGATGCCATAGCGCTCTTGACCACGAGTCAGTAGTTCCTGTGTAACGGGCATCGGTAGTTCATCGCTTAACTCTCCCCCGATTTTGCCTTCATAATAATGCGTATCAAGTCGGAGCTGCCCACGTGCTACCGTCTCAGGAATTTGCTCGCGGTAGGACAGGCCATCGGCAAAGAACGTGGAACGTTCAAGGGGTTCGTATTTTTCTTGGTCGTACATGGCTTGTCGTAGTTCGCATCCAGTGCTAGCGATAAGGGAAACGACTGCGAAAAAGCGAAAGAAAAAGGAACCCGTATTGGAAGCGTGCATAAAATCAGTTTTCAACGTGGGACACCTCTTGTGGATTCAATCCCTGCAAAAAACGAGTCGTATCTTCTAATTCAAATTTTTCGTCTTCTGCCTCTATGCAGAGGAAAAACAGATCGGAGCTCGCCCGCGCAAAGTTATCCACATTAAAAACGGGATGGTACGGCTGAGGTAGCCCATTCGCTATGAGCATTCCGAATGCGGAAGTCATAGCAGAAAAGAGAATGGTGACCTCAAACGTGACAGGAATGAATGACGGGCCGCTATGAAGGGGGCGCCCACCGATGTTAATGGGGTAGTCGACTACAGACGTCCAATAACACAGTGAATAGCCGGCAATGGCCCCTAGGATCCCCATACAAAAAACGAGCCAGGGAAGGCGGGTCCGCTTATATCCGATTGCATCGGCTAAGCCGTGTACGGGTAAAGGACTGTAGGCATCCAGTTTACGGTAACCAGCCGCATACGCTGCTTTGGCTGCCGCCAGCAGGTCGTTGGGGTTGTCAAACTGGGCCATTACTCCGTGGTATGGCGACTCTTCTTCGTGGTGCATAGATCAACGGCTCACTTGTGTTTACCAGGATTTAACAAGGTTCGTATTTCGTGAATGGATATCATGGGAAATCCGCGGATAAACAGGAAGAAAAGTATGGTGAATAGACCAATCGTCCCGATGTAGATGGCGGCATCCCAAATAGTCGGATGGAACATATCCCAGGAAGAGGGAAGGTAGTCGCGGTGGAGGCTGGTTACGACGATGATAAATCGCTCCAACCACATTCCAACGTTAATAAATTGACAAATTAGCCACAGCCAGATTGGATGTAGGCGAAAGTGGCGAAACCACAGTAACTGCGGCACGGCAATGTTACATAAGATGAGTGCCCAGTAATAATTGCCATAGGGACCGCCCATGCGGTTGCGCATCATATACATTTCCCATATGCTGCCGCTGTATTGGGCAATGACGACCTCCATGAAATAGCCGTAGCCGACAATGAGCCCAGAGGCTAACATAACCTTGGACATATTATTCAGATGTCGTTCGGTTATGAAATCATAGAGTCCGTATATTTTTCGCAGGGGGATCATTAGGGTAAGCACCATAGCAAACCCAGCAAAGATGGCACCCGCCACGAAATAAGGTGGGAAAATGGTCGTATGCCACCCCGGTATAATACCTGTAGCAAAATCAAAGCTAACGACGCTGTGCACCGACAACACGAGCGGCGTTGATAGACCGGCCAGCAGGAGGGAAGCCATTTCGTAGCGCTCCCAGTGAAAAGCCGATCCCCGCCACCCAAGGGATAGAAAGCCGAAGACGATCTGAACAAACCGATTTTTGGCTCGGTCGCGGAAGCTGGCGAAGTCGGGAACCAAACCAACATACCAGAAAACCAGCGAAACGGTGAGGTACGTGGTTACCGCAAAAACGTCCCAAATCAGTGGGCTGCGGAAATTAACCCACATTGCCATGGAGTTGGGATAGGGAAGAAGCCAATAGGCTGCCAACCAAGGACGACCAGTATGGAGCAGAGGAAACTGGGCAGCACAGAGGACGGCAAAAATCGTCATGGCTTCAGCCGCTCTGTTAATGGAAGTGCGCCACTTTTGTCTGAATAGGAGCAATACGGCGGAAATAAGCGTTCCTGCGTGGCCAATACCAATCCACCAAACGAAGTTGATGATAGCCCAACCCCAGCCGACAGGGTTATTCAGCCCCCAAATACCCGTGCCGTTGTAGAGAAGATACGGCGCACCTATCATGAGCCCGTGGAGCAGCAGGAATCCTATCGCAAAAGAGACAAACCAAAAAACGGGCGTGTGTTTGGTGAAGACAACGCCACTAATTTTGTCTGTGATAGAAGTATAGGACGTTTGTCCAGGCCCCAACTCATTTACAGGAGGTTGGTACGGCGTCTTTGCAGCTTCAGACATGCTAGTTCTCGACTATCTCGGGATTGGGGTTCTTCAGCGCGGCCAGATATGTGGTCCGGGGACGCGTGTTGAGGTCTGTCAATATACCGTAATTGAGCTCGGTTGCTTTATAGCGGCTCACGCGACTATCGGGATCGTTGATATTACCAAATACTATGGCTTCCGTAGGACAAGCCTGCTCACAGGCCGTAACAATTTGCCCGTCTTCAATATCGTTACCCGATGTTTTAGCTTCGATGCGCACTTGGTTTATACGCTGAACGCAGTAGGTGCATTTCTCCATTATACCGCGGGAGCGCACCGTAACGTCGGGGTTGCGCTGTAATTTAAGACTTTCGGTCTCTTTATCGGTATACAACAAGAAGTTGAAGCGTCTCACTTTATACGGGCAGTTGTTCGCACAATAGCGCGTGCCGACACAGCGGTTGTATACCATGTCGTTGAGTCCCTCGGCGCTGTGTACTGTAGCAGCCACAGGACATACAACCTCGCAGGGAGCATTCTCGCACTGCATACAGGGAACCGGCTGATGAACGATTCCTGGGGTATCAAGTTCCCCTTTGTAGTACCGGTCTATGCGAATCCAAGCCATTTCGCGACCGTTAAGAACCTGATCTTTGCCTACCACAGGTATGTTATTCTCGGCCTGACAGGCCAGCGCACAGGCATTGCAGCCCATGCAGGCAGTCAAGTCAATGACCATACCCCAAGCATAGCCATCGTACTGATGATCGGTGCGATTATACAGCGTTAGATCCTCAGGAGGATCGTGTGCATACCATCCCTCGTGAGCGAAATGGGGATGGTGCTTGTAGTTTTCCAACGAGGACTCGCGAACTAATTGGCGGCCTTCCATGCTATGATGCTCTTGCGTGCATGCGAGGGGATAGCGGTCATAGCTGCCGGTAATTTGCAGACCTTGGCCTCCATGGGGTTGCTCGGAAGTGCTGAGTTCATAGGCGTCAAAGCCACTCCCTGCAGCAACGCGCCCGCCGCGGGTGCGTCCATAGCCCGTATGAAGCGTAACGACATTGTCTGCTTGGCCGGGAACAATCCAGACCGGGACGCTGAGGGACGCATCTCCTATACGCAATTCGGCTAACCGTTCGCTTTGCAAGCGCAGGCGTTGGGCGGTCGACGGGCTCACAAGAGCAGCGTTGTCCCAGGTCAGCTTGGTAACTGGACGCGGTGTCTCCTGGAGCCAACCATTATTGGCTTTGCTCCCGTCAATAATCATTGGATCTGGGCGCAGTTGGAGCTCTATATCATCTTCTTCTGGGAGTTGAGCAAAGCCTGGCTGCAGTTCTATGGTACTGCGAATGTTCAGCGCTAGGGAGGCTGATTCCGTCCCAGGGAGGATGCCGTCGTGCAGTGCCCGCCTCCAATAGGTGGCGAAATTAACTGTCAATCCCTGAGACTCCCAGTATTCGCGCACGAGATCAAGGGCGCTTGTGCCGGCTTGGCCAGCCATCGCGCCGAGTAGTTCGTAGGCCGAATGAGCCTTGTACAGTGGTTCGATCAAGGGTTGAACGATAGTGGCCAAGCCATTGTAGGCACGAACGTCACCCCAGCTTTCCAGATAGTGTGATTCTGGAACGTGCCAATGGCACGTATCTGAGGTCTCATTCTCGGAAAGGCCCATATGAACGCGTGCTGCGACCCTTTCCATAGCCTGTGCAAAGCCTAGGTCGCGGGGGGCATCATAGACTGGGTTACCCCCGAGAATAACCAGTAGATCAACCTTGCCGCTATTCATGTCGTCGACAAGGTCACGGATCGAATCGACGTGTGAGACGGCAGCCACTTCGTATGGGGCGGTTAGGTGTACTGTCGCACCTACGTTGCCGAGTTTTTCGTTGATAGCATGGACGAGGGCATGAACCCCGGGGCTTAGGCTGTTTCCTGCAGTTACAATGCTACGGCCCTTATTTGCCTGAAGGTCTTTTACTACGGCCTGGACCCAATCGGATGGGGTGCCAGAGGCTGTAGCGCCAGAAACTTGGATCCCGAGCGCCGCTGCGATCTGTAAGACTGTGAGTTCAATAGCAGGGGTACCCATGGCGAGGCGGTGATCGGCCATACTTCCGGTCGCCGTGGGAGAGGATTCAATTACATAGAGTCGGTTCATTGCTTTTTTGCCATCGCGAATGCGCCTATTCGAGGCGAAATCGCGCGCATAGCGAGCGCTTGCTTCACCACTGTTAGCAAAATCGGAGTCAAGCGAAAGGATCACGTTGGCTCTGGCAAAGTCATAGACGGTGCTTACATGCTCGTTATAGGCGGCTATGGAACCAGCATGGAAGTTGTCGCGGTTGACCGCTTCGTACTGATGCCATTTGGACTGAGGATACTGCTTTTTGATTTCGGAAAGCAGATAGCCTTGCGTTGGCGAAGTAATCGACTGCGTTAAAATTCGAAGTCCAGCGCCCTCCTTGATATTCTGCAAGCCTAACTGCTGCATGAAGTTGTCGAGAAAAGTAGACCAGGTGCTCAGGCGTCCACCATTTTTCACCGTTTGGGAACGATCGGGATCATACAGATCCAAAATGGATGCTTGAACGA
>JAYOKQ010000076.1:0-8688 GCA_038119905.1 Gemmatimonadota bacterium | reverse complement strand
GGTGCCACCTAAGCTAGCAGGATGAAGTGGATTTCCCTCTATTTTTGTGGGACGCCCCATATGGCTCTCAACGAGAACACCTGTCCCTACGCCATGCTGTATGTAGGCCGTCGCGTAGTAGAGTGGTTTCCCTGGAACGATTTCTTCGGGGGCTCGAACCTGAGGAACGATTTTTTCCTGAGGCTGAATTGTGCAGGCAGAAAGTCCACCCAAAGCGAAGGAGGCACCCATGAGCTTTAGGAAATTACGCCGGGTTACGGGATCTTTTAATTCATCTGCCTGTTCAGGAAACTCGCGCTGAACTAAATCGGCAAACTCATCCGTTTGGGCGAGCTCATCTAGGCTGCGCCAGTACTGTTGGCCGTCTTCCTTCGCAAGGTGTTCGCGCAGGTCGGCAAGCTCTAGCTGTTTTCTCGTTTTAGTCTCTTGCATCATCGGTGGCAAATCGAGCAGTTGGTGAGTTGTCTAGTTTCGACCTCGTATTCGGCGACTAGCTGTTTGCCGAAGCTTTCTTGGTCGGAAGGGGGCTGATAGTTCATATTAAAAACTTGATCGCGCGGTCTGATGAACTGAGCTGGATTTTTATGGCACTCAATGCACCATTCCATATTGAGTGAATTGACTTTCCACATGAGCGGCATCTGATCAACTTGACCGTGACAGGTCTGGCATCCGATTCCTTTGCTCAAGTGAATGCTGTGATTAAAGTAGACAAAATCAGGCAAATCGTGCACGCGGTTCCACTCAATGGGTGTGTTGTCGCGATAGCTTGCTCTGACTGGCTCGAGAAGGGGGGCCTCCGTGTAGAGCTGCGAATGGCAGGTCATGCAGGTTTCTGTCGGAGGGATGCCAGCAAACGCACCTTTTTCAACCGTCGTATGGCAATAGCGGCAGTCGAGCCCCAAACCCAAGACATGATGTTTATGACTAAAGGGGACAGGCTGGTCCAAGGGTACGTTGACTTGATTTACAAAATGGATGCGATTGATGTTGAGAAGCACCCCAAGCACGCTTGCAACTACGAGAAGCACGGCAAGGATGCTGGCTTTAGACGCCCAATTGGCGCTACGCGGAAATATCTGAGCCATTGAAGCTTCTTGATTTAAGTTGATGAGTGGCAGAATGCACCAAACATTCTACGCTAAAAACAGGGGAGTACGCTATAACTACCAAACTGCCCCAAAGTTATACCAGAATCCATCCTTGTCAACAGGTTTTAGCAAAAAAAACAGATGGTGTATTCTTCTCGCATTATATGCCCTACTGGGGGGGGCGTAAATCGCTTGACCATAGGGAGGGACAGACCTATTATCATGTGCCATTGGGGGCGAACCTTTTGGGGTGATATCATGTCAATAAAGGGAAAAGTTAAGTGGTACAATGATGCATTGGGCTATGGATTTCTGCAGCCGGATGAGGGCGAAGACGTGTTTGTTCACTACAGCTCAATTGTAGATGACGAAGGGCTTGAAGTTGGGGACCGCGTGCAATTTGACGTAGGTGAGGGGCCTAAAGGTCCCATGGCGATGAACGTTTCCAAATTGGATTAGACGCCCCCGTAGCTCAGTAGGATAGAGCAACAGATTCCTAATCTGGAGGTCGCGCGTTCGAATCGCGCCGGGGGTACGTTAGGTGTGGGGAGGGGCGATGGGGCTCCTCCCCTTATTTTTGTGCAACGTATTTAGCAAATGGCGGTTTGCAGCAGTTTTAATCGGAGAACGCTTCCTGTGGAAATATCATCAGAAGAATCCAAGTCAAAAGAACCGCTCATTCCCGCTCTAAGTGGTGGGGAACTCGATCGCATTCTCGAGCAGCACAGCGTCTGGATCGAAACTAAGGGCGAAAAAGGCTTCCGGGCAGAATTAACTAATTCTCAGCTTGTTGAGGCCTATCTGCAGGGGGCTAACTTGCGCGGTGCTCTTTTACTGGGGGCAAACCTTGAAAAGGCAGAAATGCAAATGGGGGATTTTGCCAAAGCTGATTTCGGAGGAGCCAATTTGAAGTATGCTAAGTTGTTCAGGTCTGTGCTCCGAGAGGCCAATCTAACCAAAGCAAGTCTAATTGGCGCGCAAATACAAGAAGCCGACATGGAGGGGGCTAACCTGTATGGAGCAGATGTGCGTGAGGCCGATTTTCTCGAGGCGCGTTTGTGCCGCGGGAATATGGGAGAGGTTTTTGCTCAGCGAAGTAATTTTTTTATGGCCGATTTACGCGGTGTTCAGTGGCAAGACGGGATTATCCGAGAATGCGATATGCAGGGCGCTGTATTAGTGGAGGCTGATTTTGCAGGAGCACAGATGCAGGATACGCGCATGACAGCTGCTGAACTGCGCGGTTGCAACTTGAGTGGAGCTGATTTATTGGGCGTCACTGGATTGACGCGCGAACAGGTGGATAAGGCAACGATAGACGTAAAAACCAGGCTTCCAGACTATATTTAAATTGTTGTTCTATAATGTCTTACTAATTTAACCTAACTTTTAAGATGTGACCTAATGTTTGCAAAAATACCACCCGGGGAATGTCAAGAAATAGGCGATGCGCTTCAGTCACTCCGACATGGACTCAGTCTATTTGCATACAATCAGCCTTTTTTTTCGGGTGTCGAACAGCGCTTATGGTCAGATTTTTACCATGCGCTAACATTGTGGGTCACCGAGGGGCAGACTAATGAGCTAAAGGACTGGGATGTACTTGCAGCCTACAATAAACTCGAAGATTGCACCACGTCCGATTGGGCTTTTCTGTCGGGCGTAAGCCAGGATGAACTGCTGTCGGAATGGGCGTTGGAACGGGTTATTAGTCGCCCCCACCCATTCCTGAGGGCCTGTGAAAAAGAATCCCCGGAAGGTATTTCTGCTCTTTTAAAGCGTTCTTACTATAGGCACGTAACGGCGTTACAGTCATTGGTCCGGCCGCCTTGGAGGCAAATTGTGGCCAATTGCTGTAAACATTCATACGATGTTGGGGGGAATGAAGATTATCCCGTTGAGGACTGTGGGGTAGTGCGAGAAGAACGCTATTTTCAGGACTTAGCCGAATTAAAGGCGGTCCTGAGAAAAGCCCCCCAGTGGGCTGACCATTGGCAAGAAATCGGCACCTATGTTTACCGGCATGGTCTTCCTCCTTTTCGAGGGGCTAAAGCGTTCCTAATTGGTGGGGACAGCACTCAGGTTCAACTCGAGCCGATGCCGGCTTTTGACGCATTTGAGCTAGATTGGTTGGAAGGCAGTCCGGAACGCGTAGAAGTGATTATGCGAAACACGGTCCACTTTTTGAGAGGACGAAAGGCGCATAACATACTTATCTGGGGGCCGCGCGGCGGTGGAAAATCTTCTTTGGTCCGGGGTTTGATCGAACGGTATGCTGCCGACGGGCTCCGAGGAATCGAAATCACCCCAGAAGACTACGGTTCATTGCGGGCCGTTTGCGAAATTGTCCGGTCTCGAAGAGAGCGTTTTATTGGCGTTCTCGACAATATTTCGCTTGGTCGAGGCGATCGAGCGCTGCACCATCTTTCCAGAGTTATGGAAGGCGGATTAGTCGCCATGCCGGATAACCTGGTTTTTTACGCTACGTCGAATTTTAAGGATTTGGTCGATCGGGAAGGCGAGCGGCCGCAGGGACTGGGCATGATGCAAATGGAATCGGAAGGGGGGGCATATATTCAGCAGGGGAAGCGGCCGGATCCCTACGATCCGCAGCAGCACCAGCGAAT
Source organism: Gemmatimonadota bacterium (assembly GCA_038119905.1). Classification (GTDB taxonomy): domain Bacteria; phylum Latescibacterota; class UBA2968; order UBA8231; family UBA8231. The sequence continues at coordinate 4,970 of JAYOKQ010000076.1, read as the reverse complement.
CGACGAGCTGCGTGCGTTGGATGATCGATTCGCCTTGAAGGTTTTCGTCGACCTGCCCACAAAAAATCAATATGAGTCGATGGTTCTATCTTATGCTAAGAGAGCGGGTATTGCACGTCCTGATCAAGAGCTTCTATCCGAGTTTGCCCAATGGCGAATGCGCCATAACCACGATTTAGTTGGGGGGCGAACGGCCCGTGACTTCATACGATATCTTGCCCTTGATGTCGGCGAATAATGATGGGAGAAGGCGAAATCGAAAAGCAACTTGGGATTGATTTAGCGGAACAGATGGAATCACAATCGCCTCGTCAACTGCGCCGGTACTTAGACTTTGAGAAAAAGGTCAAACGTGGGGAGGTGGATACCGATTTTCGCCATTGGATAAGCAAGATTGCACTCGACGATGGTGTTTATGCATTGCCTGAACGTGCAATGGCGTTTGAAATAGTCCTCTGTGAAGTCGTAGTCGATCTATGGCCCGAGTTAGCGCATGCTGTTCCCGCCCACTTGTTTATTGCACCTAAAGTTAGTCGGCTAACGCTCTATTTAGGCATTTTAAACGAGGAATTAACCTGGTCTCAGCGTTCAGCTTATTGGAATCTCCTATCGCAAGAATATGGAAAACATTGGGGGTGGATCCGCGACGTTCATCAAGCTTATGATGAACAGCTGCAAAAGAGTGGTTTTTCCGAGTCGGGGGGAGGTCGTTTGTTGATTGAATTTTGTGATCAACTTAGGGTGGTAATGAGGGAGGACGAGGATTCGGGACTGGGGTCAGCAGGCGAAATAAATCGTCTGCGCGAGCAGATAGATGCCAGTCGTGAAGCGCTGAAAGTCATGGAGGTCGATCTGGAATTTGCAGAGGATCGCGCTGATCGTGCCCACGCGCGCATCAAGAAGCTAGATGAAGAGATACAAGGGATACGGCGACAGCTCGTGGATGAGCGGGAAAACGGGGAAAAGTTGCGCAGTGAACGGCGCTCTAGAATCGCCAATCAGCGCGCCTCGAGCGAGGCGCAAAAGGAGCTGGAAGTCCTGCGCGGGGAGTTGGTGAGAGCGCAGGGCCGGTTACAGGATATGGCTCAGCGGTTGGCCCTTTCCGAACAGCGGCGGATGCAGGGGGGAGCGCGTTGGAATATGGATTATTTACAAAAGATGAATGCGGTTGAGCTGCTGGGTATAGAGGCTGGAACAAACGCTGAAGTTGACTTGGGCAAAACGCGTCGTCGTTTCGCTAGTGCGCTACACCCAGACCGAGTGCGGGATCTGCCGGCGTGGACTGGCGCGCTGTTTTCAGAAATAATGCGCATAGTCAACGAGGCCTGCGATCGACAAAAATAAAAAGGACCCGCCTGTATAGCCCCATGGGAAAACGTCCCTGTCTTGCCAGGGGACTATACAGGCATGGTCCGTGCAAATACAACGAAGCGTAGGCTTAGGCCGCCCGTCCCATCATCTGGTCTAAGCGTCGAGAAATCTGGGCAAGTGAAAGCCCTTCCGTTACGCGTAGCTCGTGAATGAGATGTTTCAATAAAATCACTTCGGCCATGTTAAATAGATCTTTGTTACCGTTGCAATCGGCGACTTTCAACAGGCCCTTTGATTTGTATTGGCGCATCTGGTGGACGGACTTGCCGAAAAGATTCGCCGCTTCTTCTATGCCAATTAACTTTGCTTTACGCGCTGCCATAAGTAGACCTCCTTGTCCTCGCATGGCTGCTTAATACTAAGTGATATCAAGTTGATCGGCACGGGAGAGCAAACCTTTAAGGTTATTTTCTAAATCTTGACAGTCGACTATTTATCCTCAAGCAATTCGATTTCGTAGCCATCGGGATCGTCGATAAAGGCCATTTTTCTACCGGTGGGGAATGTCTCGCGCCAGTTATCTGGCCATATTTCAACACCATTATTTTCCAAGGTATCGCAGCAGGCAATCAGGTCTGGCACTGAAATAGCCAAATGCATCAGATCTTCGGGCACGTTGACTTCATAATCGGGTGACCAAGTTAGCTCAAGGGTGTGTTCGTTACCGGGGAGTTCCAGATGAGCCACGTGATTGCCTGCGGGGGACTGATCCGTGCGACTGAGTACCTGAAATCCCAAGTGTTGACAATACCAGTCGATACTGGCTTGGAAATCGCCAACGCGAATGCGAGTGTGTAACAAACGAGCCATGTTTAAACTCCTTTTTTTAAGTGATCTGCGAAAGCTAATGCGGTGGAGAAACCGGCGCAATAAGAAGCCTGATATGATGTGGTGCGAGCAGGCACAGTATGGCCCTAGATAGGCGTCAGTGCTCACTACATGGAGCAAATTTAGCCTACCTTGCGTGCGTTTTTTAAAGGGGTAAATTAGATGGGCGAGAGAAAATATTGGTGCCGAAGAGAGGACTCGAACCTCCACGAGCTAATGCCCACTAGGTCCTGAACCTAGCGCGTCTACCAATTTCGCCACTTCGGCATTGAGTCAGTAAATTAAACGGACCATAGGGCATCGTCAAGGCCTACAAACTCGGAATAATGGCAAACAAAAAAAAAGATACCGAACCCACGGGAAAGAAAGTCGTAGTGCAGAACCGCAAGGCGCGTCATGACTACGATATTGTCGACCGCTTTGAAACGGGGATCGTCCTACAGGGAACGGAAGTTAAGTCACTGCGTGCTGGTCGGGTCAACCTGAAGGATAGTTATGCCATAGTTGAGAGCGGAGAAGTCTTTCTGCACCGAGTTCACATAAGCACCTACGAAGAGGGAACATACCACAATCACGAGCCTGAACGCACCAGGAAATTGCTGTTACACGCTATGGAAATCCGTCGACTGGCGGGTCGCACTCAACAGCAGGGACTGACACTTGTGCCGCTGAGTATCTACTTCTTAAGGGGCCGAGTAAAAGTGGAGTTGGGATTGGCAAAAGGTAAAAAACAGTTTGATAAGCGACATTCCCTAGCGGAGCGTCAGGCGCAGCGAGAAGTCGAGCGCGCGCTCAAGGATCGAACGCGATGAACCGCCTTCGCTGGGAGCACGTCCAATCTACGGATTGTCTGGTTTGCGGTGGTATTGGAATTCGCTACGATAGCCAAGTGAAGGCGGGCCGCTACGGACAGCTGCGACTGTGCGCTTGCATAGATAAACAGTGCGTGTGTGGAGGAGAGGCTCCCTTCCAGTATTGGGATAGCGAAGGGCAGCGCCATTGGTGTGCTTGCAGACCTTTTCGCCGCAGGCTAGCGGAGACCAATCGGCAATATAGGAGCGCAGATATACCAGAGCGGTACAAGTGGAAATATATGGACGATTTCAGGGGAACTGCTCCCGATGGCACCGTACTGCCTTATGCGGGTGAAGTGTTGCGCACAGTTGATATGCTGATTGGGGAAAAAGCCGAGTCGGCACCTCAGCGCGGTTTTTTATTGCACGGCAACCCAGGCACGGGCAAGACGTTGCTCGGGTCTATAATGCTCAACGAGTTGATATTGCGCTGGGGGCGGCCGGGGCGCTTTCTCAATCTATCGCGCAAGTATTTCCAAAAGCTGCGCGACACCTACTCAGAAGACAGCGATGATTACGGACGCACCTGGCAAATTATAGAAGAGCTATGCAATATGCCCTTTTTAGTTTTGGATGATTTTGGTATCCAACGGGGCACCGAATGGGAAATGGAGATGCTCTATGAATTGGTCGATGCGCGTTATGCTGAAGAGCGATTTACCGTCGTAACGACGAATCAGGATTTAGACGAAGTGCGCAAGCTGTCGCACGGTAGGATTTACTCTAGGCTGGTAGAGATGTGCTATATGATTCCGATGCAGGGCGTCGATTATCGCCAGCACATGCAAACTATTCGTTGAAAGGGAGATCATGGAGCGCAACGACGGACGTCGGACAGATGAACTTAGGCCAGTGCGTATTGAACGGGGCTATGTAAATACGTCTCCGGGGGCCGTCCTGATGGAAATGGGTCAGACTCGGGTTATCTGTACTGTCAGCTGTGAAGAGCGCGTTCCTCCCTTTCTCGTTGGGGCGAACAAGGGTTGGTTAACGGCAGAATATTCGATGTTACCAGGCTCCTCTCCTCGCCGGGTTTCTCGTGAAGGTGCCACGGGACGCGTCAATAGCAGATCCCGCGAAATACAGCGACTCATAGGGCGTTCGCTGCGCGCGGCCGTCGATTTGGAAGCCCTAGGCGAGCGGACACTATACATAGATTGCGATGTAATTCAGGCCGATGGGGGAACTAGAACAGCTTCTATTACGGGAGCCTATGTCGCCCTGGGCGATGCGATTGACCACCTTTTGAATTCGGGTGTGATTGAGAAAGATCCACTCGTCCGGCCCGTTGCTGCGGTGAGCGTGGGAGTCATAGACAACGAAGTTGTGTTAGATTTATGCTACGAGGAAGATGTCCGCGCTGAAACCGATATGAATGTTGTGATGACGGCAGAGGGCGGTATCATTGAAATTCAGGGGACGGCTGAAGTCGAGCCTTTTGATCGCAAGCAGGCAGATAAAATGCTCGATTTTGCTGCTACTGGAATTGATGAACTATTGATTCTGCAGCGGTCAGCTCGGGGGCTTTCCTAGGGGTTTGGCGTGGCGTAATAAAATTCTTGACAGTTCCTAAATGCCTTTGTAGGTTACCATTTATCCCAGTCGTTAAGTAGTATACTCCCCCACTTTTAACGAAGAGGATGGATCCATGGCGGAGATGACCACAGCTTCATTTTGGGACATGGAAGATTCTTTGGGAAGTTATCTCACCGAGATCGCAGGTTCGAAACCTCTTTCTGGCCCAGATGAGGTAGAACTTGCTCGTCAAATAAAGGCCGGAGACGATTCGGCAAGAAATCGATTGGTCGAAGCCAATCTGCGTTTTGTCGTTAGTGTTGCAAAAGAATATCAAAACAGGGGGGTGCCCCTGGCTGATTTGATCAGTGCCGGCAATATGGGTCTTATTACAGCAGCTGA
>JAYOKQ010000075.1:9901-20957 GCA_038119905.1 Gemmatimonadota bacterium | reverse complement strand
GCAGCGCGAAACGCCGCGCGTGGCCGTGTTTTTCGCCTATGCTCATCTGGCTACTCACTGGCATCGCCTGACGCTGGCGCCAGAAATTATTGCCGGGCTATCGCGCGAGCGCCAGGCCTATTTCCGCGAGCCGTGGATCGCCGACTTTCGCACCGGACCGGCGACGATCAATACGATCGAACGCTTTTTGGAAAAAGGCGAGGCGCCCATCAATACGGAGCACCAGCCGTGAAGAGGAGCGATTTGATATTGCCGCAGGCCGTGCGCGAGCAGATCGTCGAGGTCGAAGATAAGCTGGCCGATCGACCCAAGCTGGCGCGGATGTTTCGCCGCTGCTACCCCAACACGCTCGAGACGACAACCGAACGCGTCGACGATGGCACGAGCTACGTATTTACCGGCGATATTCCGGCGATGTGGCTGCGCGACTCAACGGCGCAGGTGCGCCACTACGTGCCGCTGGCCGCGGGGGATGCCGACGTGCAGCGAATCGTCGAAGGGCTTATTGCGCGCCAGGTGATGTATGTGGGCATCGATCCCTATGCCAACGCGTTTAATCGCGAGGCCAACGGCCAGTGCTGGGAAGTCGACGAGACCGAGCGCAACCCGTGGGTGTGGGAGCGCAAGTACGAGATTGATTCTCTGTGCTATCCAATCCAGCTGAGCTACCTCTACTGGCAGGCGACGGGTCGGACGCAGGTTTTTGATGCGGATTGGAAGGCGATGCTGGGCGCGATTATTGATCTGTGGCGCGTGGAGCAAAACCACGGGACGGATTCGCCGTATCGCTTTCAGCGCTTCAGTGGCCCGCCAAGCGATACCCTGACGCACGAGGGCTTGGGCGCGCCCGTTGCCCATACCGGCATGACGTGGTCGGGCTTTCGTCCGAGCGACGACGCCTGCGCCTACGGCTACTTGGTGCCGTCGAATATGTTTGCCGTTGTGGTGCTAGGCTACGGCGAGCAGATCGCGCGCCAAGTGTATGCAGACGAAGCGCTGGCGCAGCGCGCCGCAGACTTGCGCTCTGAAATAGATGCGGGGATTGCCGCGCATGCCCTCTACGAGCACGAAAAGTACGGTCCGATCTATGCCTACGAAACGGACGGCATGGGTCACTACAATCTGATGGACGACGCCAATGTGCCCAGCCTGCTGTCCATCGCTTACTTGGGCTACGCGTCGGCCGATGATCCGCTCTATCAGAATACGCGCCGCTTTGTGCTGAGCGCGGATAACCCCTACTACCACGAGGGAACATACGCGCGCGGCGTTGGCAGTCCGCACACGCCGGACGGCTATATTTGGCCGATCAGCCTGTGCATGCAAGGGTTGACCTCGCGCGATGTAGCAGAGATGAACGCCCTCGTCGATATGCTGGAGCGCACGGACGCAGACACCGAGTATATGCACGAGGGGTTTAACCCAGACGATCCGCAGCAGTTTACCCGGCCTTGGTTTGCATGGGCCAATTCGCTCTTTGGCGAGTTTGTGCTCAAGTGGGTTGATGCGACGAAATAGACGAGCAGAGGACGATATATGAACGACAAGAAACCCAATGTGATCTTGGTGTTTGGCGACCAGTGGCGCGCACAGGCGCTGGGCTATGCCGGAGATCCCAACGTGCAGACGCCGCACCTAGATGCGCTGGCGGCCGAGAGCCTGAATTTTCGCCAAGCCATTTCCGGCTGTCCGGTATGCTGTCCGGCGCGGGCTTCGCTGCTGACCGGACAGTGGCCGCTCGAGCATCGGGTGATCGTCAACGACGTGCCGCTGAGCGATCGCGCGACGAGCATTGCGCAGGCCTTTGCCGCCGGCGGCTACGATACGGCCTATATCGGCAAGTGGCACGTTGACGGGCGCGGTCGTTCCAATTACATACCGCCCGAGCGGCGACAGGGCTTTGACTATTGGAAGGTGCTCGAGTGCACGCACGATTACAACAATTCGTTTTACTACGCCGGCGATTCGGACGAGAAGCGGCGGTGGGAGGGCTACGACGCCATCGAGCAAACGCGCGACGCGCAGGCCTACCTGCGCGACCACAGCGGCGAAAACCCATTTTTGATGGTGCTGTCGTGGGGTCCGCCGCACGATCCCTATCCAACGGCTCCCGAGGCCTTTCGCGCGCTCTACGATCCGCAGGCGCTCGATCTGCGGCCCAACGTGCCGTCTGCGTTTGCCGATACGGCGCGGGAGTGGCTGGCTGGCTACTACGCGCACTGCACGGCGCTGGACGCGTGCGCCGGCGACCTGCTGCAAACGCTGGATGAAGAGGGCTTAGCCGACGACACGATCTTTGTCTTTTTTTCCGATCACGGCGACATGGTCGGTTCGCACGGTATGAACAACAAGCAGAAGCCGTGGGACGAATCGGTGCGCGTGCCTTTTCTGCTGCGCTATCCAGCTGCGTTCGGGCGCGATGGCCGCGTGCTTGAGGCCCCGATCGATATCCCGGATATCATGCCAACGGTGCTGAGTCTGTGTGGGTTGGACATACCTCAGACCGTGCAGGGGCGCGATTTTTCTGGCTATATGAACGGCGGCGAGGATCCCTCGGATGGGGTGGCTTTTTTGCAGTGTCCGCATCCGTTTGGTCAGTGGTGGCCCGGTGCTGGTGGCCGTTCGTTTCGCGGGCTGCGCACGGCGCGCTATACCTACGTGCGTTCGCTGGAAGGCCCGTGGTTGCTCTACGACAACGAGGCCGATCCCTACCAGCAAAATAACCTGCTGGGGGTAGCTGAACACGACGCGGCGTGGCGCGAGTTGGAAGCAATGCTGCAGGAGCAGCTGGACTCGCGCGGTGATGAGTTTTTGCCGGGCCCGACCTACTTGGCGCGCTGGGGCTATCCCGTGGGTGCGCGCGGCACGGTCGCCTATACCAACTGAGAGACGGCCTGCGTTGAACCAATTAGTTGATGCAGCGGGGAACCCCGCTGACGTGGCCTCCAGTACTGTATGGGAAGAGAAACGTGCGCGGGTGCTGGCCGCTATGCAGGAGGTTATGGGTGCGCTGCCGGGCGAGGAAAGGCGCTGCCCGCTGGACATGTGCGTGCGCGAAGAGGTCGATTGCGGGTCTTACGTGCGTCGGCTGATCGACTATGCGAGCGAACCGGGGGAGCGCGTGCCGGCCTATCTGCTAATACCCAAGGGACAGGGGCCGTTTCCCGCTGTGCTTTGTTTGCATCCAACCGACAATGTGATTGGGCATCGGGTCGTCGTCGGTCTGGGCGGCAAGGCCAACCGCGCCTATGCGAGTGAATTGGCCGAGCGCGGCTTTGTGACGCTGGCTCCCTCCTATCCGCATCTAGCGCAGTATCGACCCGACTGGCAGGCGCTGGGCTACGCAAGCGGGACGATGAAGGCGATCTGGGACAACGTGCGCGGATTGGATTTGTTGGATAGCATGGACGAGGTGCGCAAAGGCGGGTTCGGCGCCATTGGCCATTCGCTGGGCGGACACAACTCGATATATACGGCTGTTTTTGACGGGCGCTTAGCGGCGATCATATCGAGCTGTGGATTTGATTCGTACCAGATCTACAAGGACGGCGATATCACCGGTTGGACGTCTTCGTGCTATATGCCGCGATTGAAGGAGTATGCCCTCGAGGCGATCCCCTTTGATTTTCACGACCTAGTGGCGGCGCTAGCGCCGCGTCCATTTTTTGCTTCGGCACCCCTGCACGACGACAATTTCAAGTGGCAGAGCGTCGATGAAATTGCGGCGGCGGCTCGCCGCGTCTACGCGCTCTATGGGGCCGAAGATCGCCTTGCCATTGAGCATCCCTACTGCGCGCACGACTTTCCCTCGGCCATGCGCGAGCAGGCCTACGCGCTATTCGAACGGTGGCTGTAGCGACCAGTGAGCATATCGTTTTCACAGCGCACGTCGTGGTCACGGCGTGAAAACGCGCTCAGCGCGGCGCTTGCGCAGCGGCGCGCGCGCGGTCTGCCCGTCATCGATCTCACGCTATCGAATCCTACGCGTGCCGGACTCACTTATCCCGACAGCATATGGAGCGCGCTGCGTCGTGCAGACCATAGCCGCTATGCGCCGGATGCGCGCGGCTTGGAAGAAGCGCGTCGTGCTCTCAGTGCGTACTACGCGGCGCGCGGTATTGACGTTGGCCTGGAGCGCCTGCTGCTGACTAGCAGCACGAGCGAAGCCTACGCTTTGCTCTTTAAGGTATTAGCCGACCCGGGCGATCGAGTGCTGGTCCCGCGTCCGAGCTATCCGCTCTTGCAGTATCTGGCTGATTTAGAAGGCGTTACATTGGGCTATTATCCGCTGCGCTACGACGGACGGCATTGGTCGCTCGACCCCGATCTGCTGGCTGCCGCCATCGATGCGCGCACCCGCGCCGTCGTATTGGTCAATCCGAACAATCCCACGGGGTCGTACATAAGTGCCGAGGAGCGGCGGGCCGTTGAGGCGCTGTGCTGTGAATGCGGGTTGGCTGTTATTGCGGACGAAGTGTTTTATGACTATCCGCTGGGTGAGCAGCGCGGCGTCTCCTTTGCGCGCGAGGGACGCGGGCTGCACGTGGCGTTAGGCGGCCTGTCCAAGGCGCTGGCTCTGCCGCAGGCCAAGCTCGGCTGGATGGCGGTCGGGGGCGATCCTATCCTGCGCGACGAGGCGCTGGCGCGCTTGGAAATTGCGGCCGATACCTACCTCTCTGTTGGCAGTGCGGTGCAGCACGCCCTGCCCGAACTGCTGGCCTCGTGCGAAGCGATACAGGCAGCGGTCCTGCAGCGCGTGCACGCTAACTACGGGCTGTTGTGTGATGGAGTGGAGGGCGCCGAGCTTGTGCACAGCGCAGGAGGGTGGTACGGCGTGCTGCGCATCGAGGGAGACGAAGAGGCGCTTGCACTGGAACTACTGGAGCGCGAGGGTGTATGGGTGCATCCGGGCTATTTCTACGATTTTGCCGGGGGCAGCTATTGGGTGCTCAGCCTGTTGCCAGAAGACTTTGCCGCCGGGCTGGCGGGCATTGTGCGCGTGTTGGGTAACCGCTGACGGCGTTAGCCCTTCATGCCCGTTAGCGCAATGCCGCGCACGAAATACTTCTGTCCGAAAACGTAGAGAATCAGGATGGGCAGTAGGCTGAGCACGGCGCCAGCCATAATCAGCGGAATGCGAATGTCCTGATGGTTGGCCAGCAGCGCCAGCCCAACGGGCAGCGTCATCATAGTCATATCGCTGAGGTAGATCAGCGGCCGCATAAAGTCGTTCCACGTTCCCATAAAAGAGAAGATGGCCAGCGTCGCCAGCGAGGGTTTGGCCAGCGGCAGCATAATGCGCCAGTAGATGCCCCACGGCGTGCAGCCATCAATGCGCGCGGCGTCTTCGAGTTCGTTGGGAATTCCAAGAAAAAACTGACGCAGCAGGAAGGTGCCAAAGACGCTGCCGAAAAAGGCCGGCACGATCAGGGCGTAGTGCGTATTGATCCACCCGAGGTACTTCATGATGACAAAGACGGGAATCAGCGTAACCTGCGTTGGAATCATCATTGTAGACAGCAGCACGAGAAAGAGCGGCTTGCGGCCGGGAAAGCGCAGCTTGGCAAAGGCATAGCCGGCCAGCGAGCAGGTCAACAGCGTGCCAAATACTACGAAGAAGGCAATTTTGACGCTGTTGTAGAGAAAGAGGAAAAACGGCATATAGTCGGCAATGCGCGTGTAGTTTTCCCAGACAAAGGGAGCGGGTATCCACTCGGGAGGGAAGGCCATGGACTGCTGCGTCGTTTTGAGCGAGGTCGACAGCATCCAGACAAAGGGTAGCACCATGGTCAGTCCGCCCAGCGCGACGAGGGCGTATACGGCGATGCGCTGATAGAGGGCGTTGTTCATTCGCGCTCTCCTTCGTAGTGGACCCACTGCGAAAACTTCATCTGCACCAGCGACAGCAGCAGGATAATGGCAAAGAGCACCCAGGCCACGGCCGAGGCATAGCCCATTTCCAGATATTCAAAGGCGTTTTGGAAGATATACATTACCAGCGATGTCGTGGCGAAGTTGGGGCCGCCCTGCGTCATCACGTAAAAGATGTCGAATATTTGCAGCGAACCGATGGTGCCGAGAATGAGCAGGAAGAAGGTCGTTGGCGTAATCATGGGAAAGGTGACGTGCCAAAAGCGGTGCCAGGCGCCGGCGCCGTCGATTTCTGCCGCTTCGTAGAGTTGGTCGGGCACGCCCTGCAGGGCCGCTAGATAGATAACCATATTGGTGCCGACGGACCACCAAACCGACATGATGATCATCGACGGCATGGCCAGCGTTTCCGACGTCAGCCAGCTCATGGCCGGCAGGCCGATCCAACCCAAAAACGCGTTGAGCAGGCCGAAGTCCTTTGAGTAGATCCAGCGCCAGACTAGTGCGATGGCCACCGAAGAGGAGACGGCCGGAACGAAGTAGATGACGCGCCACCACAGGATACCGCGCATTTTCAGGTTCATTAGAATGGCCACGACCAGCGAAAAGGCGATGCTCAGCGGCACGCGCAAACCGGCGTAGTATATCGTGTTGTAGAGCGTCTTCCAGAAAATGGGGTCGTCCCACAGGCGCTGGTAGTTGCCCAAGCCAACCCAGCGCGGCGCGCCGAACAGGTCCCATTGCGTTAGGCTTAGATAGCCCGATGCGAGAATGGCACCAATGGTAAATACTAGTAAGCCAATCAGGTGGGGGGCGATAAATAGCCAGCCGTAGATCGCTTCCTGTCGTATTTGCCGGTTGCGCAGGCGCACGCGCAAACTGCGGCCATCGCCGACTTCTCTATAGCGATGTAGCACGCCGAAGACCAATCCGAAAACGACGAGCCCACCCAGCGCAACGGCCCACATACTCTGCGGCGTCGAGCGCGGTTTTTCCTGCAGGATTTCGTCGATGCGCGGCTTTAGCTCTAAGGCGAGATCTTTAAAGGGGCGCTGGCCGTCCCAGCCGAGTTTGAGCACCTGCGTCATGAGCTGCTCAACCTTGGTCCAGTGCGGCTCGCGCGGCGGGCGCACGGCGTGCTGCATGGCTTCGAGCCACCAGCGATTGCCCTCGCGGCTAGGCGGTCCCTGATCGAGAAAATCGGGTGAATAGGCGACGGACTTGACGGCCGGCACGGCGCCGCCCATGCCGGCCAGCACGCGCGACCCGCCCGGCCCGGCCAGCCATTTGAGCACGCTCCAAGCGTCTTCGACGTTTTTTGAATGGCGATAGATGCCCCAAGCTTCTGTGCCGATGGTATACGAGCGGGGCTCGGACAGGTCCTTGACGGGCATCCAGATCGTGTCCCAGCGAAAGCGGTCGCCGATCTCGCGCTTGTAGATGGCCGTTTGCCAGCGACCGCCCGATTGAATAGCGACCTTGCCGGTGGTAAAGAGCAGGTAGCCCGGCAGGCCGGCGCCCTCCGTTTCCTCGAGCGAAGGTGCGACGTGCTCGACGTGCACGAGGTCGGCCATCCACTGCAGCGATTCGTAGAAGAGGGGATCGTCAATGTTGATTTGGCGCCCCTCGTCGCGCGTCCACTGCCAGCCGCGTATGATGGCCGGTTCGACGCCTTGAGCCAGCGGCCACGACATGCCCCACTGGTCGATGCGCCCGTCGCCGTCAGAGTCCTTGGTCATGGCGCGCGCCATATCCAGCGCTTCGTCCCACGTCCAGTCGCGCGTCGGATAGGGAATGCCGGCCTCGTCAAACAGATCGAGATTGATGTGCACGCAGGCAGGACTGTTGAGCTTTTTCGGTAGGTTGTAGAGCACGCCGTCGTAATAGCAGCTGGCGATGACTTCGGGAAACCAGTCGTCGAGGTTGACGCCGTCGCGTTCGACCAGCGGCATGAGATCGACGTAGGCGCCCTTTTCGGCATAGGAGCCAAACGAGGCGGCGCGCTCGAGGCCTGATTCAAAAATATCGGGTGCCGTGCCGCTGGCGATCATGACCGGCAGCTTGCGGGCATAGGAGGTGGCGTCCATGATCTCGACGACGAGGTCTATATCCGGATTAGCCGCTTCAAAGGCCTCTTCTAGGATGGCGTACTTGGCCATCGTCGTCGTGTCGCCCCAGCCCATCAGCTTGACCTGGCGCTTTTGTGCGGGTGCGGCCGAAACCAGCAGAAGTCCTGCCAGAGCGGCCGTCAGCAATCTATGCATCGGGTAGTTCCCTGCGGTTGTGCATGGTTGATGTCACCGGCTGCAATATAGGGAAATTTCTCGCGTTTAGCAGAGTCGAGCTAGCGCGTTTTCTACGTCGATCGGAGAGCGCACGTGTACCGTCTGCACGCCTAGCGCCTGTGCATGCTCGACGTTTTCGAGCGTGTCGTCGAAAAATAGAATGGATGTGCAGGAGACGCCTATAGCGTCGGCAACGGCTCTGAAGGCGGCGTGCTCCGGCTTGCGCAGTCCCAGCTCCCAGGAGGAAAAGACGCGGCGGAAGAGCGGTATGACGTGGGGGAACTGCGTCGACCACGCGCGCTGGTGTTCGGCGTTGGTATTGGTGAAGGCATAGCACGGAATGCGAGCGGATATACCTTTGATGGCGGCTAACACGGCGGGGATGTCTCGTATAAAGAGCGCGTTCCAACCGACGGCGATCTCGTGGTCGGTTGCCTCTAAGTGCAGCAGTGCGCGCAGGTGGGCAAAGTAGGCTATCCGGTCGATTTCGCCGCGCTCGTGCTGCTCGTAGGCGTCGTCAAAATAGAAGCGTGCGCGAATTTCATCGAGGCTGAGCGGTGAGAGCGCTTCCCATGCGCGAAACGTGCGATCAAAGTCGATCTCTATCAGCACGCCGCCCAGATCAAAGAGCAGCGCCTCGACGGGATGGGTAGAAGCGGTGTCCATCTGCGATTAATGCGCCGGTTCGTAGCCGATCAGCTGCTGGGCGCGGGCCGAGCTGACGAGGCTCTGTGTCCCATCGATGGACTGGCGGCGCGTCTCAACCTGCGGGTAGAACAGCGCGGCCAGCGTCTCGCTGTCGATGCCGGTGGCGTTGTTGGCATCGCAGACAAAGAGCGGATGGCTGCCCTCATAAGCGGCTGAAAGGCCTCGTTCGATGGCGATGGCCGCGTTGCGTGCATCAATCGCCGACCAGAAATCGGACACGCCAAAGTACATGCGGCGCGGTGTCTGTTCGCCTTTTTCGCGTTCGCGCATGCGTTCTTCCCACGGCTTTTCAAAGGCGCGCTCTTGGCGCATTTGCTGAAAGTGCTGCCAAAATTCGTCTACGGCTTGGCGCTGTTGGTCGGGTGCTGCACTTACCAGTTCTGCGTAGGTCTCTCCCATGCGCTGGCGCATCTGCGCAAAGCGACTGCTGTCGTCGTGCAGGTAGACAAAGGGGAAGCGCAGCTGTACGCCGGAAATGCCCTCGCGGCGCCAGAAATAGGCGGCCGTTTCTTCGAGAATGCGCTTGGAAAAAGAGTAGGCATCGGTCGTGAAGTCGGGATGTGCCTCGTCGATGGGAAAATATTCGATATCGAAGTGCACCGTGCCAAAGTTAAAGCCGAGTGCGTTGATCGACGAAGCGCTGACGACCCGAGGTATGCCGTTGGCCGCCGCGGCCTGATAGACGTTAAAGGTACCGGTGCAGTTGACGTGAAACAGCTGCTCGGGCGTGCCGCCGCCGGGGAAGGGAATGGCGGCTAAGTGGACAATGCCTTCACAGCCGGCCGCCTGTGCACACAGCGCGCTGTAGTCATCGATATCGCACCGTGCGTAGGTGGCTCCGTCGAGTTCAAACGATTCGTCCAGGCCGATAACGTGGACCTGATGGTTCTGCGAGAGCAAATAGCGGACAGCGGTCTGGCCGACGCGGCCGGTCCCGCCGGTAACGAGGATGCGCATGGGTTGGTCTTTCGCGTGTGTATGCGCGGTCGTTGGACGCGCGCATAGAGAGGGTTAGACTTGTGTTTCGACTAACGTGCGGCTCTGTTGATCGAGCTGGCGATAGTCGAAGACTTCGTAGAGGTTGCCGTCGGCGTCGCGAATGAGAATGCGCCCGGCGCCTAGCACGCGCATGTCGCGGCGGCTGCTGCGGATTTCGAACGTGCGCGGTCCGCGGTCGGTCTCAACTTCCCAGCGCGGCACGTGGTATTGTTCGGTAATGGAGAGCACGCGCTGTATCTGCGGGCGAAAGTAGGAGCGCGCCAGTTCGCTGCGCAGTGCCGTCTGGCTGTCAGCGTCGAATTCGTCGACATCGCGGACGATACCTAGTTCGTCGCCATCGTGCGAATTGAGGGCGATAAAGCGGTCTCCGGAAGAAATGGGAAAGCAGCGGGTAGGACGCACGCCGTGCACGGGGTCGCTGCCCTCTATGTGCAGGACTAGATCGGCAAATTCGTCGATGTGTAGGTGCGTTTTTTGCGGGTCGAAGATGCGGACTTCGAAATCGTTTTCAACAGGTTCGGTCATACGGCGCGGATACGGCTCATTTCCGTTTGCATGCGCACCAGTTTGGCGTAAATGCCGTCCTGGGCGACGAGTTCATCGTGTGTGCCCTGCTCGTACAGCGTGCCTTTTTCAATGATAAAGAGGCGGTCGGCATTGCGCAGGGTCGATAGGCGGTGGGCAATGGCAAAGGTCGTGCGCCCCTTGACTAGGCGCGCCAGCGCCTGCTGGATCTTGGCCTCGGTTTCGGTATCCATGCTCGCCGTTGCTTCGTCCAGTATGAGGATGCGCGGGTCGCGCAGGATAGCACGGGCAATGGATAAGCGCTGGCGTTCGCCGCCGGACAAGCGCACGGCGCGCTCGCCGACGATCGAGTCGTAGCCGTCGGGCAGATTGGTGATAAACTCGTGCGCGTTGGCGGCCTTAGCTGCGGCAATGACCTTTTCGAGCGAAGCGTCGGGATTGCCGTAAGCGATGTTGTCGGCGACGCTGCCGTTAAAGAGAAAGGGGTCTTGGAGGACGACGCCGATTTGTTCGCGCATCGACTTCAGGCTGACGGTGCGCGTATCGATGCCGTCGATATAAATGGTGCCTTCTTCTATTTCGTAAAAGCGACAGATCAGATTGATCAGCGTCGACTTGCCGGCGCCGGAGTGGCCGGCAAGACCGATCATTTCTCCGGGTTCGACCGT
>JAYOKQ010000075.1:0-9801 GCA_038119905.1 Gemmatimonadota bacterium | reverse complement strand
TCGCCGCGCAGATCGTAGGTGATTTGCTCGCCGAGTCGCGACAGCAGATAGGAGCGCAGGGCGCCGAGCACGTTACGCATCACGTTGATAAACAGCAGCAAAACGACCAGCGTCCCGAGCGCATAGGCGGGCGTCACGTCGCCCATATAAGGCAGAGCGATGGAGCTGCTGCCGCCGTTTTCGGCGACGGGTTTAAGCACGTCGTCGATAAGCGTGCGCATGAGCAGCGGCGGCGTTAGGCCGATAAACGTGCCCGAGAGTAGGATGAGAAGGCTGGACAGAGCCAGCGGCCAGTAGGGGACGGAATAGCTGAGAAAGCGCCCCAAGAGTTTGCGGCTTTCGAGGCAGACCGGGCAAACGCCTAAGCGGTGGGGTATGACCTGACTGCAGCGCTCGCAGCGGCGCTGTCGGTGAGCGCCGCGATCTAAGCGACCGTGCGCGATGCGTTCGTCGGCTGATTCGGGGCGCGCCTGATGGACTAGCGCTTCAATTTGCTTGGGCACATCGGCAAATTGCGCGCCCAGCGTTTTGGAAAAGAGCGCTACGGTTGCTCCGCGCTCGGCCGTGCGCGCCTTTAGCGCTCCGCTGCCGTGGAGGTCTTCGATTTCAACGGACGTGATTTCGCTGAGCGGTAAGTCGACAATATCGGGCGGACCGCCGCCGTCGGGGCTGTAGGCCAACAGGCGCCGGTCGGTAGCTAGTAGCCAAGCTGAGCCGTACAGGCCGTCTAGCTTGATGTCTGTCGCGCGGGAAAACTGAACCTGCTCGTCCGAGGCGAGCAGGTCGAGTGCCGCGGAGGGGGCGTTGTGGGTTTCTTCGGTCACGCGCGTAGTATAGGACATGAGGTGAGACTCGACAAGAGCGCGATGGCAGTAGCCGTCTGTGCCTACTGGAGAGGCGAAAAAGAAGTTGGTATGAGGTGTTCTGAAATCACCTCTTCGACGATGGGGCCGTTGGCTTCGGTTTGCTTGCGCGTCTCAATCCACTCCGCGTCGGCGCGAAACTCGGCCCAGGCGCTTTCCATGCTCGCTTCGTCGGCGTAGCGCATCAGATAGACCAGCGCGTATTTGTCCTCGGGCTTGCTGACGGTCCAAAAGCCGACTACCTCCATCGCATATTTTTGGAAGAGGCGCATTGTAACGCGTTCGAAGCGATCGAGGATATCGTCCATGCGGCCGCTGGGAATGATGTAGGTGCGCAGTTCATACAGCATGAGGAATCCTTTTGTTATGATCCGCTATACGCGGTTGTGTTGGTTGGATTTGAAATAGTCTGATTCGTAGTAGGCTAGGTCGCGCCCGTTTGTCTTTTGCCACCAGCTGTCGGCTCGCTCCGCCAGCGCAGTGCGGCGCGCTGCGTGTTGGGGATCGTTGGCTAGATTGTGCAACTCGTGCGGGTCGCGCTGTAGATCATACATCTCTTCGCAGGCATCGTCGCCGTAGTAGCGGACGTACTTAGTGCGCCGGTCGCGCACGGCGTAAAATGGATGAATGCCCCAGTAGGCGGCATAGTGCTCAAAGAAGATATGCTCGTCTTCGGGGGCTTCCGCGCGGAAGAGTGCGTCGTAAAAATCGCCGTTGTGGAACTGGGCGGGCACTTCGATGCCGGCCGACTTGAGCAGCGTGGCTGGCGCCTGCACCGAAGATACGAGGTCGTCAACGGTGGTGCGCACGGTGCCAGTGCCGCGCGGTAGCTTGAGCATGCAGGGGATGCGGTACAGCTCGTCGTAGGGCAACGTGCCCTTTAGGCGCATCTTGTGCGCGCCCATCATATCGCCGTGATCGGCGATGAACAGCACGACGGTGTCGTCCCACAGGCCAAGGCGCTCGTATTCGGCTTTGACGCGGGCGAAGTGGCTGTCCATTTCGGCGATCATGGTGTAGTATTGGGCCAACTCGCGCCGCTGTGCCAGTTCGTCGAGTGCGCCGTGGCGTCCGTCTAGGGCATGTTCACCCTGAAAGGCCGGCTTGTCGCGAAAGGTTTCCGCGTAATAGCTGTGCGGTAGATCGAGCGCGGGAGCAAAGAAGCGCTCCGCCCAGCGCGGCTCAGTAAAAAAAGGCGGGTGGGGTAGATTGGTCGAGAAGGTGAGAAAAAGGGGCCGCTCGCTCGGCCTGTAGGCACGCAGAAACTCGACGGTTTGGTCGCAGGCCATGTAGTCCGGTCGCAGGGGCTTGGGCACGTGCAGTGTGCCCAAGCGTTCGGCCTCGTCGTCGTCTATGGGACGGTGCTCTATGCCGGTGTCGTAGCCCAGTTCGTCCAGCGGCACGCCGAAATGGGTTTTGCCGAAATAGGCGGTGTCGTAGCCGGCCTCTCTAAAGCAGTGTCCTAGCGTGGTGTACTTGGCCGTTAGGCGCGCCCCGTGTCCATGAAATCCGTAAATAGCCATAATGCCGCATTCGTGCGGAAAGAGGCCGGTTTGAAAGGCGGCGCGCGCCGGCACGCACTGTCCGTGGCAGGTGTAGGCGTGGCTAAAACGCGTGCTCTCGGCGGCTAGCTCGTTGAGGAAGGGCGTGTGTGCGACTGGGTCGAGAAAATTCATGCGCTGGTGCTGCATCTGGTCGCACATGAGAACGAGGACGTGGGGGCGGCTGCTGTGGGGCATGGCGATGACTCTCTCTGTCTGCGGCATGGCGCCTGGGAACGGGCAAGCTAAGCAAGCAGGCAGATGCGGACAAGGCGAGTAATTGACAGCGACATGGCCATTGGTTAATCAATAGCTAGACAACGTATTTGAGTGCAACGAAGGGAAGCTCGTATGGTAGATAAGCTATTCACGGATGCCCAGCGCGCTGAGTTTGAAGAGCGTGGTTATGTCTATTTGGGTCGGGTTTTAGAAGATGACGCGCTGGGGGCACTGCAGGAGCGCATCGACGCCATTATGCTGGGCGAAGTGCCCTACGAACACATGCGCTTTCAGCTAGACAGCGAGGACGGTGTATACGGACATACGCCGGCGGAAACGGTGGGCCACAAGGGGCCTACGCTGAGCTATCGCAAGATTATGGATTTGGAGCAAGATCCGCTCTTTTTGCGCTATATGCAGCATCCGCTCTTCCGCCAAATTACCGATCACTACATCGGCGAGGACGTTTCGATTTTTCGCGCCATGTTTATGAACAAACCGGCCGAGCGCGGCACCGAGCTGCCCTGGCATCAGGATGTGGGCTGGGGTTGGGGAGTCGATACGACGCCAACGATTACCGTGTGGACGGCGCTCGATCCGTCAACAAAAGAAAATGGCTGTATGCAGGTCGTGCCGGGTAGTCATAAGCACGGCGTGATTGCCGAGCGCCACTTTCCCTCGGCCGAGGAGCTGGCCCGCTACGCGCCAGAAGATGAAGTGGTCGATCTAGAAGCGGCCCCCGGCGAGGTCATTTTACTGCACAACCTGCTGCTGCATCGCTCCGGCACCAATCCGAGTGGCCAATCGCGCCGCGCGTTTAGCATTGCCTACATGGATGGAGCGACGCGCTCGCGCAGCACGGGAGCGCATTTCCCGATGATCTTTGGCGCCGATGCGCTGGTAGCCTAGGAGTGTTCGATATGAACGCACTGCGCATTGATGACCTGCATTTTGTGCGCTGGGAGGGCAATCCCATTATGGCCCCACAGGGCGATGGCTGGGAGGCCAAGGACGTATTTAACCCAGCCGCTATCGTCCGCGATGGACGGGTGCACCTGCTCTATCGGGCCGAAGATTTTTCCGGTGCGGGCGAGTGGAACGGCACGAGTCGAATCGGGTTGGCCAGCAGCGACGACGGGCTGCACTTTGTGCGGGGGGCCGAACCCATCGTCGAGCCGAGCGAGGCCTACGAGCTGCCCGGCGGCTGCGAGGATCCGCGCGTGATGGAGGCCGAGGGCCGCTATTGGCTGACCTATACGGGATACGACGGAAAGCACGCGCGCCTGTGCCTGGCCTCTTCTACTGATTTAGTGCAGTGGGAAAAGCACGGCGTGCTCTTTCCTGACCTCGAATGGAGTAAGTCGGGCGCCATACTCGATCGACCCGTCAACGGCGAGTATCTGATGTACTTTGGAGACACGCATCTATGGTTGGCACGGTCGACCGATTTGCTGCACTGGAAGATGGATCCCGAGCCGGTGCTGTCGCCGCGCGAGGGGATGTTTGATTCGCGTTTGGTCGAACCGGGCCCGCCGCCGCTGTGGACCGACGAGGGCATTTTGCTGATATACAACGCGGCGCGCTGGCCCGACACGCGCTATGCCGTCGGTGCCGTCGTCTTCGATCCGGACGATCCGCGCCGAGTTGTCAAGCGCCTCGACGCGCCCTTTTTACAGCCGGAAGAAGCCGGCGAGCAGGAAGGTCAGGTCGACCAGGTCGTCTTTGTCGAGGGGCTCGTACAGCACGAAGGTCGCTGGCTGCTCTACTACGGAGCGGCCGACTCCAAGATCTTCGTCGCGGTTGGCGACTAGGACCATTCCTCTGAAAAAACGGCGTAGTGCGCTACGGCCTCTTTGTCGAGCTCGACGCCGAGACCGGGACCATCGGGCACGATGGCGTAGCCGTCTCTGACCAGCGGTTCCTTTAGCAAGCTGTGTTCGTGCACGAAGTTACCGCATAGGTCGCTGCCCAGCGTGCAGTTGGGTGCAGCGGCCGAGGCGTGCAGGCGAAATGCATCAAACAGGCCCAGGTCGACGTTGGAGGCCTGCCATACGGGTAGGTCGGCCGCTCCGGCAATGCGTGCCATATCGAGAAAACCCCAGTCGGAGGGCGCTACGTTAAAGGCATCAATGGCCTCCATTTGCACGGCCTCGATAATCTGGCGTGGGTTTTGAAAGTGCGGTGCAATGGGAATGGAGGTCGATTCTTTAAGCTGCTTGTACTCGCGCAGGTCGCGCTTGGGAAACGGGTCTTCAAAGAGCACGTCGAGGCCGTCGACTTCCTCCAAGCGGCGCGCCAGCTGCAGGCTGTTTTCCAGCGTGTGAAAGCGCTCGTTGGGATCGACGACGATGCGCAGGTTGGGGGCTGCTTCGTGCATGGCACAGACGCGCTCGGCTACGTTTTGATCTTCCCATTTACACTTGAGTTTAATGCCGTGAAAGCCTAGCTGGGCTGCGCGCTGGGCGGCAGCAGCCGAATCCTCGGGGCCCATGCGCGAAATCCAGTAGTCGACGAGGACGCGCTCCTGCAGTTTGCCGCCAAATATTCGGCACAGCGGCCAGCCAATATCCTTACCCAATAGGTCGAGTAGGGCCATATTCCAGCCGCCGCCGTTTAGGTTGCGGGGTTCGAATTGGCGCACGTCTCGGCCGATCAGATCGGGTGGCATTTCGTCGCGCCGCTCAAAGTAGGGGCCGCTCATGCCGTAGCCGGTTAACCCGGCGTCTGTATGGATATAGAGCACATCCTGCAAGCGTTCGCCGAGGGGCTGTGGATAGCCGGGCATCGGCTCTTCGTAGTCGGGCGGCGGCAAGATCCCGGGCAGGAACGGCACGCGCACGCCAACGCGCTGCAGGCGGGTTATTTTCACGGCGATTTCTCCTGTGCAAAGGGATCCGCACCGAGGGCATCCCACTATGGCTTTTTTCAAGATTAAAGTCGACGTCTGTGGGCTTGGCGACCAGTAGGTCGACCGCGCGGCGTCAAAGCGCCGCGCGGTCTGCAGGACTAGTAGAGGGCCTGGTAGAGTCGACGTTGGTAGCTAGAGACGAGTTCGTTCTCGCGGCCGAGCAGGTGGAATACGGCGACCATCGCGTCTTTGGCGGCGCCTTCGTTAAAATCGGGTTTGCGTTCGACAATGCTCAGCCACGCCGCTAGCGCTTCTTCAAACTGTCCTTCGGCCGCCTGGCAGCAGGCCATCTGGTAGCGCGCTTCGAGGTCGTCGGGGGCGGCTAGGGCTCGCTGCGCACAGGCCGCCTTGCCGCCGGCCGCGTGGCATTTCTGCGCAAATTCGATCTGCGCTAGGAGCGCCTGTGCCTGCTGGTACTGGGGCGTGCCCTGTTCGATGAGATTGACGAATTCGTGCACGCCGTCTATGTGGTTTTGCTGCAAACTAATGCGCGCCAAGCCGAGCAGTGCATCGCCGTCGTTGGGTTTTTCTTCTAAGATCGACTTATAGATTATGGCCGCTCCGTCGAGGTCTCCCATGGCGGCGCGCTGGGCGGCCTGCTCGGCCGGTTCGATGTCGGGTTCGGGTGCGTTGGGAACCAGCGGCCGCAGGATGGCCTCGATCTGTTCCTTGGGCAGGGCACCGGTAAACTCTTGTACTAGCTTGCCTTGGTGCACTATTTTGACGGCCGGTATGCCCTGCACGCGAAAGGCCATCGCTAGCTGCTGGTTTTCGTCTACGTTGACTTTGGCCAGCGCAATGCCCGGTCCGAGCGATGTAACGACCTCTTCTATGATGGGACCCAACGTTTTGCAGGGACCACACCACGGGGCCCAGAAGTCGATGACAATAACGCGCTCCTCAGAGCCGCGGATAATCAGTTCCTCGAAATTGCTCTCGTCGGCGTCGAAGATTTGTGTTTGGGGTTGAATTTCCATGACCGTCCTCGTGTGAATTAGAAGGTTACTGACTCTTTCCGCGTCCGGCGACTTCCCATTCGTCTATGACTTCTCCGTCGCGCACGGCATACAGGCGATCGTGCAGATTGGTTGTCATACCGCCGTGTAGGGGAATAAAGCTGAGCTGCTGGCCAACGCTAAATGTATGCGATGATGCGGTGGTGTCCACGTGTCCGTGCTCGACGGACATGCCTTTGATGAAAAGTTCTGGATGCTCTAGGCAATAGCCGTAGGGCGTGGGCGGATAGCTCGTAAAGGCCTTCTGCCCCGCGTCGACGATGAGCTGCCCCGGGCGCGCCGTGCTGACCACGGTGACGCGCAGGCGCAGGGGACAGCGGCTTGGATTGAGGTCTTCGCGCTTGCTCACACGCGTCATGCCTTCGTAGGCGTACGAGCCGATGCGCGTCTCGGTGCAGCCCAGTGACTTAGAGATCTCCTGCGATCCGGTGCCGCCGCCGCTAACGATATGCAGCGGCAGGCCTGCCCCGTCCATCAGGCTGCGCACCTCCTCGAGTATGGGGCGCACGCGCTCGCTGCTGGGATAGGTCATCACACCCATAAACTCAAGGCCGGGCAGCCGGTCTATGTGCTGAGCGAGTGCGAGCGTGTCCTGCGGTGATTGGGTGCCGCAGCGGTGGCCGCCGGTGTCCATTTCCACTAGGACGCGAAAGGTGCAGCCGTCGGCGCTGGCCTGGGTCGATAGACCTTCGACGGTCGTTGGCGAATCGGCGGCCACGGTAATTGTGCTATGGCCCTGGCGCACGAGTCGGCTCAGGCGCTCCAGCTTGGTTTGGCCCAGAATATTGTAGGGAATGAGAATGTCTTCGATACCGGCTTCTGCCATGGCCTCGGCTTCGCCAATTTTTTGACTGACAATACCAATGGCACCAGCTTGGATTTGCAGGCGGGCGATGGCCGGCGTTTTGTGCGTTTTGGTGTGCACGCGCAGAGGTATATCTAGTGCGTCGCAGGCACTCTGCAGATCGTGGATATTCTTCTCCAATACGTCGAGATCGACGCAGAGAGCGGGCGTATCGAGGTCTTCAACGCGCATGGGGCGATCTCCCTTCAAATACGTGCATGTATTGGTCTGCCGCCGCATCCCAGGTATAGTTGGCCCGCACATAGGTGCGGCACGATTGGCGCACGGCTTCACGCGCCGCTTCGTCGAGGGCGTAGTAGGCGTGGATTTGTGCAGTGAACGCCGCGTACTCATCGGGCTCGATCAAGAATCCACCCTCGCGCACGCTTTCGGTAAGCGCATCGACGGCGAAGGCGACGACCGGCATGCCGGCGTGCATGCACTCGAGCTGCGTTTGACCGAACCCTTCCACGTCATTGGGAACGCGAATATTGGGCATGATAAATAGGTCGCAGGCGTAGCGTAGCATGGTCAGTTCGTCGTCGGGAATGCGCCCTAGCAAAATAACGCGTTCGGTCAGCCCGAGGCGACTAACGGCCGCGGCTATGCGTTCCGCTTCGGGACCCTGGCCGCCGATAATGAGCTTTATATCGCTGTCGAGCAGGGGCATGCCTTGTTCAATGAAGTCGGCCATGCCTTTGCGGCGTACCTGACGGCCGAACATAAAGAGCAGGCGATCTCGTCCAAAGTGCACGGCGTGCTGTGCCTCAAAACGCTGGCGTACGGCAACGAGCTGCTCGTCGGGCAGCGTTGGAGGTTCGACGCCTAGATAGATGGTCTCTAGCTTTCTCTCGTCGACGCCTACATCGGCTGTAATGCGATAGGTGTTTTGGCTGATGACGACCACTTTTTCACAGGCTCGGGCACCTGCCTGCATAAGGGTGCGCGCAACGGGATTTTTATAGGTCATCTCCAGACCGTAAATCGTAATCACGAAGCGCGCCTTTCCGAAAGGACGCACAAAGGGCGCGATGAATCCGGCTACGCCGTCGGCAAAGTAGATGACATCGGCGCGGCGCAGGAGGACGGTCCAGAAGGTGGTCCACAGGCAGTAGGGTAGAAACCACGCCAGATGTGCTAGGGATCGATGTCCCAGTGCGACTAGGCGCACGTCGGCTCGCTTAACGAGGCGCGTATATAGTTCGTAGCAATGCGTCTCGATGCCGCCGATACTGGGCGGGTAGCGGCGCGCTAGAAAGAGGATGCGGGTAGGACGATCGCTGGCCAAAGGCGGGTTCCGGATTTTCCGTGGTGCGCGAACCGGCAGGACATGGTCGCGCGGTGTGTCGACGTTGACCAATAATAATGGGCAAAGCACAGGTCGGTCAAAATAGAAAAGGGGTGGTCACCCGTGCGGATGGCCACCCCTTTTGACGTGTAGATACTGCGATCGGGACTTAGGCTAGATCAAAGCGGTCCAGATGCATTACCTTGCTGAAAGCAGCGGCAAAGTCGCTTGCGAACTGAGCCTGAGCGTCGTCGCAGGCATAGACCTCGGCAATGGCGCGCAGCTGCGAGTGCGAACCGAAGACCAAGTCGACGGCGGTAGCCGTCCATTTGACCTCACCGCTGACGCGATCGCGTCCTTCGAAGACGTCTTCGGCCGCAGAGGTGGCCTTCCATTCGGTCGCCATGTCGAGCAGGTTGACGAAGAAATCGTTCGTCAGCTTGCCCGGTTGGTCCGTCAGGCAGCCAAACGACTGGCCCGAGTTGGCGTCGAGGGCGCGCATACCGCCGACGAGCACGGTCATCTCCGGAGCGGACAGCGTCAGGCGATGCGCCTGATCGATGAGCAGCTCTTCGGGGCGACCACCGTGTCCCTTGGTCAAGTAGTTGCGGAAACCGTCGGCCTGCGGCTCGAGGACGGCAAAGGAATCGCTGTCCGTCTGATCCTGCGAGGCGTCGGTGCGACCCGGCACAAATGCGACCTGCACGTCTTGGCCGGCATCTTTGGCTGCCTGTTCGACGGCGGCACAGCCACCCAGCACGATGAGGTCGGCCAGCGAGACTTTCTTGCCGCCCGAAGCCGATGCGTTGAAATCGGCCTGGACCTGCTCAATGGCCTGCAGCGCGTTGCTCAACTCGGCCGGGTTGTTGGCCGCCCAGTCCTTTTGCGGGGCCAAGCGAACGCGCGCGCCGTTGGCGCCTCCGCGCTTGTCGGTACCGCGGAAGGTGGAAGCCGAAGCCCACGCCGTCGAGACCAGCTGCGACACGGACAGGCCGCTCGAGAGCAGCTTGCCCTTCAGTGCGGCGATATCGCTATCGTCGATGAGCGCGTGGTCAACGGCCGGCACCGGATCCTGCCAGATGAGCTCTTCTTGGGGGACTTCCGGTCCGAGGTAGCGCACGA
>JAYOKQ010000074.1:0-21325 GCA_038119905.1 Gemmatimonadota bacterium | reverse complement strand
CGGCGGATGGTTTTTTTAGAGAAAAGCTCTCCAGTGGCGAAGAGAGAGAAGTCGTTATTCTGTTCAGTGATATCAGGGGGTTTACCAGTTTCTCAGAGAAAAAACTGCCATACGATCTAGTCTTTATTCTAAACCAATATTTTCAGGTGATGGGCCACACCGTTGAAGAGCACAACGGATACTTGGATAAGTTTATCGGCGATGGTATTATGGCGATTTTTGGTATGAAAACAGGTATTGGAGAGGCGTGTAAAGATGCACTAGAAGCCTCGAGACTCATGTTCGTTCGGTTAGAGGACTTTAATCGAAGGTATCAACACGAGCTGAAGAACGAGTTGGAAATGGGGATCGGTCTTCATGCGGGAAAAGTTATTCTGGGCGAGATGGGATACGGCCGTTCAAAGTCTATTACCGCAATTGGAGATACCGTCAATACGGCCAGTCGCCTTGAGTCGTTAACCAAAGAGTACGCCTCGCAGCTCATTTTTTCTCAAGAGATTGCAGCTCACGCAAAGTTGAATGTAGAAGGCTTGGAAAAACATCAGGTCCAGATTAGAGGTAGGCAATCTCTAATGGATATCTACAGCTGTGTTAATGCAAGTGACTTGGCTAGTACGAAGGTTCCTCTTGGCTCGGTTGGGGCATGAGTGAGACGCCGCTGACTCGGCCGGCGGGCTGTTAGGCGTGCCGCCGAATCTATGTGTAGTGTGATACGCACTGAAGTAG
Organism: Gemmatimonadota bacterium; assembly: GCA_038119905.1. Taxonomy (GTDB): domain Bacteria; phylum Latescibacterota; class UBA2968; order UBA8231; family UBA8231. The sequence goes on along the minus strand of JAYOKQ010000074.1, from coordinate 20,599 downwards.
GCGCGTCTCTTCGCGCTAGCCGATCTGTCCCATAATTACCCCTAATATATTGCAGGCGCACCTCTGTATCAGACAGAAGCGCAACCAACAATGTTCGGTTTTCTTATCCCGGTTGGCCGCAACGAAATCTGCTCCAAGGCTCAACCTAATGCAGTGGACCCTTGGCATCGCTTGACCTAACACAACAAAAGGTTTTTATAGTTATTTGACGATCTTGAGACGCTGCGATAGGGCGATCTCTCATGCACTTTTACGCGGTAGGATAGCAGGTAGGAGAACCGGTTGGCATGATGTACATGATGTGGATTTTGGCCGCACTTGGTATACTGACAAGCGATGCGGCGCACGCGGCGCAGCGGCCCAATATTATCCTGCTAACCGTAGATACGTTTCGCGCCGATCGCATCGGGTATTACGGCAATCCGCGCGGCCCGAGTCCGGCGCTCGACGAGTTTGCCCGCGAAGGCGTGTTTTTCCGCCAGGCGTTTAATACCTCGGGATGGACCTCGCCGGGGCTGATCTCCATTCTTACCTCGCTGTATGCGCCTACCCACGCCGTGGATCTGCGCGGCCGCAGCATGAACCCTGCCGTAGAGACGCTGCCCGAAGTGCTAAAAGAGGCCGGCTATCGGGTGCCGGATATCTTCTTTCTTTCCGACATTCCCAACTTTGCTCATTTGGGCTTGGAGCCCTACGCGCTGCGCGATGCCCTCATGCACAAGGGGAACGAGATTCTCTTTCACTGGCTGCGCGAAGAGGCTGGATCCAGCGAAGAGCCCTTTTTCCTCTACTACCACTATCGAGACGTGCATCAGCCCTACGATGCCGAGCCTCGTTATTCGACGCCCTATATGGATGAGGCGTTCGATTATATCGTTCCGTTCTGGGGGGCTCTGCAGCGATTCATTGCGCGCGAAAAGATCGACATGGTGCAAAAGAACGTCATGTTGACGCGCAATGTAATCGACTTCGCCCCGCGCGACAGCGTATGGGTGCGCGCGCTGTACGACGCAGAGGTGCATATGCTAGACGACCGCATCTTTGCGCCGCTGCGCGCGCTGCTGCAGGAGACGAAGTTAGACGAGAATACGATAGTGATCGTAGCCGCTGACCACGGCGAAGGACTACTCGACCGCGGCGTGGTGGGTCACGTGTCGACCTTTAAAGAGGGCCAGCTGTACGACGAAATTATCCGCATCCCCATGCTGTTTTGGTGGCCCTCTACCCTGCCGGCAGGGCTCGTGCTCGACGAGCCCGTGCAGAGTATCGACATCATGCCAACGCTGCTCGATTTGCTCTCGCTGGATGCGCCGCCGCGCGCACAGGGGCAGTCGCTGTTGCCGCTTATACGCGGAGAAGATAGCTGGCAGCCCAAGCCGCTCTTTTTTGAGACTTCGGCCTCCGGTTATACGGCCGATGCGGCCGACTACCAAAAGCGCTACCGCGCGATGCGCACACGTGACTGGAAGCTGATCCACAGCGTGACCGAGCAGCAGTACGAGCTCTACGACTTGAACGACGACCCTTACGAAGAGGACAACGTGTGGGAAGAGGGCACGGCGCTGTCCGACAGTTTAGGGCGCATGCTCAACGAATGGGCTATCTATGCCCATCAGGTGGCCTACCGGCCCGATATGGGAGGCGATGCGGCCGTTGCTTCGGCGGCGGCCGACGCCGAAGCACCTGTAATCGCCTTTCCAGTCGACGGCGACACCCTACAATACCGAGGCGTAGACCACGTTATTCGACTGCAGTGGAGCGGCGTTGCGCAGGCCAATTACAGCATAGAGTACGAAGTGGGAGAAGGGGCGTACCACCTGGCCGGCGAGCTGATTGAACCGACCAACGAGCCTGTCTACGGACCGTTCCAAGTGGGCTTTTGGAACTCGCTCGTCATGTATAATCCGTGGAAGTTTCGCGTCTATCGGACCGATAACCCGGAGCAAAAAAGCGAGTGGGTTACTTTCCACTTAGCGCCGGTCGAAGGAGAGGCCGCTCCCTCGTGGAACCTATCGATGCTGTGGCTGCAGCTGGCCGTGCTGCCGTCCGAACTGGGCCAGCTGGCCGTCGGCATCGGACGGGCGCTGGGTGACTTAGTCGTTTGGCTGGCAACGGATGCGCTACCCTATATAGCGGGCGCCGTCGTCGTGCTGGCGCTGCTGCGCGTGCTGTTGGGGTCGCTGTATGTGCGCATGGGCCCTCAGCGCGTGCGCGCTTGGTTTGCAGCGGTTGCCTATGTCGCCTTTGTCTACAGCACGATTCCCTATATGCCGCAGGTCTGGTCGCTGTTGCGCACCTATACCGGCGAGGCCATACGCCACGTTGGCATTGTCGCCGTGGTGGTCTTTGCGCTGGCGGTGGTCGTCTCCATATGGCGCACGCGGGCCAATTACACCCTGACGCGCTACGGTCTGCTGCTGGGATTGGCCGTTGTCTATGCCTATCTGCTGAGCGCTTTTGCCCAGTTCCCTGCCGAGCGTCTCCATCTGGTCGAGTATGGATTTATGGGCTATATGTTTTTACGCGCGCTGAGAATAGACCTACCCACGGGTTGGGCCTATGCGGTAGCCTGGGGGATAGCGGTTCTAGTGGGCATTGGCGACGAGTGCATTCAGCTCGTGCTGCCGCAGCGGTTTTTCGAAGTAAAGGACATCCAGCTGAACGGCGTATCTGCCGGACTCGGCCTGTGCGTGGTGCGACTGGTCGAGACCGCGCGTAGGTCCACTGCGCGCTAGGGTAGTCTCTCGTTACGCGAGAATTTCCCGTATGCCCCGTAGCAGCATGTCTTGGGTAAACGGTTTGGTCAGAAAGCCGTTCATTCCGCAGTCTAGGCAGGCCTGCCGATCTTCTTCCATGGCATTGGCCGTTACAGCGATTATGGGAACGGCGCGCTGGAGGGTCTGCTCTTCTTCCCAGGCACGAATGGTGCGGGTGGCTTCCAAGCCATCCATATGGGGCATCTGGCAGTCCATAAGGATCAGATCGTACTGCGCTGCATTCTTCCTATAGAGATCCACCGCTTGCAGTCCGTCTTGCGCCGTATCGACGTTCCAGCCGTGCTTGTTCAATATGACGGTTGTGATGTGCAAGTTGACTTTGTTGTCCTCTGCTAAGAGCACGCGCATCTTTGCCGGCGTATTAATTCGGTGCACAACGATTGGTGCTGGTTCGACGCGTTCGGCCGAACGGCTATCGATCTTCTTTAGCTTCGCCGTAAACCAAAAGCTGGTCCCTTTTCCTTCCTTGCTTTCTACGCCCATCGAACCGCCCAGTAGCGTGGCTAGCTGTTGAGCGATTGTCAGCCCCAGGCCGGCACCCTGTATCTTTTTTAGCTCTGTGCCATACGTGCGACGGTAGGGTTCGAATACAGATTCGAGCTCGGCGGCTGGAATGCCGGGCCCCGTGTCCGTTACGGTGCAGCGGATACATGCCGTGTCTCGGTCGTGCTGCTCGGGAGTTAGGCGAATCGTTATGCGGCCGTCTTCGGTAAACTTGGTCGCGTTCGATACCAGGTTTGTAATGGTTTGTCGCAGGCGCGTGTCATCTGCGATAAAAGACGTGGCCAGCGAGGGGTCGATTTCCGTTATAACTTCGACTCGTTTGGGGTCGACTAACGAGCGCCCTAGTGCAGCGATATTGCCTATTAGATCGGGCAAATTAAACGGGCGCGGCTTTAGCTTTGAAAGCCCGCTCTCAATACTGTCGAGTTCCAAGACATTGCCGACGATATCTACGAGGGAGTGCGCAGAGTCGAGAATGATCTCTAAGCGCTCTCGCTGCTGTTGTGTGAGTGAATCGTCCAACATGATGGAGGCCATTCCGATCACGCCGTTCATGGGCGTTCGGAGCTCGTGGCTCATTACGGCCAAAAAGCGCGACTTGGCCTTGTTGGCGCTGATTTGCATGTCGCGATCGCGCCGTATGGATTCGTTGATAATGCGATTGGCTTCTTCTTGTTGGCTATACAATCGTCGGTTGTAGAGGGCAACGCTTATGCGCCGCCGCAGTTCGCTGATGATCCCGTATTCGTAGGGGCTTAGCGCCGATGCGCGACATACGACTAACACACCTAGGGATTCCTCGCCCTGCTGTACTAGCCAGCTGTTTCCGGAATCTTGTGTATCTGGAAAGGGCGACTCGGTCAGATAGTGGTCTTTGGCCGAGCGGAGCTTGCCGACAAAATTCATATCGAAGGTCATGAGCTCGCGGAGACGCCGAGAAATGCCTACAGATTTGATGTCGGGATCGCTGGAAATGAGCACCGTAGGGAAAAAAACGAGCGTAGAACTGGATGCGCCTAGCATGCGCACGAGCGAGTTGAGAAAATCGTCCAGCTCCTGCTCAAACTTAGGCCCTCCCGTCAGAATAGTACCCAACTCATACAGGATTGAAATCCTGCGGATGCTCTCCTCATACTGGTTGCTAATGGCGGTTGGGGTCTTGTCCGTCAAAGTGGCATACTACACTTTGGGAAAAATGCTGACATTTACAGATTTAGAGTGATACTGAGGCGTGCTGCTGCCTAATGTGCCGAAGCCGCCGAAGGTGAGGCTACCAAAAATGGGCACATCGGGTCCTAGCACTTCGCGCATCGCTTTAATCTCCAAGCTGAGTCCATCGTCGTCGATGCCGAGCACTAGGTCGCGCGATACGCAGGCAAATATCATGGCGGCGCTAGGTTCCGCTTGACCGATGCCGGCTAGGGCTGTGCGCGTTGCAGAACGGGTTGCCTCGAGCATGGATTCTGCATCGCCCTGCATCATGCGCACCGAAGCATTTTCAGGTATGTCGGAGCAGCAGGAAATGGCGTTCTCTTCTGCGACAAAGAGGGGGGAACGCAGCACGTGTTCGTCGTTGCCTTGCACAATGCCCAGCGGATGCAGCATGGCAAATTGCATGAAGTTTTCGGACGTTACGCTGTCGCTGCTGGTGATTTCGGCGGTCGCTACTTGCTGAAAGCGATCAAATGCAGAGTTGAAATCGAGTTGCTTGAGCTCTTTGCCCTGAACGGAATTAGCAACCATGGGCGGGCCAACTGGTTGACATCCGTGGCTTAGGCCAACGCCGATGGGATGTTGGGCATTAAACGAAACGGCCAGTGCACTATTGGTGGACACCGTGCTACCGCGTAGCTGGTGCGCCTGAACAAATTTTAGATCGTCACCCGATCCTCCGCCTGCAATTTGCACAGAACTGCCCAATTCATCGACTACGCCCCGCGCAACTTCAACGCTGTTGCCCTGGATGCCATCAGGAAGCAATAAAGTGAGCGAGTGGCTTTCTGGAGTATCTTTTGTGTGCGCCCAAACCGCTTCCGCCACCCTGTTGCCGGCGGTTCGCGAGTTCGCGCCCACCCCCTCTACGAGAATGGGTTCAATAGACAGATTAGGATCGGCACATGCGGTCACGACGACACCTGAATGCGTAACGGTGTCGTTGGCAAAGACGCCGGGCACCGTGCACCCGACGAGCGGCACATCTGCAAAAACGCGCTGAAGACCGGCCCCAATTTCTTCGGCGTTATGCGCATCGGTGAAGAATGCGAATACACCGGTAGCGGGCGCCCCGCTTAGCTGGTCATGTGCCTGTTGGGCGGCTGTCTGAGCGGCTACTTGGCTATCTGACGCATCGGAGAATCCCTGCACGTATGCACTCATATTTTTCTGCTTTCTAAATGTGGGGCGGTGGTATATACATACTGGTTTCGCGCTTGTTGAAGTCGTTAACATACAAACTAAATATGCAGATACAAGTGCAAAAATAGGATACCGTTCACTGCGGCTTTTTAAGTCTGGCAGGAGAGCGTTACAATGCGAGATAAATAGGCTAAACCTCCGTCCCTTCTACCTCGTCGATCATGGCGTTGACCTGGTTGATTAGATCTGCTTTAAACGCCTTGATCTTGTCCAATAACTCCGGCTGAGCGGTGGCTAGAATCTGCGCGGCTAGGATGCCGGCGTTAGCCGCTGCGTCGACGGCTACGGTAGCAACGGGCACGCCCTTGGGCATTTGTGCGATGGACAGCAGCGAGTCCCAGCCGTCTAGCGAGTTGGACGACTTGATGGGCACGCCGATAACGGGTAGCGGGGTATTGGCGGCGACCATACCGGGCAGGTGCGCAGCACCGCCGGCTCCGGCGATGATCACTTTTAGCCCCTTGGCCTCGGCCGCTTCGGCGTAGTCCATCATGCGCTGCGGCGTGCGGTGCGCCGATACCACGGTCATTTCAAAGGGCACGTCGAACTGTTTGAGTAGGGTGCCGGCTTGTTTCATTACGCCGAAATCCGACTTGCTGCCCATTATAATGCCTACCTGTGCGTTGCTCATGCGATAACCTGTATTTCCTCCTTAACGCGCTGTGCCACGTCAATGGCTTCGTTGATATCAGGGCGAACGATCGTAACGTGGCCCATCTTGCGAAACGGCCGGGTCTCCGCCTTGCCGTAGATGTGTATATATACATCGGGCATGGCGAGTATGCGGTCAAATCCCCTGTAGTGCACCGGTCCCTGGTAGCCCTCGGCACCTACGAGGTTGACCATCACCGCAGGCGATTTTAGCGCGGTGTCACCTAGGGGCAAATCGCACACGGCGCGCACGTGCTGTTCAAACTGCGAGGTGTTATTGGCCTCAATGCTGTGATGTCCGCTGTTGTGCGGTCGGGGGGCAATCTCATTGATGAGGACCTGGCCCTCTTGGCTTACGAAGAGTTCGACGGCTAGCAGTCCCACCAAGTCCAGCGCGGTTGCCAGCGATTCGGCTATCTCGATGCACTGCTGTTCGATGGCCGGCGAGATCCGGGCCGGAGAGAGCAGGTAGTCGAGCATATTGGAGACGTCGGACACGACCATTTCTACGGTGGGAAACGTGCGCACGGCTCCCGAGGGGCTGCGCGCCACGATCACGCTGATCTCCTGCGCGATATCGACTTTGTCCTCTATGACGCTGGGTACGTCAAAGGCGTCGACTAGGTCTTCGGGTCCGGTGAGCACTTTTACGCCCCGCCCGTCGTAGCCGTCGCGCCGGCTCTTTTGCACGACGGGCAGGGAGAAGCGCTCCGAGGTGATTTCGGCTCGCCTCTCGACTAGCGCAAACGGCGATGTGGGAAAGCCGTGCTGCTGGTAAAACTGCTTTTGCAGCCCTTTGTCCTGCACAATTTCGAGCAAGTCGGGTTTGGGATAGACGCGCACGCCAGATGCTTCGAGCTGTTTGAGACCCTCTAGGCTGACGTGCTCGATCTCGAGCGTCACACAGTCGAGGTTTTTGCCGAAGCTAAATACGGCTTCGGCGCTGAGCGGATCACCCTGCACGAATCGACCGCAAAACGCGCCAGCCGGCGCTGAGGGATCGCCGTCCATGATGTGTACATTGAGGCCAAAGCGCATGCAGGTAGGTAGCATCATGCGCCCCAGTTGGCCACCGGTTAAAATGCCCAAGTTGCTAACGGATGTCATGGTAAACCCCTCGCTGGAAAACGTCGGATGGTGTGCGGCCAAAGCGGCCATGGCAATAACGAGCTGCCGGCGCTAGATTGCAACACCCGTTGGCTATCATGCGCGGTGCACGGAAAGGCCTGGCACGGTCGTACGCACGGTGTAGACAGAGGTGCGCGCCGTGATAAAGAGCGTTTGGCCGTCTTCGCCCCAGGCGCAGTTGGCCGGCACTTCGGGCATTTCTATAAGACCGAGAAAGGTGCCTTCGGCGTCGTGCGTCCAAATGCCGAGTGCGTTGGTGGTGTAGACGTTGCCCTGCTGGTCGACTTTCAGGCCGTCGGGCGCGCCCGGGCTTTCGTGGCGCAGGTCGGCAAAGAGGCGTCCGTTGCCGAGCGTGCCGTCCGCTAGCACGTCGAATGCCCGTATGTGCTGGTGGTGTGAATCGTCGATGTAGAGCACGGATTCGTCCGGTGAGAAAGCCAAACCGTTTGGACGCTCGAAATCGCTGGCCACTAGCTGCAGTTGGCCGTTGGGGGCAAGTCGATAGACGCCGCTGTACGGCTGTTCCTGCTGGCTGGCCTCAATGCCGTAGGGCGGATCGGTAAAGTATATCGCACCGCTGGAATGAACGACGAGGTCGTTGGGACTGTTGAGTCGCTTCCCCTCAAACGTATCGACTAGGGTAGCCACCTGACCTTCTGCATCGGCGGCAGACACGCGGCGATTGCCGTGTTCGCAGGCCAGCAGGCGACCGGCCTGATCGAGCGTTAGTCCGTTGCTATGGCCCGAGGGCTCGCGGTGGGTAGTGACGGTGCCATCGGGTGTGACGGTGTGAATGCGGTCACCCGGTATATCGCTGAAGTAGTAAAAGCCGTCTGGATGCCAGACGGGTCCTTCGACAAATGTGAAGCCCGTGGCCAGTTTTTGCACGGGGCCATTCTGCAGCGGCGTTTTTTGCATGGCGGTGGTTTTCTCCTCTATTCGAGACGGGGTCGGGCACGTCTTTGCAATTGATCGACAATGGCTTAAAATATAGAACTGTGAACAATATTAAAACTCGCACCGCGCCGCCGAATATATGCGCGCAATCGGCAGAGACGCCCGGCACACTATGAGCACGATTCCTTCAGACCTATCTCGCAGCTTAGGCCTGGACAAGCGATACTTTTTCGCTTTTCTGGCGTTTCAGGTCATTGTGCTGGGGGCGAGTCTGTTCTACAGTGAGTGGGTGCCGGCCATTGTCGCCGGTGCGCTGGCCGCTGTGCTCTTTGTCGTGGGCGTGTTGGTGCAGCCGTGGGTCATCGCGCCTATCATCGTGCTAACTACCGGATTAGACAGCACAGGGCGCTTTTTTGGCGGCCAGGAGAGTGGGGGTGGAGGCTTCCACCTGACGGGCTTTCATCTGGCCTACATGCTGCTGATCGTCGCACTGGTTGTGCAAACCTGTTTGCGCGGTCGCACGCGCTTTCCCGAGTTCGAAGTGCGCGGTCCGCTGCTGGCGTTCTTGGCAAGCATCGCCGTTTCGCTAATCTATTCGCCAAACCAGCCCGAGGCGACGATTGGATTTGTGCGCATGTGTGCCCTAGTGCTGTTCACCTACATGACGCAGATCATCATTGACTCTAAAAAGGCGGTAGCCGCCGTGCTGTGGTCGATGGTTTTGTTCACCATCGCAGGTGCTGGTATGGGGGCGTATCAGGTCATTACCGGTCAGTTCCATCTACCCGTAAAGGTTATCACAGCGCTCGGTGGTAATATGCCGCGCGCTACAGGCACGTTCCACAACCCGAATATCTTCGCCACGTTTATGATGTGCGGTATCCTGCCGCTTTTGGCCGTGCTGCTCAACTACAAAATGAGCACGGTCGCGCGGATGCTCTTTGGACTAGCCATTGTCATCGGCTTCGGCGGACTGCTGGCCTCGTTCAGTCGGTCGAACTGGATGGCCACGCTGGTGGCGATCTTTGTCATCCTGTGGCTCAGCGGCAAGATTCGCTACTTTTTCTACCTGCTCTTTGGCAGCATCCTCGCGGTCCTAGCGCTGAAGGAGTTCGTGCCGTTTGCCGAGTACATTTTTGAGCGCTTTATCTCGATTTTTACGCTCTTCGAGCAATTTGGCTCGGTAGGCCGCACGTCGAGCACCGCGCGCATCTACCTCATCATGGCATCGGTTGATATGTTCTTTGATCATCCGCTGCTGGGTATCGGCTGGCGCGCTTTTCCTCACGTCTTTTCTGCGTATGCTCCGGCGGGCTATCCGCACTGGAGCCAGGTCAACGAACCCCACACGGTGATTACGATGGTGCTCGGCGAACTGGGGATTGTCGGCTTTGCAGCGATGCTCTGGTTCATACTGAAGGTGTTTTTCGTCGGCTTAAGTCGGTTTTATCAGATGAAAGACCCCTACCTGCGCTCGGTGCAAATAGGGATGATTGCCACCTTTGTCGGCTTTCAGGTGAACCAGTCGTTCAACGGCGACTTGGCCAACAATATGTTCTGGTTTGGCGTCGGTATGCTCTTTGCCGTGCAGCGCATTGAGCGCGAAGAGCGCGAGGGGACGACCTCGACTTAACGTCGATATACATGGGAGGTACGCAGGCGCTGGGCGATGGCTCGGCGCCTTTTTTGTTGCGCGCTTTGCGGTGGCTCATTGCGCTATACAGTAGAAATTGGCCTCGAAGTTTAGTATACTACTAGCGTCAACTGGAATTTCCCCCAAGGATGGTCCACGTGGCTATTAGTATAAACAGCAGTCAGTCTGCGCTTAACGTGCGCAACAATCTCAACGCCAGCACGCGCGAATTGGCCACTAGTTTGGAGCGCCTCTCGTCGGGGCTGCGCATCAATCGGGCAGCCGACGATGCGGCCGGCCTCTCCGTGCGCGAAGGGCTGCGCGCAGAATCGTCGGGCCTACAGGCCAGTGCGCGCAACGCCGAGCAGGCGACCAATCTCATTCAAACGGCCGAAGCATCGCTCAACGAGGTCAACGCCATTCTCGTGCGCATGCGCGAACTAGCGGTCCAGTCCTCTTCGGGCACGGTTAGTGACAGCAATCGCGAGTCGGTGCAGACGGAGTTTTCTCAGCTCAGCAACGAAATCGATCGCATTGCGCAGTCCACCACGTTTAACAACCAGGTGCTGTTGACCGGATTCGGCAACGCCGTTAGCTCTGCGTCCAGCGCGATCGTCGCTAGCGATACAACTGGGGTTACCGCCGTGGCTATTTCCGGTGCGTCGGCCGGGACGTTCTCGTTTGTCGACACGGCCGGTGATAGCGATCTGACGCTGGGCAACGGATCGGTTACACAGACGATTTCACTGGGCACGGCGCTCGACGGCAACGTCGTAGCAACCGGTACTAAAATTGTTGCCAACTTCGATCGACTGGGCATTCAGGTAACGCTGGCCGGCGTGGGTGCGACGGGCGCAACGGGCTCCTTTAGCGACGGCGATCTGGACGGCTATGAGCTAGTGATTGAAGAGGGCACGGGTGCCAGCTTCCAGATCGGGCCTTCAGACGCCAGCTTTAATCGCCTGGAGCTGTCGATTCCCGACCTGACGGCTACCGGTTCCGAGCTCAACTTGGAATCGACTAGCGTGACGACACAGACTACGGCCCAGTCTGCTATCACCGATATCGACGGCGCCATAACCCGCGTTTCGCAGGAGCGCGGCAATCTCGGTGCGCTGCAAAACCGCTTGACGTTTAACCTGTCGGCGACGGAGAATCGCATCGAACAGGTGCAAGCGGCCGAATCGACCATCAGCGATACGGATATTGCTTCGGAGGTATCCAAGCTGACGCGTGCACAGGTCCTGTCGCAGGGTGCTTCTGCCCTGCTCGTGCAGGCGCAGGGCGTACAGGCGACGAGCGTGCTGACGCTGCTCGGCTTTCAGCCGCAGTAGTTCAGGGAGTAAATAGCACGTAGCTGACGGCGCTGCGCCCGAGCCATACGGTGCACAGTTCGCTCAGGTCATAGGAGCGAGCGACTTCTTCGTCGCAAGCTGCCGCTGGATCGTTGACCAGTGCGCGATCGCCGTCGTAGCCGCGTACGACGAGCAGGTGGCCGTTTGTTTTTCGCACGGCCCCGTCGCCGAGCTCGCCCTCTGCATAGCGGACGGAAGCAATCAGAGGAAATCCCGCATCCAACAGGTCTTTGGCCACTTCCCAGCGTGGGACGTGCAGCAGGTAGCCCATCAGTCCGCGGCGGGCCGCCGCGTGCACGTTGGCCGGCCAAACGCCATATAGGCCGCTGGGCTCGTGCTGCGCTTCGTCTATGATGTCGTAGACGTCGACCGACTTTCCGTAATAATCCAATAGCATACTCACCGACGTAGGCGAGCACACTCGATTGGCAATATCGCTGCGCAGCTGCATTTGGCTGCGCATGGGTACGTCGTGTGCCAGGCGGCCCCCGACGGGAACGGGTGCCGGCGGTGCACCGACCGCGCGCAGCGAGACCGAAAGCAGAGCCGGCAGGTCCGCTATAGGGGACCTGCACTGCACGTACCAGTGCAGCGTGGCGCTTTTGAGCGGTGCCTCCACTCGCCAAATATCGACGTCGGCACGCACGGCCGCAGACGGTTCGTCTTCGCGCTCTTCGCCGCTGAAGTCGCCGATAGGCGCTAGGTAGCTGAGGGCACTGTGGCCGGTGCTCGTTTCGTACTCGAGAGCGCACTGGTACCCCCAGGACGCGTCTGTCTGCAGCGCCAGCGAGGGCAGTATTTCGCAGAGTCTGTGCAGCGCATCGGTGGGAAGGACCTGCTGCCACCGAAACCGGCTGCCCTCTATCTGCCACTGCGGTACGTCGGGTTCCCCCAGCAGGAGTTCGTTCGGATAGGCATCGCGCCAGTGGGGCGCCGCGCTTTGCAGAGCCAAGAGAAGGCGTGTAGTCATGATAGATCCCTATTCGGTGTGTTGGGTGTTAGCCCCACAGGTCGGCCGTGGGTGGGTAGAGCATGCTGCCCTCGTAGCGCAGCCCCGGCTGTCGATCCTCTCGGAGCAGGAGCGGTCCGTCTAAGTCGACGAACTCAGCCTCGGTCGCCAGCAGTGCAGCTGGGGCCATCGACAGCGAAGTGGCGACCATACAGCCTACCATAATGCCCATGTTGAGCTGGCGCGCGCGCCGCCAGAGGGCGATTGCCTCGGTCAGGCCGCCGGTCTTGTCGAGCTTGATGTTGACATATTCGTAGCGGCCGACTAGCGCGGGTATGTCGTCGGCGGTATGACACGATTCGTCGGCGCAAAAAGGCAGCGGATGCACCATCTGGCTCAATGCATCGTCTTGGCCGACCGGCAGCGGCTGTTCGACCAGCGCCACGCCGCGCTCGGCTAGTGCCGCGGCAAAGGGTTCGACTTCGTCGCGCTTCCATCCTTCGTTGGCATCCACGATCAGCGTGGCGTCGGGTGCGCTCTGGCGGATGGCCTCAACGCGTTCGAGGTCACCCTGACCGGCCAGCTTGATTTTTAGCAAGGGCCGCCACGCGTTGGTGGCCGCCGCCCGTCCCATGTTGTCCACCGTATCGAGCGAGAGCGTGTAGGCCGTTTGCACGGGTTGGGGCGCAGTTAGTTCGGCCAGTTCGTATACGGGGCGGCCTCGGCGCTTGGCCTCTAGGTCCCACAGCGCGCAGTCGAGCGCGTTGCGCGCCGATCCGGCGGGCAGGTGCTGCGGCAGGTCGGCTCGCTCTAGGCCGGCTTCGATAAGCGGCCTGAGCGCCTCCAACTGGGCAACCACCTGCTCGACGGACTCGCCGTAGCGCGGGTAGGGCATGCTCTCACCGCGTCCCGTGAATTCGTCCTGTTCAAGCGTGCAGACGACGACATCGGCGCTGGTCTTGGTGCCGCGCGATATTGTGAAGGCCTGCGCCAGCGGCCAGCGCTCGCCCCGCACGTCGAGGCGCCTCATTGCGGCAGGGCCTCTATAAGGCGGTCTGTGCCCTGGCGCATCGGATCGACGCAGGGCAGGCCGGTTTCGCGCGCTAGGACATCGAGCAATTCACACGCGTCTTCTTCGCTGCGCTTGGAAGTATTGACGGACAGGCCAATGGTGCGGCAGGTGGGGTTGGTCAGCCGCCCACAGGATTCGTTGAGCCGTATGCACTCGTCGATGGCCGGCAGGCCGTAGGTGGGTAGACCGCGCATATGGTCGCGGTCGGGATCGTGGCACAGCACCAGGGCATCGGGCTGTGATCCGTGCAGCAATCCGAGCGATACGCCGGCATACGAGGCGTGGAAAAGCGAGCCCTGTCCTTCGACCAAATCCCAGTGATCGGCGTCGTTATCGGGCGATAGTATCTCGGCGGCACCGGCGACGAAGTCGGATATAATGGCGTCTACGCAGAGCCCCTCGCCGGCGATAAAAATGCCCGTTTGGCCGCTGGCGCGGAACGTGGCGTTTAGGCCGCGTGCGCGCATATCGCGCTCCATGGCCAGCGCGGTAAACATCTTGCCGACCGAGCAGTCGGTGCCGACGGTCAGCAGGCGCTTACCGCTGCGCTTAAGGCCGCCGGCAATGGGAAAAGACTGTTCGGAATAGCGCACGTCGATTAGGCGCGTGCCCCGCTCGGCGGCTCGTTCTCCCAGGCCGGGTATGGCCGATAGGCGACCGTGCAGACCGCTGGCAATATCGCAGCCCAAGTCGACGGCCTGTAGCAGGGTATCGCGCCATCCGTCAGACAGGATGCCGCCGCGGTTGGCTACGCCGGCAATCAGCGTTTGTGCGCCGGCTGCGCGCGCCTCTTCTAGCGTCATGTCGGGCAGTCCAATATCGGCCTGACAGCCGGGCAGGCGGAGTTGGCCGACGCATAATTCGGGTCGCCAGCGAGCGATGCCGTCAGCCGTTTTGGCCGCTAGTTGGTCGGGAGCATCGCCTAAAAACAGCAGGTAGGGTTGGTTGAGCTGGATCAATCGAGCATTCCTCCATTAGGTGGAGACCATAAAATAGCGATTGACGGATTCGGAGAAAATAGACGAGCTCGTTGACGGAGAGGGGTTCCATGTCGTACACTGCCTGCCTCAGTCTGCTGCAGCATACTCAACGGGAGAGACGTCATGAAGCTACAGGTCTATCAGTCGTATTGGGGAATGGTGGGATTGCCGTTTGGCGGCGATAGCGAATGGGGTATGGAAGAGAAACTAGAACAAATCGCTGGTGCCGGCTTCGACGGCGTCGAGTTTCTCATGGAAGATAAAGCGCATCGGGATGCGATGGTGCCGCTGTGTGATCGCCTGGGTCTCAAGCGGTCTAATATCGTTTTTCCGTGGACGCCGCAGGACTTTGTCGACGATATCAAGGCTGCCCAAGACGGCGGCGCGTCGCATATCAACCTGCAGCCCATGCCGATGCCGCGTCGCGTGGCCGACGGTGTGTCCTATATCGTGCGCTGTATGGATATGGCCGCTGCGGCCGGCTACCAGCTGTTTTTTGAAACGCACCGCGACCGCATGACGACGGATATGTATTTCACGCTCGACCTAATCGAAGCGGTGCCCGATATGGTGTTGTGCGGTGATCTGTCGCACTTTCTAGTGGGACGCGAGTTTGCCGGGCCGCCCATTTCGGAGCAAAACCAGCAGTACATGAACCAGATCTTAGAGCGCTGCGGCGCATTTCACGGGCGCGTTGCCTCGCGCGAGCAGGTGCAGGTGCCCACCGGTTTTGCCCATAACCAGGTATGGGTCGACCTCTATGAGAGCTGGTGGGAATACGGCTTTAAGAAGTTCAAGGAGCGCGCCGGCGCAGACGACGTGATGACCTTTGTCGTCGAACTGGGGCCGCCGACTTATGCTATACAAGGTGCGGACGGGCAGGAGCTGTCGGATCGCTGGGAAGAAGCGGTGCGTATGAAGGATCGCGTGCGCGCCATCTGGGAGCGCTGCTAGCGGCGTCTGGCCGCGTGTAAAATCAAAAGCCCCTGATCCTATGCGGATCGGGGGCTTTTTGTATGCAGGGCTCTATTCGAGCACCTCTATTTCATCGGGCAGGTTGGGGACCATACAGAGAAATTCAAAGGGCTCGTCGCCCTCGGCTCGGTACCAGTGTGGCACGCCGGCGGGAATATAGACGACGTCGTCCTGTTGGACTTGGAATTCCTCCTGGCCAATGCCGATGGTAGCCCTGCCGCGCAGCACATACTGCTCGTGCTCGACGGTATTGGTGTGGCGCGGCATGCCACCTCCGGGCTGCATGACAAAGCGGCGCATTGCGAAGTGAGGGCTTTGCTCGTCGCCAATGAGCACTTGGCGTTGGGTGTCTTTGCCGCCTCCTACGGTTTCGAACGGCAGCTGATCGGCGTGGCGCACGGACATGGCGTAGCTCCTACGTATGATGAGTTGGGCGGCGCGACAGACCGAGTAGATTGGCTCGCGCCGCCGTTAATTACAGGTCTACTCGCGCGTGATAACGGGCGATTGGCTAGCGCGCCCAAAGAGATTGGCAAAGTCGCTGCTGCCGTCGTCGTCGACCAGAACCGTGTTACAGCCCCACTCGTCTACCGGCTGGTTGCCCTTGCCAAAGAAGTTCCAGACCTGACCGTTGTTGGTGAAGTAGACGGAGACACCGCCCGGTCGCGTGGTTTTAATCAGGCGGCGCGGTAGCGCGTGGTCGGCTTTTTCGACGCGGTATTTGTCGAGGATGTGTTCGTCCATTTCAACGCCTAAGCCAGGCGCTTCCGGCACTTGGGCATGGCCGCCGACAACGGGAATGCGTTCGGTCAGCAGGTGGTGCTCGTAGAGCTCGTGGCAGGTAATAGTTGGCCATTGGGCGTGGGTTAGCACGGCGCTCAGATGCAGCGAGAGTGCGGTCGTGGGACCGGCACCGACCATTTGCAAGAAGAAGGGCATGTTGAGCGAGCCGGCTGTGCCGCCCTGGCGCATGATCTGCGAGACGCCGCCGCCGAGCACGTATCCGTCGCATACGCCGCCCATTTCAATACCTTCGCGCGGACCAATAACGCCGTAGTGGTGCGCAATAGCGCTCTCGATCTGCGTGCGCAGGTAGCGGTTTCCCGAGGCGTCTTCGCGCGGGATGGGATCTTCGAAGATCTTGATCTTGGGAAAAGTGCGCTCCAATTCGCGCAGAATGGGAATCGCATTGGAGGCGTTGTTGAGAAAGGCGTTCCAGTCGGCGTCGATGCGAAAGTGGTCGGGCGTGGCCTCGGAGATGCGGCGAATGGTCTCGTAGACGTCAAACCAAGGGCGCGTTTTGATCTTCATGCAGGTGTAGCCCAATTCGACGGCAGTGCGCGCCTCGACTTCGTACTTTTCCGGCGACATGTCGTGGTCCCAGAACGAAATGGCGCACCAGTCGCGGCATTTGTTGCCCAACAGGCGGTAAACCGGCACGCCGGCCAATTTGCCGGCCGCGTCAAAGAGCGCCATCTGCAGGCCGGCACCCAAGCTGTCGTCCCACATCGTCTCGAAGGGCGTACGCCCTACGACCCGCTCGTGGTCGTTCACGCGTCCCCACGTGTAGTTCTGAATCGTTTCACCCCAGCCGACAATGCCGGCGTCCGTTTCGACGCGCGTAATTTCGAGTTCGGACCAGGTGTGGATACCGGCGCGCTCCATCTCTAAACGCACGCGGTCGACAAAGGGCACTTGCAGCGTGAAGCGCTCTACGTTGGTTACTTTAGCGGTCATAAATAGGGGCCTCTTGTGGGGTAGACGGGTCCGGCCGGACAGCTACTCTTTAGAAGAGGGCGTATGCGGCAAGACCGCGCAGTTGTTGTATGAGCGAGAGGGCTAGTTTGTGCAGGGAACGGAGCGGTGTCAAGGTATCGCACGTTGCTCCAAATACGATCTAGGTATGCGCGGGGCGCTAGCTCAGGTCGAGGTCAATATCCGGATACAGCTTTTTAGCGCAGTCGGGACAGATGCCGTGGCTAAAATCGGCGTCCGAGTGACGGCTGATATAGGTTTCAATTTTATCCCAATAGCCGTTGTCATCTCGCACGTTTTTGCACGACGAACAAATGGGCAAAAGTCCGCTCAGAACTTTCACGTCGTTTAGCGCTGTCTGAAGTTCCTGCGTTAGGCGCTGTTTCTCTAACTCGATTTCTTTTTTCTCAGTGATGTCGGCGTGCGTGCCCGTAACGCGAAGCGGCTTTCCGTCTTCGGTTCTGCTCATGACCTGACCGCGGTCGAGGATCCATTTGTAGGAACCGTCCTTACACAGGACTCTGTGTTCGTTTTCGTAAAAAGGCGTCTTGCCCTCTAAGTGGGCATTGAGGTCGGCGTACGTGGCCTCTTTGTCGTCGGGGTGAACGCGCTTGTCCCATTCGGATAGGTCATTTCCTACTTCGTCTTCGGTGTAGCCCAACATCTCTTTCCACGTGTGCGAGAAGTAAACCTCGTTGGTAACGGCATTCCAATCCCAAAAACCCAGCTGGCTACCTTCCAAGACTAGGTTCAGGCGATCTTCGCTCGTTTGTAGGGCGAGTTCTTGCTGTTTTGATGAAGCAATTGTCTTGAACAGTCCTTCGTTAAAAACGACCAAACCAGCGGTTAGCGTTGAAGAGGTAATAAACAGGGCGAGTAGGGATACAATCCATGCAATTGGAGATTTAACGTACTTACTCAAGTCAAATGAGTACGATAGGTGCCCGTTGATAAATAACGCGGCTAATACGATGGACGCCACGATCATGAACGATATAACGCCGATGGCTTCGCGGCGACCGCAAAAAACGGCGGAAAGAGGTGCTGCAACCACGACAAAACTGATGCCTCCGGACATCAAGCCGAACTGGGCTATGCCGGCCAATCCGATAAATGCGTAGAGCAATACGAGGAATCGCGACTGCAGTCTATAGGAAATTGAGTTGCGTTGTAGAGTAACCAACCAAATACAAAGAGTAAGCACTATATGGGAGAATATAACGGGCTGAAAGCCGATGATGGGTATCCGATACAGGCTAGCTGCCAGGGCGGGGAACGCTATAATCGACATTACTAGTAAGGAAACCCGGCAAATTCTAAGCCGAATCGCATTTGCATCCTCTAGGATGAGGCGATCGATTTGATCCCCTTTTTCGATTACGTCCGATGTTGCGTTCATTTCTGTATTCTCGTCGGCTATCTTTACTATCGATGATGCATACAGTGTTTATCTTGCTGCGTGAATGTAATGTCCAAGGTGGAACACCGCTACGAGTAAAATATACAACGGGAAAGAAATTTCTATAAAAAAAGACTATAAGATGCGAAACGAGGCGCTCGTGCTCGGTGCTCTGCGCGGTTTACGCTTCGAGCGGTTCGTGAAAGTAGTAGCACAAGCCGTCCGGGGCGATTGCAAAAAAAACCTGCAGCTTTTGGCCGTCGCGCTCGTCAACGCGCCAGTTGCCAATTTCGACCCCCTTGGCTTCCAACTCTTCTTTGATGTCGCGAATACGGTGGACCAAAATGGCGGCGCCATCCTGCGTGGGGTCGCCGCCGTTGACGGCAAAGCCGATCTGGACGCCGTCGCGCTCGAGCAGAACTGTTGGCACGGGTGCCTCTTTGCGCTCGACTTCGACCATGCCAAAGTGGGCTGTATACCACTGGGCTGCCGCATCTAGGTCGCTGACCGGCAGGGCGAGGACATCTTGTTGATAGGGAAATGCGGCTCGGAACGAAGGTTTTTCCGTCATCGGATAGCCTTTAAAACGGTGCACTGCATTGGGGCATGGACACGGCGGCTTTGGAGCGCCGCCGTATCACGTGTCTCTTAGCGGATCCCAAGGTGGGGGATAGTCGACCTGCCCAGACACCGAATCCAAGGCGCCCTCTTCGAGCGCCAACGCCATATCGTGATCGGACAGAAAGACGGTGTGCAGGTGATACTGGTCAATAGGCGCAAAACCGAACCGCGCGTAATACGCTCGGCTACCCTGAACAAAGGCGGCCCGATAGCCGGCGCTCCGGCATGCGGACAGCCCCTGTTCGACCAGCGCAGAGCCGATGCCCTGTCGTTGCAGAGACGGTGATACCCCGAGCGGAGCCAGCGCGCACGCGCGTATGCGTGGATGCTCCACGATCCGCACGCCGCTAAAGAGGACGTGTCCGACGAGGGCATCGTCGCGCGTGGCGACAAGGGAGATCGTAGGCCCTAACTCAGCCTGCGCGCGCAGTCGTTCGACGAGGTCGGCTTCCGCATCACCCGAGCCATAAGCTGCGCTGAACGTCTCGACAATGAGGGCGCGAATGGCCGCGAAGTCGTCGGAAGTTTCTCCTCGAATAGTCATTTCACGCACGTCGTTTCTCTCTAAATAAAAATGTGCGCCCTGCTGAAGAGCACGGCGTGGCCGCCTATGTGCACGCGTTCACCCGCATGCTCGCAAAACAGCTCGCCGCCGCGCGCCGAAATCTGGCGGGCGTGCAGCTGGCGCTTGCCCAGCCGCGCCGACCAGTAGGGAATGAGCGTGCAGTGGGCCGAGCCGGTGACGGGGTCTTCTAAGATGGCGTCGGTCGGAAAGAACGCGCGCGAGACAAAGTCGCAGCCGGGCCCGGGCGCCGAAACAATAATGCCAAAGGACGGCAGGTCTTGTAGCAGAGACCACACCGGCTGGCACTGGGCGACCTGTTGATGGGAGTCGACGATGACCAGATAATCGCGTGCGAGAAAGGTTTCTTTGGGCGACAGTCCCAACCCATCGGCCAACGCCGGAGGGCATTCCACGCGCGCGCCGGGCCGGGCGGGAAAGTCGAGGACGAGCAGGTCGCCGCGGCGCTCGACCTGGAGCGATCCACTCGCGCTCTGGAAGGAAACGGCCGTCCGCTCGGGTTCGAGGAAGTTAAACACGACAAAGGCGGCCGCCAGCGTCGCGTGTCCGCAGAGGTCGACCTCTACAGCGGGCGTAAACCAGCGAATGGCATAGGTGCCGTCTGCGCCGACGATAAACGCCGTCTCCGAAAGGTTGTTCTCGCGGGCGATGGCCGCCATAGTCGCTTCGGGTAGCCACTGGTCCAGAGGACACACCGCCGCTGGATTGCCCGCAAACACCGCATCGGTAAACGCATCGACGATATATTGGGGTTGCTCCATGCCGCTCGCCGAACTCAGCCGATAACGCGCATTGGCAGCAGCACCTTTTGGGGATCGATAGCAAAGTCCACTTCTACCGAATCATCGCCCCGGGCAAAGCGGACTTTGCCCGTACCCAGCGGCGCTTCTACGCCGGGCGCTTCG
>JAYOKQ010000073.1:0-21439 GCA_038119905.1 Gemmatimonadota bacterium | reverse complement strand
GTATTCGGCCGACACTTTGTAGGTGAAATCCACTTCCTCGCTCAGCACGCAAAAGCCGTGTGCAAACCCAGCGGGGATATAAAACATCTGCCCGTTTTCCTCCGTCAGCGAAACGCCCTCCCACCGGCCAAAAGTCGGCGAGTCGCGGCGAATATCCACCGCCACGTCAAAGATTGCTCCGCGCACTACTTTGACCAGTTTGGCCTGAGCAGCGGGCGCTTTCTGAAAGTGCAGTCCGCGCAGAACGCCGCGCACGGAATGCGAGAAGTTATCCTGCACGAACTCATCGTCTATGCCATTGTCGACAAACTCCGAACGCTTGTAGGTCTCCATAAAGTAACCGCGGGGGTCCTGGAAAGCGCGCGGCGTAATCAGCACGAGGTCGGGTATGTCTAAACGCGTAAAATCAAACGGCATGCTTTGTCCTCTCCCTATGGGTCCACTAGCCGTAGACGGTCTGTATCAGCGCCCGAATGTAGCCAATCGCATAGGCCTTGCCATAGAGGTCGTCGTGGTGGGGAAAGTGCGGCGTATGGTCCATCATATAGGGGCCGTTAAAGCCGTTGTCGCGATAGACCTCCATCGCTCGCTTCATATCCACCTGGCCTTCGTCCATAAACACTTCCGTGAAGCGCGGCAGCTGGCCGCGCACGTTGCGAAAGTGCACCCAGGCAATTTTGTCCTTTGACGCCATCTCGGCAATCGCGTCATAGATACCCTCCGGACCGAGTAGCTCCGTCATGCAGCCCTGACAGAACAGCATGGCGTTGCTGGGGCTCGGCGCGATATCAAAGAGCGTGCGGCGAAACTGCGGCAACGTCGAGCAAATCTGCGCCACGCCGCCCAGCGGCTCAGGAATGGGCGGATCGTCCGGGTGCAGCGCCATGCGCACGCCGGCCCGTTCAGCCGCTGGTATGACGGCCCGTAAAAAGCGTTCCATGCGCTGCCACATCTGCTCTTCGGAAACGGGTGGATCGTGCGGCGTCGGGCGGTTGCGATCAAACTCGGCATAGTCAAAGGTGCTGTAGGTCACGCCGCCGCGCCCCACATCTGGAGTCGTGCGGAAATTGCCCATCGGCTTGAAGTTCCAACCCAAGCAGGGAATGCCGGCTCGTCCCAAACTCTCGAGCATCCGACACCAGTGGCCGATCTTTTCGTCGGCGTCCTCTTCGTCGAGGGTGATCTCCTGCCAGGCCGACATAAAGACGTTGTTGAGCTTGAGTCCGTGCGACTCGACCTGCTCGCGCGCTTTTTCCAGCTCCTCCGTGCAGTCCTGTCCGGCGCGCAGAGCCTGGGCCAGCGTCGAGTTGGCCGCTCCCGTGCTGCGCACTTTGGCACCGGCCTGCGGCTTGCCGCCGCGCAGTTCAATGTGGATCGAATCGACGCCAATGGCGCGAAAGAAGCCCAGGCGTTCGTCGCTGAGCTCGGCAATGCCAATTTGTTCTAGTATCTGCATGTCGCTCTCCTGTGCGGCGGCTATTCGTCTGCCGATAGCGTATAGGCCCACGTCCACTCTTGGGCCTGGCCCGGCGCGAGTTGGAGAGCGATAAACGGTTCGGGGCAGGCGGCCGTTTCCACCGACCAGAAGTTGTATTTGACGATGGGAGCATCGCCGACAAAGCGCACTTCGGCACCCGTTTTGTCGTTGCGCACGCGGCCCGCGTTGTGAGCGACGGGACCCGATATCGGGCTGACCGATATCCACAGCGAGTTGTCGCCCAACTTCTCGGGCACTTCAATTCGGTCTTCGCGGAAAAAAGCCAGGCTGTCGCGAATGGCCTGCGGCAGCGCGGTGGCAAATGGAAACTCGACCGTGTAATCGGGGCCGTAGGGCACGCCGTCAATCGAGGTGAAGTTGTGGTTGTAGTGGTTGATATCAATCGCTTTTTCGCCGCTGTTTTCCAGGCGGTGATAGATATCGAAACCCGGCCGATCTTCGGCTAGCGCAATGCGCTTGTGATAGCGATAGGCCCAGCCGCGCTCGCCGACGAAGTCTTGGTGGAAATCGACCCAGCCCTCGCCGTGCTCAACCGTCCATTCGCCGGGGCGAATGATTTCGTACTGCCCCGAAAAGCGATAGCGATTGCGCTCACCTTTGCGCAGCAAGCCGACGCCGATTTTGACAAAGGACCCTCCCTCTTCGACCTCGGAAAAGCCCATCGGATGGTCCATGGCAAACTCTTCGGCCGGCCCGCTGACAAAGTCGTGGCCCGTCGGGTCGTGCGGCGTGCGCCAGGGCGCGTAAAAGCGGTGACCTGCGTATTCGACGCGCTCGATAATACCGGCCCAGTCAAAGCGCGTGCCGCGGTAAAAGCCCCGTTCAGCGTCGGGCAGATAGAGCACCATGGTCAGCTCGTTGTTGCGCAGCGTTAGCGTGGGATAGTCCGTATCGTCTGCGCTTTGCGCCGATCCAACCGCGCCCAACACCAGCAGTGCGATCCATGCGAATGCCTTCATTGCGTCCTCCCATGAGCCTAGCTCGTATACAGTTTATCGCCTACGACGGCCAGATTTGTTTGCCGCCGTCTACGCGCAGCACCTGGCCCGTTATATACGTGTTCTTGTCCGAAGCGAGAAATTCTACGGCGCGCGCGATTTCGATCGACTGCCCGTAGCGCACCAGCGTGCCGCCGTCCTGCTGCATGCCTTCGTCGACCACGCGACTGGCCAGAAAGCGCGGCGTCTGAATATCGCCGGGAGCCACTACGTTGGCCGTCACATTGTGCGGACGCAGCATCTCGGCCAGACAGCGCGTGTACTCGTGTACGGCGGCCTTGGCCGTAGCGTAAATGGCCGAATTCTCCGTGCCGAATAACCCGGCGATACTGCCGATGCTGACGATATGACCGGACTTGCGCTCCATCATATCGGGCGCGATGGCGCGACTGCACAAAATGCAGGTCATCAGGTTGCGGTCCAGCACCGTGCGAATGTCCTCTAGTGCAATGAAGACAGCGTCGTTTTGCGGCGGCTTACCGGCCATCGGCGCGCTCGTGCCAGCCGCACCGATATCGCCCCCAGCACAGTTGACCAAGATGTCGATAGGACCTAGCCCTTGGCGAATGCGGCCCACTAACGCATCGACGACGGCCGCATCCGTCAGATCGCCGTGCACGGGTAGGATCGACGAGCCGCTGACGGCCGCCACCTCGGCCGCGACCTCTTCTAGTGAGTTCCCCTCGCCAAAGGCCTGCGTCGACGTAGCCGTCGTGCCGTGGATGGCCACGGCGGCGCCCTGCTGGGCCAGGTGCGTTGCAATGACGCGACCGATGCCGCGCGACGATCCCGTTACCCAGGCGACCTTACCCGCCAGATGCCGCTTTTCCTCTACCATGTAGATCTCCTTATACTAAAGTCTCGCATATCTGCCGATGCCTCAGAGGCGTCTACAACATACGCAATCGAGCAGACGCAATCCACGGCACGTGACGCGATGCCTATATTAAGAAGCCAACCCCTTTCGACCGCTAGGTTCTATTATGAATGTCAGCTCACGCCAGCACGCGCTCCTGCAGCGCACGTTTCTCGACTATCAGCCGACCGAGAGCTTTCTCGACAACCCGCTCATCGTGCAGCGAGCGGAAGGACTATACTACTGGGACACCGACGGAAGGCGCTATTTTGACGCCATCGGCGGCATCTTTGTCGCCGTGCTGGGCCACCGCCACCCGCGGGTGGTCGAAGCTATGCACAAACAGCTCGAGGTGCTGAGCTTTGCGCCTCCCATGCACGGAACGGCCGACGTGACGCTCGATTTTGTCGAACGCCTCGGCCAGGTCACGCCAGACGATCTCAACTTCATCAAGTCTTTTAGCGGCGGCTCAGAGTCCATCGAGGCGGCGCTGAAGTTTGCACGCCAGTACTTCAAGCAGAGCGGACGACCCGGCAAGTACAAGTTCGTTAGTCGCTACCACGGCTACCACGGCGGCACCTACGGCGCGATGGCCGCCAGCGGCACCGGCAAGCGCAAAACGCCCTTCGAGCCGCATATGCCGGGCTTTCTCAAGGTCTTTCCGCCGACCTACTATCGCGACCGTTTCTCCTCTTGGGAAGAGTGCAACCGCTTTTGCGCGCAGCTCTTTGAGGACGTCATCGTCAACGAGGATCCAGACACGGTCGCCGGTATCATCGTCGAGCCAATCGGCAATACCGGCGGCATCGTCACGCCAACTGAAGAGTACTTCCACATCCTGCGCGACATCTGCGATCGCCACGACGTGCTGCTGATTTACGACGAGATTATCACCGGTTACGCCCGCACCGGATCGATGTTTGCCGCGCAGACGTTTGGCGCGACGCCGGATATCATATGCGGCGGCAAAGCGCTGTCCAGCGGCGCCATGCCGCTGGGCGCACTAATGGCGCGCGAGGGCATGGCCGAGGCCTTTCGCGGTGCACCAGAGGAGGCGCGCAACTTCGCACACGGCCATACCTATGCGGGCAACCCGCTAGCCTGTGCGGTGGGCATAGCTGTCCTCGACGAGATCGAAGCCAGCAACTTATGCGCCCAAGCCCAAGCCCGCGGCGACTATCTGCGCACAAAACTAGAAGGCCTAAAGCGACACGGCATCGTGCGCGAGGTGCGCGGACGCGGTCTGCTGCTCGGCGTGGAACTGGTCCGCGATACGGAGACGATGGAGCCGTTTCCCGAACTGGGCCAAATGCTCAAGAAGACCGCGCTGGAAAACGGGCTGATCATGCGCATTGATCCCAACTGGTTCGCCGTCGCACCAGCCCTGACCATCTCTGAGGCAGAAATAGACGAACTGTATTCACTTATCGAAAAGAGCATCGCCGACGCGCTAGCGCGCGTGCGCGCATAACACAGGAGGCTGTATGCCATCATTTGACGTAGTCAACGAAGTCGACCTTCAGGAAGTCGACAACGCCGTCAACAATACCAAGCGCGAGGTGACGACCCGCTACGACTTTCGCCAGACGCGCACCGAAGTCGAGTTCAACCGCAAGGAGAAGTACATCGCGCTCCAAACCGGAGACGACATGAAGATGGAAGCACTCAAGGATATGCTGATCAACCACTTCATCAAGCGCCAGCTCGATCCTAAGTGCATCGATTTTGGCGACAACGAAGGTACTTCGCAGGGACAGGTTAAATGCAGCGCGACCCTGCAGGAGGGCATCTCCCGCGAGATTGCTCAGAAGATGGTCAAGCAGATCAAAGGCATGAAGATTAAGGTGCAACCCGCCATCCAAGAGGATCAGGTCCGAGTAACGGGCAAGCAGATTGACGATTTGCAGACCGTTATTGCCGCCTTAAAAAAAGAGAACTTCGGCATACCCCTGCAGTTCACCAACATGAAGAAATGAGTCTTTTTTAGCTATGATGGCCGCTCTGTATATCGTAGCCGTCCTTGCGCTGCCGCTCTATGCTCAAGAGACGCCCCCCGTGCACGTCTGGGACCTGGGCGGTATGCGCCCCGGCCAGCTCACCGTATATAACCCCGACAGCAACGACGCCGAATTCGGCACGCCGGTGCGGGCGGGCGACCTCAACGGCGATGGCTACGACGATCTTGTCATCTCGGCCATGGCCGGGGATGGCCCGCCCGGACCGCTGCGCCCCAACGCCGGCGAAGTAGCCGTCTATTTTAGTCCCGGTTTTATTGGCGGCCGCGTCGACCTGCGCGAAGAACACGACAACGTCGTCACGGTGTATGGACAGGAAGAGCGCGCCATTTTCGGCATCAAAACGGAAGTGTCCGACCTAGACGGCGACGGGCGCAATGACCTGCTCGTTGGTTCGTTCTACGCCAACGCCGGCGATCGCACGGACGCGGGTAAGCTCTATATCCTGTCAGGCCACCTGCTGACCGACCGGCTGGACGGAACGCGCACCGTCGATCTAGCGCGGGCGTGGCCACCGGGCGTCTTGGGCGTCATCGGCCCCGAGCCGCGCAGCCGTCTGGGCGTGTGGGTAGCCGCCGGCGATATCGACGGAGACGGCTTTCAAGACGCCGTCATCGGCGCCGATCAGGCCAGCGGATGGAATACGCCAGGCGACGAAGCCGGGCGTGTCTACGTGCTCTACGGCCCGCTCGACCTAAATGGAACGATCGATCTGGCCAACAGCGACCATCCCATGACGGTGATCTACGGAATCGACGCCATGGATCATCTCGGCTCCTCGCTGGGTATCGGTGACGTCGACGGGGATGGTTGCGACGATGTGGCCATGGGCGCCGCGGCGCTGGGTACCCTGCGCAACGCCTACGATCGAACCGGCGGTGCCGGCGATGGACCCGACAACAGCCGCCCCGACGCCGGCGACGTCTACGTGTTTTTCGGCCGCGCGGATCGGCCGGCGGCCATCGATCTGCGCAGCGAAAGCGAAGTGCTGACGATCTACGGAGCCGATGGGGGCGGATCCTCGCCCGACCGCATGGGTGAGGAAATTGTCGCCGCCGACATCAACGGCGACGGGCGGGCCGACCTCATGCTGGGCGCCTACCGCGCCGACGGACCCGACAACAGCCGTCCCGACGCCGGCGATACCTACGTCGTGTACGGCGCGGTCGATCTGCGCGGAAAGGTGCTCGACATGGCACAGCCCCCGGCTGGAACGACCGTTGTGTATGGATCCAGCGACCGAGCCATAAGCGGCGACGCACTGGCAGCCGGCGACATTCACGGTGACGGCTACGACGATCTCTTTATCGGCGTGCCCGGCGACCGCGGTCCGCTCAACCGGCGCGCTTCGGGCGGCATCGTCGTCATAGCGGGCGGGCCGGCGCTGCCCGACGTCATCGACCTGGCGGCGCCCAGCGTGCCCATCGTCTGGATCCAGGCACCCGATCCGGCCGACTACTCTTCCTATTGGGCGGCCAGCGGCGACATGGACGGCGATGGCTATATCGACATCATGCCCAACGGCATGGCCGGGGATGGACCGGCCAACGACCGCAACAACGCCGGCGAGGCGCACGTGGTCAGCGGTCGCCTAGTCGCCGATATGCTCGGCGGCGCGATTACGGTAGTCGATCCGCTGCAGGCTCTGCCCCGACGCGCCGTTCTACGGCAGAACTATCCCAATCCGTTTAACGGACGGACGGCCATCGTCTACGAAATAGAGCATACGGCCTCCATCGAACTGGCTGTTTACGATCTGCTCGGTCAGCGGGTGGCCACGCTGTCGCGCGGCGTGCAGACGGCAGGAGCACACGTGGTGCACTGGGATGGGCGCAACGACGCCGGAGATGCCGTGGCTAGCGGCCTGTATGTCTACAGTCTGCGCAGCGGAACAGAGCGCAAGACAAAGAGACTGATCCTGCTGAGATAGGACTACAGCCGCACACGTTGATGCAGTATATAGGCGGTATTATTATTTTTTTGAGCCACTACACCCCAAACCGCAAGCAGGCAGGACGATGAAAAAAGTGCTACTCACAGGAACCACTGGTACTGTAGCGCACGTAATGAGACAAGAATTGGGCGACGAGTACGATATCTCGGGTATCAGCATTGTGCGCATGGAGGAAATACTCGAACGCGACAAGCCCACTTCTTGGAAAGAGCAGCTCGATGCCTATACCGAAGCGGTGCGGACACAGGTAGCCGAGGCCGCACGCGGTCAGGATGCCATCGTCCACTTGGGTTGGAATACGCGCGACGAAAACTGGCAGGCCGGACTGGATCCGCTCAATATTGCCATTACCGACTGCGTGTATCGCGTGGCCATCGCCGAACAAACGCCGCGCATCTACATGACCAGTTCCGTGCACTCTTTTGACTTTCTCGGCGACGGCTACGACAAGGATGCGTCAATACCCAATACGCCGGACACGCGCCGCGACCCCTTTGGCGTGGGCTCTACGAGTCTCTACGGCATCAGCAAGCGCTGGATGGAAATCGCCGGACAGTACTATGCCAAAAGACTCACTGAGGGACAGAAGATCCTCGTCGTGCGCCTGGGCGGCGTGGGACGAAGCAACCGTCCCTACCGCGCCGACGGCGTGTGGGATAGCCACCGCGACTGCGCCGGCCTGCTGCGCGCCTTTATCGAATGCGACGACAACGCGCCGAACTTCTACATCGCCTACGGCGTGTCCGACAACCACGACGAGGGGCAGGAGCCCGTCTTTGATTGGCGCAATCCCTATGGGTTCGAACCAGCCGACAACGCCTACCTGCTGACGGATGAGTAGCGGACGCATATTCGCTCTGCTCGTCGCGCTGATCGCCCTGCAGATGACCAGTCTGTACGCGCAGGAAACGCCCGATCCGGCGGCGCACTTTGCTCGCGTAATGGCCAACCGCAATCTGGCCGTAGAGGGACAGGTTACCGGCGAGGGGTTTTGCTGGCACGCAGCCTATGCCGCCGACAGCTTTGTCGATGGCTATCAAACCCACGGAGATGGGGCCTGGCTCGATGGGGCCGCGCGCTACTTCGACTGGCTCGTATCGCTCATGGCCGTCGGCCCCGACGGCTATCGCGGTTTTATCGGCCCCTACATTTACGACACCCAGTACTGGGCCGACGTGCACGTGGGAGATGCCATTCTCATCAACCCCATGCTGCGCTTTGCCGAAGTCGTTCTGGGCGACCAGAGCCTCGAGGCCGTGCACGGCGCCCGTGCGCGTCGTTACATAGCTCTGGCCGAACGCGACCTGATGGAAAAGTGGGACGCACGCGGCACCTGGCACGACGACGGACCGCAGGGCGCCTACGCCTCGTGGGACCGCTATCTGCTGCCCGACGACCTGAGCACCTGGCGCAACCTACCCGGCGACAAGTCGGGCCTGAGCCTGCCCTTTAACAAGCAGATGGATATGGGCGTGGCGGCCCTGCGTCTGTTTCGCCTCACCGGCAACGCGGCTCACCGCGTGCGCGCCGAAAAAATCTTCGCGCTGTTTAGGGCGCGGTTGCGCCTGTTTGAAGGCGGCTACGTTTGGAACTACTGGGAGCCGCTCGGCCCTTGGGATATAGATCTCGACCAGCAGCGCATCCGCCACTGGGTCAACGTACATCCAACGCGCAACTACCAAAGCCGCGAAGTGGCCTCTATAGTCGAGGCCTACCACACGGGCATCGTCTTTACGCGCCAGGATATCGAACGCATTATCCACACAAATATCGAGAATATGTGGAACGGCGACCGCGACAAACCGCGCTGGCGCAACGCCGGTTTAGGCGGTCTGTGGACGCCGCAGCCGGAAGGACGAGCCGGCACGCTGTGGACCGCGCTGGGCGACTTTGACGCGCGCGTGCGCCAGCTTGGAGGACATAGCGAAACGAGCCGGAATGCACCCAGCTTTGTCCGGCGCTACGCCGTGGACGGACCGACAGCCCAGACCGAGCCAATGCCCTCGCCCCACCTGACCATGGCCGCGGCCTTACCGCGGGTTAGCGGTCCGTCCGCTCCCGTGCTGCTGGCCTGCAAAGCGGCACGCGACGGCGCGCTGCGCGTCGACATCTGCTCCGGTGATGGCACCGTCGTCGAGCACCTTTACGACGGACCGATCGCCGGCAGCGACGATGGGTTGGAAGGACTGTTCTGGCTGCAGTGGAACGATGCCAATCTCCCAGCAGGGACCTATGTCGTGCGCTGGACGCTGGACGACGAGCACCGCGAATACACCGTAGAAAAACGCCCATAAATAGGGAAAGGAATCGCCGCATGAGCGCGCTCACACTACTCGAAAAACTCACCACCACACCCGGCGTGCCCGGTCGCGAACACCGCATCCGCCAGCTCATACTGGACGAGATTGGAGATATTTTCGACGAGATTCGCGTCGACCCACTCGGCTCGATTATCGCCGTGAAAAAGCCCACCAAGAGAGGCAAAGCGGCCGACCAACCGCTGCGCGTCATGCTGGCTGCCCATATGGATCAGATCGGCTTTCTCGTTTCGCACGTAGACGACAAGGGCTTTCTCTACCTCAATCCCGTCGGCGGCTTCGACACGCGCAACCTCTTTGCGCGCATGGTCACGGTCTGCCCCGACCCCAACGATCCGAGCAAAGATCTGACGGGCATTATGAACCCCAGCGGCAAACCCATCCACGTCGCTTCACCCGAAGAGCGCAAGCGCATTCCCACCGTGCGCGAGTTTATGGTCGATTTGGGGCTGAGCAAAAAGCAGGTAGACAAGAAAGTGAAGATCGGCGACATGGTCGTCATCAACGCCCCCGTGCACTATCTCGGCCACCTGATGGTCAGCCAAGCTCTGGACAACCGCGCCGCCTGCTGGATTGCCATCGAGGCCTGTCGCAAGCTGAAACAGCACAGCTGCGAAGTGCACTGCGTCTTTACCGTGCAGGAGGAAGTAGGCCTGCGCGGCGCCACCGCTTCCTCGGGGGCGATCCAGCCCGATATCGGCATTGGCATCGACACGACGCTGGCCGTCGACACGCCCGGCGTGCCGGCTCAGGAGGCCTGCACGCGGCTAGGCGACGGCGCAGCTATCACCGTGATGGACAGCTCGGCCATCGGCGATTACGACCTAATTGAGACGTTTGACGCCCTGGGTAAAAAGCACAAGATCAAGACGCAACGCTCTATTCTGGCCGCCGGCGGCACCGATACTGGCGGCATCCAGCGCAGCGCCGGTGGATGCCGCGCCATGACGCTTTCGTGTCCGACGCGCTACATCCATACGGTAACGGAAACGATTCACACCGGCGATATCAAAGCCTGTCGCGATCTGCTGGCCGCCTACCTCGAATCGGCGAGCTAACCGACGCACGCCGGGCGGCACCGAACAAACGGATGGATCAGCCGAGACAGCGGCCATACGCCGCACGCGAGCGCAGCGCCTTTTCCGCGCGCGCTATCCTAACGGGTAGCCTGCTGTCACTATGCTTGGCCTGCGCTGCACCCTACGGCAATATGGTCATTCGCGGCTCGTATATGGCGCTCGACTTCAGCACGCCGGGCGCCATCTTCCTGTTCTTTTTACTGGTCGGTCCGCTCAACGGTCTGGTGCGTATTGCGCGCGCATCGTGGGCACTGGCGCACGGCGAGCTGCTGGTGGTCTACGCAATGATGATCACCGCTTCGGCCATTCCCACCATGGGCTTGTCCGAATATTTGCTGACCATCACCACCGCCGCCCAGTACTTTGCCACGCCGGAAAACGAGTGGGCCTCGCTCATCAACGGACACGTGCCCTCGTGGATGGTGCCGCAAAGCGCGACGGCCATCCGCTGGTTTTACGAAGGCAAGCCGCAGGGCGCTTCCATTCCCTGGGAGCCGTGGATAGAGCCGCTGTGCTACTGGGTGCTCTTTGCCCTGAGCCTCTATCTGGTCATGATCGCCCTGATGGTCGTGCTGCGCCGACAGTGGGCCGAACGCGAGCGCCTGCTCTTCCCCATCGTCCAGGTTCCGCTCGAGATGGTGCGCCAAGATGCAGAGGGACGCAGCGCGCTCTGGCGCAATCCCCTGCTGTGGATCGGCTTTGCCCTGCCGGCCATCGTCAGTTCGCTCAACGGGCTGCATGCCTACTACAACACGGTGCCTGCCGTGCAGCTGGTCAGTACCATACCCATCCTGCGCAACGCCACGTCGATCATCGTCCGGCTCAGCTTTCCCATGGTCGGCTTCTCCTATTTGATCAACCTCGATATCGCGCTCAGTCTGTGGTTTTTTAACCTGGTAGCCAAGGTCGCAGACGGCACGATGGGTATGCTAGGCGTGGCCAGCAGCGAGCAGTTAGGGATCTACGGAGCAGCATCCAAGCCCATTCTCGCCCACTACGGACAGGGCGCTTTTCTCGTGCTGGTGTTCTTTGGCCTGTGGCTGGCGCGCAACCATCTAAGCGACGTTTGGCGCAAGGCGGTGCACAGCGACGAGACCGTTGATGACAGCGATGAAATCATGTCCTATCGCGCCGCGCTCATCTGTCTGTTGGGCGGCTGTGCGAGCATGGCTATCTGGCTGATCGCCGCCGGCATGCCGGCGTGGGTCGCCCTCGTCCTACTGGCGCTAGCGCTGGCTGTTTTTGTCGGTCTGACGCGCGTGGTGGTCGAAAGCGGCGTGGCCGCCGTCACGAGTCCGCTCATTGCCGCCTCGACGCTGGTGTCTGCGGTTGGCTCTTCGGCGCTGGGTACAGCTGGCATGGTTGGCCTAGCCTATACGCACGTCTGGGGCGCCGATATTCGCACTTTTGTCATGGCCTCTTGCATGCACAGCCTCAAGCTAAGCGAAGGCATGGGACGGAACGTGCGACCGCTGCTGTGGGCTCTCTTACTGGCGATTATTATCAGCATCGTCAGCTCGATCGCCACCATTTTGTATTTGGCCTACGAGTACGGCGGCATCAACCTCAACGGTTGGTTTTTTGGCGCCGGCGCGCGCGCGCCCTTTGACTACGTAGCGGCCAAGCTGGCCACGCCGACGGAAGCCCATGTCGAAGGTTGGATTCACACCATCCTCGGCGGCGCACTGATGGCCGGGCTCATGACAGCACGGCACCATCTGCTGTGGTGGCCCCTCCACCCCATCGGTTTTCCCGTCTCGATGATTTGGCTGATGGACCAGCTGTGGTTCAGCATTTTTCTCGCCTGGCTCCTCAAGGCCTTTATCGTCAAGTACGGCGGGCCCAAGCTCTTTCTGCGCGCGCGGCCCTTCTTCTTTGGGCTCATTATAGGCCAGTTCGCTAGCGCCGGTCTCTGGCTGGTCATCGACTTTTTTACTGGCATGACCGACAACGTCGTTTTTTGGATCTGATCGTCCAGCGCCCATCGACAGAGCCACCGCCGTTAGCCATTCCGCAATCGCCGATTTCGCTTAGATTCTATTCCCTATGATAACCTTATCCAACCTCGGCAAGATCTACGGCGATCGAACGCTCTTTGCCGGCGCATCGCTGCAGCTCAACGCCGGCGAGCGCTACGGCCTAGTGGGTGCCAACGGCTCCGGCAAAACAACCTTTTTAAACATTCTCACGGGTGACCTCGAGTCTAGCGAGGGCAGCCTGTCGATTCCACAGCGCCTGCGCCTAGGCGTGCTGCGCCAGGACCAGTTCCTCTACGAGGAGCAGAAGATTCTCAACGTCGCGCTGATGGGCAACACCGACCTGTGGGACGTCATGGTCGAACGCGATCAGCTGCTAGCCAACGCCGAGAAAGAGTTTGATGCCGACCGTTTTTCCGCGCTTGAAGACGAGTACCAGCGGCGCGACGGATACGCGGCCGAGGCGCACGCTTCGGCTATATTGGAGGGCCTTGGCCTGCCCAGCGCCATACATCACGAACCGCTGTCGACGCTGTCGGGCGGATTCAAACTGCGCGTCCTGCTGGCACAGGTGCTGGCCTCTCTGCCCGACGTGCTGCTGCTCGACGAGCCAACCAACCACCTCGACATTTTATCTATCCGCTGGTTGGAAACCTTTTTGCGCGACTTTGCCGGACCGGCCGTCATCATTTCGCACGACCACCGGTTTTTAGACAATATCAGCACGCATATCCTCGACGTCGACTACGAGACTGTAACGCTCTACAGGGGTAACTACAGCTCCTTTTTACAGGCCAAACGACTCGAGCGAGAGCGGCGCGAAAAAGAGATTTCCAATCGAGAGCGGGAGATAGCCCACCACCAGCAGTTTGTCGATCGCTTTAAGGCCAAAGCGAGCAAGGCGCGCCAAGCCGGCAGCAAGCAGCGCATGATCGAAAAGATGGCCGAAGACGTGGTCGAGCTGCCCAAGAGCTCGCGGCGCTACCCCACCTTTCGCTTTGCGCAAAAGCGCGACAGCGGCCGCGACGTGCTGTCCATCAAGGGCGTTAAGAAAGCCTTTAACGAAAACGAAGTGCTGCACGGAGTAGATCTGCTCGTCCAGCGCGGCGACCGCCTAGCCATTATGGGGCCCAACGGCATCGGCAAATCCACGCTGCTGAAGATTGCCATGGGCAAATTGGCGGCCGATGCCGGCCAAGCTGAATGGGGCTATGAAGCGCATCCGGGCTATTTTGCCCAGGACCACGAGGAAGACTTCACGCCGGAAAATGCCAGCGCCGAGCAGTGGATCCGCGGCTACTTTCCCGAGCAGAGCATTGGCGCCGTGCGCAAACGCTTAGGCATGGTGCTCTTTTCCGGCGACGATGTGGAAAAGCCGCTGGCCGCACTCTCGGGCGGCGAGGCGGCCCGCCTAGTATTTGCGCGGCTAGCGCTGGCCGCACCCAACGTGCTGGTGCTCGACGAGCCGACCAACCACCTCGATCTCGAATCCATCGAAGCGCTCGTCGAGGGCCTTAAGCGTTACGACGGCACGCTAATCTTCGTGTCGCACGACCGCTGGTTTGTCAGCCAGCTAGCCACGCGCATCGTCGAAATCAAGCCCGGTGAAATCGTCGACTTCCAGGGCTCCTACGAGAGCTACGTCCACTTCTGCGGCGACGATCACCTCGACGCCGACACCGTAGTGCTCAAAGCCCGCAAAGAAAAGAAGAAAGCTCGAGAAGGAGCGACCTCGTGACGACACATACCGTTTTTGTCCCCGAACCCATTGCGCCAGCCGGCATGGAAGTGCTCGCACGGCACTGCAAACTCATCGCCCCGTGGCAGACGGGCCAGCCGGCCGACGCGATACCCGCCGAAGCCGATGCCGCGCTCGTGCGCATTTATCGAGTCGACGCCGAGCGCATGGAAGCTGCACCCAACCTGCGCGTCATCGCCAAACACGGCGTGGGCCTCGACAACATCGACATTCCCGCCGCCAGTGCACGCAAGATCGCCGTAGTGTGGACCCCGGAAGCCAATGCCGAAGGCGTTGCCCAACACGCCATCGCCCTTATGCTGGCGCTGGCCAACAAGATCAAAGAGGCCGACGCCGGCGTGCGCGCCGGGCGCTTTGATGAACGCATGGCCTTTGGCAGCGTGGAGGTTTCTGAGCGCACGTTGGGCATTATCGGACTGGGTCGTATTGGACGGCGCACGGCGCAGAAAGCAGGACGGGGACTGGGCATGCACGTGCTGGCCTACGATCCCTATGCCGATCGCAGCGCCTACGACGGGCCAGCAACCTTTGTCGACACACTCGACGAGCTGCTAGAGCGCACCGATTTTGTCACCCTGCACGTGCCGCTGACCGACGAGACGCGGCACCTCATCGACGCCAAGCGCCTAGCGCAGATGAAGCCTACGAGCTACCTGATTAACACGTCGCGCGGAGCGGCCGTCGACGAAGCGGCGCTGGCCGAAGCGCTGCACGCTGGCCAACTGGCCGGTGCGGCCATCGACGTGTTTGCACAGGAACCACCCGATCCATCGCACCCGCTGCAGAGCGCGCCCAACGCGCTGCTGACGCCCCACGTAGCCGGGCTATCCGACCGGGCGCTGGTGCGCGTAGCAACCGAAGCGGCCGAGGGCATTGTCGACGTGCTGCAGGGTCGGACGCCGCGCAGCCCGGTAAACCCCGAGATTTTACCGCTTGCGTAGCGACTGCGACTCGCCTGTTTGTTTGCCTTGGGCTCGCCCCTGTGCGAGCCAATAAAAGAGAGGTTTAACCCGATGGAATACAGAAAGCTCGGCCGCACCGGTATACGCGTTTCCAGCCTGTGCTTGGGCACCGCATTCCGCGCACAAGACGACGAAGCCACGTGCATCCGCGTCATAGACCACGCCATCAATATGGGCTGCACATTCATAGATACCGCGCTCTACGGACAGGGCCGATCCGAAGAAATCGTCGGCAAAGCGCTCAAGGACAAGCGCGACGAAGTCGTGCTGTGCACCAAGGTCTCTAGCTCGCTGGGCACGGGCCCCAACCGCAGCGGCCTCTCGCGACTCAACGTACTGCGCGCGGTCGAGGCCAGCCTAGAGCGGCTGCAAACCGATCATATCGACCTCTACCTGCTGCACAGCTTTGATCCCCACACGCCGCTTGAAGAGACGCTGCGCGCGCTCGACGATTTGGTATCGCAGGGCAAGGTGCGCTATATCGGCTGCTCCAACTTTCGCCCGTGGAAAGTCATGGAGTCGCTGTGGGCCAGCGACGCGCACAACCTGCACTCGTTCGTCTGCATTCAGGACCAGTACAACTTGATCAATCGCTGGGAGCTAGAGCCGGATATGATGCCGCTGTGCCGGGAGCAGGGCATCGGCATCATGACCTACAGCCCGCTGGCGATCGGCCTGCTGACGGGCCACTATCGCCGCGGCCAAGAGCCGCCCGTCGGCACGGTGTGGAGCAAGACCGAAGGCCGGGGCCTCAGCGCGCATAAGTACAAGTTTGAGGAAGCGATGACCGAGCGCGTCGATGGGATCGTGCAGGCGCTGATCGACATCGGTCGGGCGCACGACAAAACGCCGGCTCAGGTCGCACTGGCCTGGCTGCTGGACCATCCAGAAATTACCGCTCCCATCGTTGGAGCGGATCTGCCCGAGCACGTCGACGACGCCTTTGGCGCTGCCGACTGGCGCCTGAGCCGCGAAGACCGCGCTCGACTCGACGAGGTGTCGACGCTAGCGGGGCCCAAGAAATACGCCTAGCGCATAGGGCGTCGCCCCCTCCGGAGCAACGCCCTATGCCAGCCCAACGAAGCTCTGGTTAATTCGACAGCCGCATACCCGACAGCTTTTCGACGCCGTCGCGGTTCCACGTCACGCCGAGTCCCGGCGCCGATGGAATGGAGACAAAGCCCTCCTCGTCAATGGGAAGAGGCGCCGGCAGCAGCTCGTCTATAAACGGGCTGGGCGTTTTGTACTCGACCCAGCGCGCCGTGGGCAGGGCCGCCATTAGCTGCATATCGGCCGCCAGCCCCACGGCCGTGTTCCACCCGTGCGCGATTGTCATGATCGAATGGTCATAGGCGTGCTGGGCAATGCGCAGCCCTTCCGTCAAACCGCCCACCTTGGTCAGATCGGGCTGGATAAAATCGACGGCCCGGTTCTCTATCCACGGCATAAAACTCTGGCGCCGCGTCAGCACCTCGCAGCCGGTGATCGGCAGCGGCGCGTTCTCGGCCAGCTTGATATAGCTCTGCATATCGTCCGGCCGCAGCGGCTCCTCAAACCAGGTCACGTCGTAGTCGCGCAGCATCTTGGCCGTCTCTAGCGCCCACTTGTAGCCGTGCGACCAGTAGCGACCGGACGCACCGGGATCGACCATGAGTTCGACGTCAGCACCCAGCGTCTGGCGCGCCAATTGCACTAGCTGCTCGTCGCGCTGACGCGACGCGCGCCCAAAGGGTCCCCAGCCAATTTTTACCGCCTTAAAGCCGCGTGCCAACGCTTCTTCCATGTGTTCGACAAAGCGCTCGTGGCCCATGCTCAGCGAGGCATAGGGCTTGATTCGATCGCGATAGCAGCCCCCCAGCAGGCGACTGACCGGCTGGCCCGTGACCTGGCCAAAGATGTCCCACAGTGCGATATCGATGCCGGAAATGGCGTGCGTCACCGTGCCGCCGCGTCCCTGCCAAAACGTCGACTGGTGCAGCTTTTCCGACACGCGCACGGGCTCGATGGCCATTTCGCCCTCCCACAGGGGCCGCAGCAGCTCCACGGCCGCTTCGGTCAGGCGCGCCGAGGTGTAGACGCTACCCAGACCAAATACGCCCTCGTCGGTGCCCACCTCGAGCAGCGTATACTCGTTGCGCGCCGGCAGTTCGCCCTTGGGCCAGCCGCCGGCGGGGGCATCCTCGACCAGTGGTATCACGCGAATCTGTTCTATTTTCATACAAACCTCATTCGTGCCTTGCCGCGCACAGCGCTCCAAGGTTGTTGTTAGAATGTGCGAGCGGCTATAATAACCAAAGGTGCCTCCATGCCGCCAGATGTTAGGCGATATATCACTTTGACGAGACGGGCGCACCCATTCTATATTTTTTCCTCACCCGTACACTGCACGCTGACCCGTCTTATGCACCCACTCCCCGCCTCGCCGCTCAAAACAGACGCCCTGCCCGACGTGCGCTATGCCGGACGCTGTCCGCAGACCGGCTGCGAGCGGGTGCTGCGACCAACGCACGAGACGCTGGCCGCAGCAGAGGAACTGATGGACTACCTAGCGGCACAGCGCACGGCAGAGAGCGGCTTTTCTACCGCCAGCCTCTACGAAGAGGCCAACGGCAAGATGTTTGGCGTCATGGTCTGCCGCGACCCAGACGGACGGCGCGGCGTGCTGCGCGCTTTTTCCGGCGAGTGGGCCGAACGCCAGCAGCCAGACGGCTGGGTGCCTTCAAGCGGCTTTCTCGACGAGTACGAAGGGGAGCGCAGCGAAACAGAAGCGCAGGTGGCCGAGTTCACCCGGCGCATTGGCGAACTGCAAGAGAGTCTGCCCGGTACGCGCGCGCTGCGGCGACAGATCGAAGAGCTCAAAGTCGAACGCGGCGCCCTGTCGCGCGCGCTGACCGAACGCATCCACGACGCCTACCGCTTTGAAAACGCCCTCGGCGAAGTCCTGCCGCTCAGGGAAGTCGACACCGGCAGTCTGCGCCCACCCACCGGCATGGGCGACTGCTGCGCGCCCAAGCTCGTGCAGCACGCCGTTCGCCAAGGCTTGGAGCCACTGGGTATGATCGAATTTTGGTGGGGCGCTTCGTCGCGCGTGCATCCGCGCATGGAAGGACGCTACTACAGCGCCTGTCGCCCCAAGTGCTATCCCATACTGGGTTTTCTACTGCGCGGCATCGCCGCAGCCGAGGTGTGCTAATGGGCGATTTTGTTCTGCCCGACCTGCGCGACAAACCGCTGTCGGTCCTGCACGTGGGCCGCGGTTTTGTCGTCGTCGACAAGCTGCCCAACTTTCTTTCGGTGCCGGGGCGTGGACCCGGTATGGACGACTGCGTCGTAGAGCGTATCAAAGAGGTTTTTCCCCTGGCCAAGGGACCGATTTCCGTGCACCGCCTCGACGTGGAAACTTCGGGGCTTATGGTGCTGGCCCTGCGCCGCGACGTGCACCGAACGCTGTCGATGCAGTTTGAAAAACGGGAAGTCGACAAAACCTATACCGCCCTGCTGGAAGGCTGCGTCGAGGCCGACGGCGGGCGCATTGAGCTGGCCTTCAGCCTCGACTGGCCCAACCGACCCAAGCGCATCTACGATCCGGAAAATGGCAAGCTGGGCGTTACGGAGTGGGAGGTCATCGAACGGGATGAGCGCGCCACGCGCGTGCGCTTTAAGCCCCTTACTGGCCGCACGCACCAGCTGCGCGTGCATGCCGCCCACGAGAAGGGCATCGGCCATCCCATCATCGGCGATAGCCTCTATGGGAATCCCGCCTTAGCCGAACGGCTCATGCTGCACAGCACCCAGCTCTCGTTCAACCATCCAGAAACGGGCCAGCGCCTGCACTTTGATATGCCGGCGCCATTTTAATCTAATAGCCGTATTCCGCTACAAACGCCCGGTGCACGTCTTTGTCCACATAGCGGTCTTCGCCGTCTTCGGCCAGCTCTTCAGGTCGGTATCCGCTGTAGACGCGCTGCACCTCAACGGATTGGACGTCGTCGACGACAGCATACTCAACGCGCCAAGTGCGAAAGGCAATGCGGTAGAGGTCTCCACGCCGCTCAATGCGCTTGCGCTCCGCGTGCGTTGGGTCGGTGCGCAGCTGTACCTGTAGAAAATTCATCAGATCCCATCCAGCGCAGCGATGGACCCAGTCTATTTGCTCCCGGGCCGCTGGGGTAACCCGCAGCGCGTAGACGACTTCCTCGCACGCGTCGATCCAGCCGGCACGCGCCTCGGGAAAAGCATCGGCATAGGGCACGTAGGGCTTTATATCTAAAACGGGCGTGCCGTCGAGCAGGTCGTGCTGTCCCACGTGCAGACGGCTGCCTTCAACCCCGAGCAGGCGCACGCAGCTCAGGCCGATGCGGTTGGGACGGTGCGGCGAGCGCGTGGCGAAAACGCCGAGCTTATCCGCATCTGCGCGCGGTGGCTGCACCAGCGAGTGCCAGCGTTCGTTCAGGTGCAGCTCGTAGACGAGCCAAATGCGCTCGAAATCCTCCAGACCGCGAAGACCAACGCGCAGTTCATCGTCGTCGACAAGCTGTATCCACGCTTTGTTGTCCGGTGCGATGCTGGCCTGGCGCGCCGCTTCGTAGCGATAGCGCTGCGCACACTCAACGTAGCCTATAGGCGTAAATTCTTGCAAAAGGACGTTTCTTTCCCGCGGTGAAGAGCCGCGATCGTGCGTCAATCAAAACAAATAAAAATGCACCTCAATATAGGCGATTACAGCGGGTCGACGCGACCGAGCGCGGTGACAGCACGCGGCGGCTTCAATATATTTTCCCCGGTCTATACCAACCGCAAAACACGAGGACAACCCATGACAGATCAACGCCTACAGCTCGCTCTGATCGGCTGCGGCGGCATCGCCCAATCGCACTGGCGCGGCATCGAGAGCGACGCGCCCAACATCCAAGTAGCAGCCGTTGTAGACACCGACCCCGAGCGCGCACAGGCCATGGCCAAACAAACGGGCGCGCCCCCCTTTACATCGCTACAGGAGGCACTCGCCGAGGGGACGTTCGACGCGGTCGATATCATGCTGCCGCACGACCAGCACGAGAGCGTAGCCGTCGAATGCTTTGCCGCCGGCAAGCAC
The DNA here is from genome assembly GCA_038119905.1 of Gemmatimonadota bacterium. GTDB lineage: Bacteria > Latescibacterota > UBA2968 > UBA8231 > UBA8231. The sequence continues at coordinate 929 of JAYOKQ010000073.1, read as the reverse complement.
GTTGTGTTGGAAAAGCCGATGGCCATGACGCTCGACGCCTGTCAGCGCATCATGGACGCGGCCGCGCGTGCCGGCACCGTTTTTATGGTCGCCGAGCAATCGCAGTACTGGCCCGAAGCACTAGCGGTACAACAGCTCATTGGCGAAGGTGCCATCGGAGAGATCATCACCGCGCGCGCCTTTTTTGGCGGTCCAGTAGGCAGCGGTTGGGGCACCAAGCCCTGGCGCTACGAATTGGCCAAGGCCGGCGGTGGCATTACGATAGACGGCGGCGCCCACTGGATACGGCCGCTGCGCATGTGGCTGGGTGAAATCGACGAAGTGGTCGCCGTGACCGGTCGACCGCTGGCCGATATGGAGGGCGAGTCACTGGCGCGCGCGCTGCTGCGCTTTGAGTCGGGCACTGTCGCCGTCTTTGACGCCCTGCGCGCCGGTTCGTTCATGGGACCGGGCGAAGAGTTCCGCGTAACGGGCACGGAGGGCGAACTGCTGGTTGAAAAGGGACGTGGTGGTCGCCTGCTGCTCTATAGCAAAGACCACCCAGAGGGCAAGGTGCTGTTGGAAAAAGACGCGGGCCGAGACGCTAGCTTCGGCTATGAGCTGCAAGATTTCGCTCTGGCCGTACTCGAGGGCAAGGCACTAGCGGCCGGGCCCGAATACTCGCTGGGCGAGCTGCGCACTGCCCTGGCCATATACCGCTCTTCAGAGACTAAGCAGTGGGAAAAGGTGTGGGATTGAAGGGACCCAACCCTACTGTAATTCCTTGACCTTTTGTCGGTCCGCCAGCTTGTTCAAGCCGTTGAGTGCGGCAATGCGATAGCCTTCGGCAAAGGTCGGATAGTTAAATACCTGATTGATGAAGTAGTGGACGCGGGCGTGAAAGTCGATGGCCAGCTGGCCGATGTGCACTAGCTCAGTGGCGTTGCTGC
>JAYOKQ010000072.1:0-21551 GCA_038119905.1 Gemmatimonadota bacterium | reverse complement strand
GCCCCGACGGTTTCTACTGGCAGGCGCAGTTCAGCATGGCCGAGCAGTTCATGAACACCGGTGGTATGCCCGACATCTTCTTGACGCCGATTGCCGACGCTGGCACCGCCGTCGAGGCGACTTCTTGGGCTCAGGTGAAGAAGATCAGCGATCTGTAAGATCTCTCTTCGCATAGGTTAGCGAAAAGGGGAGGGGATTTGCGTCCCCTCCCCTTTTTCGTCTTTATTGTGAGGATTTTCGCGAAGTATCCTTTCTACACCGCGCGGTAAGAGGCAAGCTTTATGGGTATATGGCGACATTTCGGACGGCGCAGCGCGTTAGCAGCAGGTCTGTGCGGCGCCCTCTTAGTTCCCGCCCCCTCGTCAGCCACCGATCTTTGGCAAGCGGGCACCAACGGCGTTGCATGGCGAGACGTTGGCGAACTCACGGGCCTTACCACAGACGGTCCAGCGCTCTTACCCGCCGTCGTCGATTCGACGACCAATGCCCTATCTAACCTACAGTTTACGCGCAGAGGAGGCAGTATTTCCTCACCCCAGGCCTCAAACGTCGATCTGACGAACCTGCTGACCGACGGCAACCGCGAGACGTTTTGGCGCGTAGAGCGCGAACGCCGTCCCGATGGCACCTCGATGATCATCGACTTAGGCGCCATTCTACCCATTAATCGCATTCGCATTCAGGGTAGTAACGAGACCTTTCTACGCGCCTACGAGCTCTTTGTCCACGACGGCAATCCCGATCAACTGCGCGAAGATCGACCCATCGCCTTTATCAACCAGGTCGCCTCAAACTTAGAGCAGGACACGCCGCTCATCGACGTGGAGATTCCCCTTCAGTTTGTCCGCTTTATCCGCCTAATAAGCCGCTCGAGCCAAGAATTCATCATTGAAGACGCCGAAGTCTTTGGCAACGGCTTTGCTCCGACCGGCAGCTACACGTCCGAAGTCGTCGATATGGGATCTGCTGCCAACTTTGGTAGACTGCATGTACAGGCGACCCTAGACAGCTTGACCGGAGTCATACTGCAAACGCGCACGGGCATAGTTCCCGACCCCAAGGTGTACTATCGCAAATCAGAAATTTTCCAGGGGGAAGAGCGCGCAGAAGAGCCCATCCTACCCATCGGTGAACCCGAAGCCTCGGACGAGTACTTCTCGCTGCGCGTGGCCGATCGCGGCACCATTGAGGACAACGTCGTTGAGTGGAGCCCTTGGTCTGCGCCCTACGAATCTTTTGATAGCGACTTACTCTCGCCGGGCAACCGCCGCTATCTGCAGTTTCGCCTAATCTTCTCGTCTGAAGACGCCCGTCAATCGGCCATCGTAGAGAATCTGAGCTTTGAATTCTCCACGCCGACCCTGGCCGACGAATTGACCGCCGAGATCAGCCCAGGCGAAGTCACGCTAGGTGAATCACACACGTTTGATTACTACATTCGCTCCACCTTTGCCGATCGCAACGACGGCTTTGACCGCATCGAAATTGCCACTCCCTTCGCGGCGACGGTGAGCGAAGTCGAGCTCGATGGAGTTTCCGTGGACTTTGACGTTGAACAAACCGCCGCGGGACATTTAGGCATACAGCTCACCCAAGGTCGCGTTGATCAATCTGGACAGCTGCTGCGCATCCGCCTCAACGGTTTGGTGACCGTGTACGGCACAACGTTCTTTGCCAAGGTGTTTGACAGCCAAAAAGATGAATTGGGACAGGATGTCGTTGCTGGGGATGCCTCACCAGAGGCCGATAGCAATCGCCTTTCCGTGCAGGGCCTGCTGCGCAACGAGCTCATCTTGGATCTAAACGTTAATGCGGCGGCTTTTAGCCCCAACGGCGACGGGATCAATGACGATCTCCGCGTCTCTTACATCTTGTTGCGCGCCCTACAGGAGGTGCGCATTGACCTAGCTCTTTACGATTTGTCTGGGCGGACCGTGCGCCGTTTACAAAACGAGGGAGCTGTCAACGGTCCCCAGGAACTTCACTGGGATGGACGGGACGACAGCGGCGTAGCCGTACCGCCCGGTTTATACCTATTACACCTGTCCGTCGAGACGGATACGGGCACAGAAGAGCAATCACGCCTAGTAGGCGTGGCCTACTGATACGAGCGGATAAGGCGCATTGCGCCACGAGCCCACGGCATCCCGAATCGGGGTCACCGTGGGCATTCCCTCACTAAAGGAGCACACGCATGGCATACCAGCAGCTGTTCAAAAGCTTGGTTGCCTTTGGATTATTTGCTGCCGTTCACATTTCTGCCGAGCAGGTTTCGTTCGATACGCGCTCGGCTTGGCAGGAATGGCGCTACCCCAAAGGGGCTGTGGATATCGATCCACTTGGCACAATTAGTGCGGTCGATGTGCGCAAGAACATTGATGCTATGCGGGATGCGGCCCGTTTTGGCGGCGGCATCCGCGCCGTTGGCAGTGGCGCTGGAACAGCTGAACTCATAATGGACGGCGACCGGACGACCGGCTGGCAGCCCGATGCGAACGATCCAATCGACTCCTGGTGGATAGAAGTCGATCTAGGCCGGATGGTTACGGCCGAAAAAATACGCCTCCGCTTTGTTGAAGACGCGCCGGCTATGGAATTTTTCACCGTCCAACTCTCCAGCGGCGAGCAGTTTTTCACCAACGCACTCGTACCCATTCCCGGCACGCTCGTATACGGAGCAGGACAAACGTTCGGATTCAACCAAGAATACGCGGTCGAATTAGAGCAATCGCATATCCAAGTCAACGTCGTGCGCATTGAAGTCTCGCAGATCACACCCGGCGCACGTCTCGCCGAGATTGAAGTTGAAACCATTGGCGACAACATAGCGTTGGGGATTATAGAGCGCGGCGGTAGCATCGACTTGATTACCGACCTTCAGTCTGTACTCGAAGGTGGACAGAACATGGCCGACGGCAAAATCGTAACCAACTGGTCGCTCAACACGCTGCATCAGACCGTCACCGGCAAAGATATATTTAACCGCATCATTTTCGATCTCGGCGCCCACTACTGGATCGACCAGCTGCGCATTATTGGCGAGCCCATCGGCGCACCGCCCAGTCGCCGCGCACAAAACGGCAACTTCTTCTGGTATCAGATCTTGGCTTCTGACGGGTCGCTTGCACCCGATGGATCACTGCGCTGGGAAGAAGTCGCTTTTCTGCCAACAGCACCCGAAAATCCCGTTGTGAAGCGCAACTTCGATCACGCGTTTCCGCTGCGCAAAATTCGCTATCTACAGCACTATTATCCCTCAACCGAGGGCGGCACGATTGAGCGTGCCGGCACGCACAGCAACTATGCGACGTTCGGTTTCGTCAGCGAATACCAGATGTATGGCGAAGGCTTTCCAGCTGAAGTCAATATGACATCTCCCATCGTCGACCTGAGAAACATCCGAGGCCTGACCTCACTCGAATGGGACGCCGACGTGCCGGCCGATACGCGCATTGAAATTCGCTCGCGCACCGGTAACGCCGTCAATCAGACCTACACGTTCTACGACAAAAATGGCAAGGTGGTCACCGAGTCGCGCTACAACAAGCTCATTCCCTCCTTCCGCGGTGCCATCGATACCTCCATTGCCGTTAGCGACGACTGGAGCATTTGGAGCGAGCCGTATACCTACTCAGGCGAATTATTCAAGTCGCCCTCGCCCCGGCGCTATGCCCAACTGGAAGTTCGCCTGCTCTCAGACAATCCCAATGCAACGCCCTCGCTATCTGCTTTGCACATAAACGTGGAAAATCCGCTGGCATTGGAAACACGCGGCGAAATCATTCCCACGCAGGTACAGCCGGGTACAGAAGAGGAGTTTTCCTACTTTATCCGTCCTATATTCGGCGGGCAGTCACAGGGATTTAACCGCCTGAGTCTTAACGCTTCCGTGCCAGTGCACTTCACGGGACTTTATATCGACGGCCAGCAGGTTGAAGCCGAGAGCATCCCGACCGAGGAGGGATTTGCTTTGCGCCTATCCAATCTGGTCCGCCGCGAAAGCCTCGTGCAGCTCAATTTCCGCTCAACTGTATACCAAAACCGCACGCGATTTGACGCCTTTTTAGGTAATAGCAACCTAGGGGAACAGGTGCGCCAGTTTATCGACGAGGGCGACGCCAGTGAGGATGTCAGCAGCGAATCTATCTCCGTGCAGCTGCCAATTAATGGAGACCTGTTGGCCAACCTGTCTCTCTCGACGCCGGTGCTCTCGCCCAACGGGGACGGAATCAGCGATGAACTACACATAGCCTTTGATGCGCTCAAGCTCGTGATACCCCGCCCCATCCGGGTCCAAGTATACGACTTAGCCGGCCGCAAGGTGCGCGAACTGCCCAGCGGCAATGGCCTGGCACAGCGCTACAACTTTGTCTGGGACGGACGCGACGAAAGTGCGCGGATCGTTCCACCGGGCACCTATTTCGTCAACATCGAAATCGAAGGCGATTCGCAGAGCGAAACAGCCCTTCGCATTCTGCCGGTGGTATATTGAGTCAAACGATGTGGAAGCGTCCTGAATTCGGCGGACACGACGACCTAGTACGAGGACTGATTTATGCGTAAAACAGCTATACTCTTCGCCGCGTTTATAGCGTTGTTGTCTCGTGACGTCTACGCCGCCGAACGGCTTAAAATCGGCGGTAATGGACAAACCTGGGACGATATTGGTTTGTTCTTTAACGCGCTGGAAGTAACCGACGAAGAAGGGCTGTCACCGCTGGAAGCGGACCCTGAAGAAAACATCCTGCCTCGCATACGCGAATTAGGCGGAGGCGCAACGACCTCAGTTACGACGGCCGCCGCCCGTTCAAACCAGATTATCAACGAACTTATCGACGGCGATTACAAGACCGGTTGGCGCGTCTACACCAACACCAACGGCGCAGAACTAACCGTCGACATGGGTGCCATCTTTGTGCTCCAGCGCATCTTTTTTCGTCGCGGCGTGCTCAACGACGACGAGCGCTCGCTGCGCGGCTACGAGTTCTACATCAACGACGGCGATCCGCTCAATTTTGTCGGCGACACGCCGGTCTACTCGCTCATCGCACAGAACCGCTCACACGGCCTGCCCGAGTTAGATCTGAGTTTCCAGCCGACGCAGGTTCGCTACTTTAAGCTCCGCAGCACGGGCGAGCGCGCTTTCCAAATGGGCGACCTCGAGGTTTTCGGCGTTGGCGTTACTCCGTTTGCCCACTATATCTCACGCGTTATCGATCTGGGCGACGAGGCCAACTTTGGCCCGATCAACGTATATACGCGCAAAGATTCGCTGGCTTCAGTCCTGTTCAGCACCAAGACCGGCACGATCCAAGACGACTCGCTCTATTTCCGTCAAACAGGTATCCCGGGTGAATACGAGGAAGTGCGCCGCGACCAGTTTGATCGCACGCTCGACCCAGCCTACGCAGGCCAGGTGCGCACCAATGACAGAGACTGGAGCACGTGGTCGCCCCCCTACGCCGAGCTATCCGATACACAGATTAATTCACCCGACAATCGACGCTTTATGCAGTTTGAGTTTAAGCTATTGTCCGGCGGCCTGCTCGACAAAGCGGTTATAGACTCGGTGGTCATAAACTATACCACGCCGCCCATAGCCGACTCAGTGGTCGCCGAAATCAGCCCCGCCGAGGCGCGCATTGGCGAGGTGAACGAGTTCACCTATCACCTGCGTTCGGTCGTGCGCGGCAACAATCGCGGCTTTGACACCGTGCTCATTTCAACGCCATTTGCCTCGACTGCCACGGCCGTAGAGATTGACGGAGCAGGCGTCGACTTCACGTATGACATGCTAGACGGCAAGCTGCGCGTCCGCTTCCCTGCCGATCGCATAAGCCGCAGTGGACAAGAGATCAAGATTCACTTTGAAACGCTGCTGACGGTTTCAGGGACTGAGTTCCGCGCGGAAGTAGGCGACAGCCAGTCGGACGCCTTTCCCCAGCGTGTAGCAGCAGGTGACGCCAGTGAAGCTAGCGATGACAATACGCTGATCGTCAGTGCCAAAATTGAGGACAACCTCTTTGCTGGCGTCGATTTTTCATCGGACATCCTAACGCCCAACGGCGACCGCATCAACGACGAGCTCACACTCAACTACATCCTGCTCAAGGCGACCGATCCGGTCAGTATTCGCGTAGTCGTATATAATCTGGCCGGCCGAGAAGTCGTTCGCATCTACGATCAGCAGGATCTCAGCGGGCCAAACCAAGTCACCTGGGACGGGCGCGATGGAGCGGGACAGATCGTGGCGCCCGGCCTGTATTTGGTCCGCCTTAGCGCCGACACCGATGCCGGCATCACGACCGAGATGCGCAGCGTAGCTGTTGTTTATTAGGATATTAGGGTAAAATGTCGGCTCGCACGGCGAGCCACTACATGTAGCACGAACGAATCAAAAGCGTTGTCTTATTCCCAAGGGAGGGATACCATGCGCAGAGTTACGTCTTGGGGGATCGCCCTGCTTCTACTGGCTGGGACGCTATCCGCCGCTGTTGCGGCGACGCCGGGACGCGAGCGCGGCGCCACGTCGCAAGTGAGAATCGAAGGATTTGATCCGCTCATTCCCACCTTGCGCAAGTGGTATGTGCCGCAAGACCTTTACAATATATACGACTGGGGTGGCTACAAATACACCAACTACGCCAAAGAGCCCTACGAGCGGTATGTTAGCACACAGCTCGAGGGATTGGGTCAGTACGATATATTTGGCAACTGGGTAACGCGCGGCTGGCGCATTTACGAGTGGCGCCAACAGCAGCCGTTGGCCTTTGGTAGCACCGTCTTCAAAGACGCTCGATTCTCTAGCTGGTTTCAGAACTTGGTCGTTGCCTCCGACGCAAAGGGGCAGTACTTCACCTCACTTACCATCGGCGATGCCATCCGCACTACGCTGACACCACTGACGTTTAGCCGCTCTCGCTTTAACGGCATTCAGTGGGACTTTCAGTCAGACAAGTATGGGGCAACGGTCCTGCTTTCACGCGTTAGCGAACCGGTTCGCGTTGTGCAGGGGTCCAATCGCGTTCAGGACACCGATTACACCAATTTCATGGGACTACGTGGAACAGCCCAGATCGGCGACTTTATCAATCTGGGCGCCACCCTGGTCAACACTAACTTTGGTTCCAGCTCGAGCAACTTTTCCGAAAATTCACGTAAAGGTCTGTTGACCAGTAGCCAAAACTCGGGCAACGTCACAGAGATTGTCGTGCGTATCGTAGACGACTCGCCGGGCGACGGTTCGGGCGCGCTCTTCTTCTCTTCCGAAATGCTCGTCGACGACGAACCGACCGCGGTCAACCCAACCATCGAAGGTGGACGCGAGCGCGAAGGCTTTTTAGAAGCGCTCGAAGAGGCTCCGATCCTTCTGCGCTACCGCGTTCCCGATGCACTGGTCGTGCGCAAGGTGAGCTTTGCCATGGTGCTCTCTAACGACTACCGGGTCGAGGTGACGTCGAATCTGCAGACCAACATCAACGGCCAGCCCATCTTTTTACCGGTAACGCGCGCAGCCGGTAACGTGCGCGACAATACCAACCAGCGCGTCGTGCGCTTTGATTACGGCCTGCCCTCTGCCAACCAAATCGCCAGCGTCGACCTACAGATAGAAGATGTTTGGGGCATGGAAGTCCGCGGCGAATTTGCGCGCAATGCGCAGTTCCAGCGCTATCCCAACATCAACGTGCAGAAGCTGAGCAACCTGACGCTGAGCGATAGACAGGCCGATGCCTGGTTTATAAACGCCACCAAGCGGTCGGGCCGCTACTTTGGCTACAGCGAAGCGTTCAGCATGGATCACGACTACACCACGCGCGGCTATATCACCGACCAAAACGATTTTGTCGATTACGAAAACCAGCGGCAAAACTGGTTCGAATACATTGACGACAACGACGATCAGGACCAGGCGGTAGACTGGCCGCGGTTTGGCGGCGGCGGCGGCGACAACGCCGTTTTTCCCGGCCTGGACGAAAACAATGACCTGATCTCCGACTTCAACGAAAACAGCAACCTAACGCCGGACTACGAAGAGCCCTTTCTCCGCCACTACGTCGATCCGCCCGAGTTTCTCTTTGGCGTCGACATGAACAACAACACGGTGGTCGACCGCTTTGAAAACGACGAAGAGGCCGATTACCCCTATAAGCGTGGACATCGGGGCTACAACATGTACGGCGGCGCGGAAGTCTACCCCGGCGTCAACATGACCGTTGGTCGCAGCCGCGAGTGGCTCATTGCCGGCGACGAGCGTGCGAAGATGAGCTTCTTAATGGTGAGTGCCGAGCAGGACGTAGCACGCATCGGACGCATCGAAGCGTTCTACATGCTCAAATTCGTCAAAGACAACATCCCCGACAACCTGCTACAGTGGGTGCAGCGGCCGGGTTCAGTCGGTGGTCTACAGCCCTTTGACGACCCGCAAATCACCCAGAATGCCATGGTGAATCAAGGCTATCTCGGCTATAAGTTTTCGCGAGGAAACCTGACCTTCGTCAACAAATTGCGCGTCGATCATTACAAGCAGCGTGCAGAGGATGCCGAAGCCGGCAGCGACTTCAACGATAGCGCCTTTATCGGCGTCATCAACAAGGCCGACTACCCGTTTCCCATCGGCAACGTTACCATCATCCCGCGTTGGAAGAGCATGTGGCGCCACCGCACACAACCGCGTCCGGCCCTGCTAGAGATCAACGACCTGAGTGAGATCTTTTCGGTCTCGGCCGTTTTTCCCGTACTGACCAAAAGCCGGGTAGAGGTCGGCGTCGAGGCCATCATCTTCCGCAATGCAGAAGATATTCCCGACCCGATTCCCCCAGAATACGTCGATGACTTTGTCGGCAAGGTATTCACGGCACAGTATACCAACCGGGTGCAGTATCAGGGGTACAGCATAACCTCTAACATCGGTTTTCAGGTCAACGATATTAATTATGGCAACCTAAAAGATCTAGACGTGAGCAACACCATCGCTTTTATCGAGCTCTTTGCCGGTATCGAACAGGAGCGCCTGGGCGGTCGACCGGCCGAGCGCAGAGGATGGGGTTTCTAAGGTTTGTATCGCAAATTAACGACGTACGCCCTCTTAAGCAGCTTCCTCTTGGGCGCCTGTGCCCAGGAGGAAACCTCACCAGAAAACGCCGAGCCCGTTTTGGCTCGCGTAGGTGAACAGACAATAACAGAGAGTGATTTCAACGAAGTATTGCAGCGACTCGGAAGCAGCCATCAGGCGCTCACGCTGGAACAGTGGCGTCAGCAGTTTCAGCTGATCATTGACCGCGAACTCATGATGCGCGAAGCGCGCCGCCGCAATTTACATCAGGACGCCAACGTCCTCAGCGCCGTTCAGGCCTGGGAACGCAATCGCCTGGTGTCGACGCTCATCGAGTTGGAAATGGGCGATGAGCTATCTTGGACAGAGGAAGAGCTCGGCACATTTTACGAAGAGATGGGCGCTGGTAGCGAAATCCGCCTGCAGCGCATCGACGTGCCGGAGCAGGCCAAAGCAATAGAATTGCTAGAAGCGCTGCGCGGCGGAACGGACTTTGCCCAACTCGCCGTCGCAAATGGATTCCGTCCGATGGCGACCGATTGGCTCAATCCGCTCATGGTCGATGCACGCTACGCGCCGCTATTTTTACTTGAGAAGGACGCCATCGAGCTAGTCGAAATGGAAGACCGCTATCTGCTGCTCAAGGTTGCCGACAAGCGGCAGGTGCCCTTGGCACAGCGCCGCGATCTCGTAGAGAAAACGCTCAGCCGTCAGCGTCAACAGGAGGCGAACATAAACTTTCTGGCGCTTTTGGCCGAACGACATGCCGTACAAATCGATACGTCGGCTCTTGCCCAGGTTTTGTCCGAGAACGGCGCGCCCGACCTGCGCCTGCTAAAGAGCAATTTGGGCGAGTGGACGCTGGACGAATACCAACAGTCGATAAAACGCCTGCAGCAGGCCGACTCGGCACCTGCGACGACGACGACCGAGTTGGGCTTTCGCATTACGCGTGCCTATGTGGCCGATCAGCTTCTGATTGAAGAGGCGCGCAACAGGGGGCTGTATAGCGAACTGACAGAAGATCGAGAAAAGGTGCTGCAGCAAAAGGTCCTCGAGTCCATGTGGGAGAGCGATATTTACTCTCAGGTCGAAATAGGCGAGAGCGACTTGCGCGCTTTCTACGAACAGAACAAAGAGCGCTACGCGGCCATTGCCGGCAATGCACAAACGCTGAGCGTCCAAGTTGGACGCGATCTGCGCGAGGCGAAGGCCGCACCGATCTTTGATGTTTTCATAGACAACCTGCGCCAGCAGTCGGCGGATCAGGTTCAGATAGAAGAAGATAATTTTCGGGAATTCGTCGCTCGTCAGCGGCAGAATACATCCCCGGTTGACATGTGAACAAGGCACTGAGAGGAGATCTCCAATGCGCACCCTAAATAAGGCCCTTGGGCTCGGTTGGACACTGTCCCTACTGGTGGTCACTGGATGTGGGCATTACGTGGTCCCCGGCAAGTTCGAACCCGCCGAGGTTGCCCAGCAACAAAGCGACGAAGGCACGCAAATGCAGGTGTTAGATGATGGCACCGTCACCTTCGTACAAAACCGCTTAGAGGTATCCGTGCGCCCCATGACCGACGAGGAGCTCAACCGCCAGTATCCCTCTCAGTCAAATAACGCCAGCGGCCCGGGCGACGAGATGCCCTCCACGCCTTTTACCTACGGCAACTGGGTGGATGCCAAGACCGGCAAATCGCCGCAGCGCCTGTCCGTATTTCGCATCACGGTTAAAAACTACGAGTACCCAAAAGTAAAACTCGACCCGCTAAAAATCGTGATCGAATCGTCAAACGGACGCAAGTACTTTCCTTGGGGAGCCTACGACGTCGAAGAGTATTACCGCCGCTTTCCGCTCGCCTTCAACGGCTTGGGTTACCTACGCTATGACGAGCGCCGCGACATTGTCAACCAGGCGAAATACCCCGACGACGAGTTTTGCTTTTCCGGCCAAGAAGTCCAGGGCTACGTGATTTTTTCCAAAATTCACGACGACGTGGGATCGATCGTATTTCACATTCCCGATTTTGGTCTGCGCTACAACTATCGCAACGAACCCGTCGAGGAAATCGATTTGGCCTTTCGCTTTGAGCGCGAACTCAAGAGGGTAAAGAACCTCAGCGAACTGGCGGCTAACTAGCCGCCCGTATTGAAGCGCTCCCGACACCTTCGGGGGCAGGTTGCGACCTGCCCCCGATTTTTTGCGCGCGGTTTGCAAAATTCACAGCGTGCTTGCACATGCTTATGCCTTTAAAACGCGCCGCTCTCATCGCCCTTGCCGCCCTGTTTCTACTGTCGGTAACGGTGTTAAACCCCGCGCAACTCTCTTCCACCATCGAGCGACTGATTGGTTGGAAGCCACTGAGTGAAAACGTCGTCAGCGTTAGCGATCCCGACGTATATCACGTGGTGCAGCAGATCGAAGCATCCGATCTGCAAGCCCACGTCGAGGCGCTCAGCGCCCACTCCTCGCGCGTAACGGGTTATCCCGGTTCAGCGGCAGCCGCCGACTATATCGAAGCACAGTTTCGCGACATCGGTCTTGGGGAAATCACGTCAGAGCACTTCGAATTACCGGTGCCAGTGGACAAGGGAGGACACCTGCGCCTGCCCTCAGGCCAACAGCATCGCATCCATGCTCTCTGGCCCAACGGCGTGCGCACTTCGACCCTGCCCGCCGGCGGCATTGACGGCCACTTGATTGATGCCGGCCGCGGCACCTTGGCCGAATTAGACGGCCAGCAGGTAGCCGGCAGCATCGCCCTCATGGGATTTGGCTCTGGCAACAACTACGTCGAAGTCCGCGCACTGGGCGCACAGGCGATTCTCTTCTACGACGACGGACGCGTCACGCGCGGCGAAGCCGCAGAAAAATTCCTTCAGGTACCCGTCGACATTCCTCGCTTCTGGGTTGAGAAAGAAACCGCAAAAGCACTGCGGACTCAGCTGGGACGCGGTCCTACCCAAGTGCACCTTGAAAGCCGAATGGATTGGGAACAGGCTACGGCGCGCAATATCTACGCTGTGTTACCTGGCCTAGACGAAGACATGCCGCGCGGCCAGCGCCAACAGGTGCAAAAATGGAAAGACCAAATCCTCGTCGTGCAGGCACACTACGATGCCATGTCCGTCGTGCCAGCCCTAGCGCCCGGCGCCGAAAGTGCCAGCGGAATCGCCGCTCTGTTAGAGACGGCGCGCCTGCTAAAAGAGCACGGCACCCGCTATACCGTACTGTTTTTGGCTACGCCGGGTCACTTTCAGGGCCTGGCCGGTATCAACGACTTTCTCGCGCGACACGCGCGCAAGAGCACCTATTTTCGCGAACGCATAGCCGCAGGTGATGAGATTGATTTCCGCCTGTTTATCGGACTCGATCTCAGTTCGCACAGCGATCAGGTCGCCAGTTTTGCCATGGGGACCTTCTACAACTCAAACTGGGGCAACGACGACTATCTAAAAAACCTGATGGCGCCCTATTCACAGCACTTCGCCGACTATAGCACCGAGGTATTTACAGACGAGGACCGCTATATCGACGCCGTAGCTCCGGTCAAGCGCATCTGGAAAAACTACATGCCCGTGCGCTTGGCACTCGACAGCGAAGCCGCCGTCTTTGTAGGCAAAGAAGCCATCTCGCTGGTAACGCCCAACCAACTGCGGCCGCTAGCCGATACGCCGCTCGACCGCATCGAGTCCATGAACTTTGACGGACTGCAGGAACAGGCGCGCACGGTAGCTGCTCTGCTGCTCAAGGCCTCGGCCGACCCCGAGTTCTTCAACGATACTAAGCTGTCGCTGCGCGACTGGGGCCACAGCCTTGAAGGCTATATCTACTGGTTTGATCGCGACGTTAACTTCGCCGTGCCCAAAGCACCAGTAGCCGATGCGCTGGTAACCTACCTACAGCCCGGCCCCAACTCCATCGCCGGCGTGCGCACGCTCATCGCCGCACGCGCTAGGAGCCAAGGTGATTCGGCCGGATTCTTCCGCTTTGACATCATGCGCAATCGCTTTTCCAACCGCATCCAAGCGTTTGAACTAGACGGCGATGGACGCATTGTCTCGGCGCCCGATCTGGGCGAAGAGGGCGATAAGACCTATCCCGGCATGCAGCCCTACGGCTGGTGGGAAAACCGCATGATGCAGGTGCTGTTCAAGTGCGAAGCACTCAGCTTTTTAGAAGTGGTCGATCCGCGCTACCTATCGGCCATGGACCGCATCAACGTGCTTGGCAGCAACGACGCGCCCCCGCGCTCCTTCGGCTTCAGCTACATAGAAAATCAGTCGGGACGCGCCGATCGCGTAGTCCAGGCCGGCGTAGTCTTTGCCGAACGCGACAGCCGCATTAAAATCCTGGCCGGTGAAGGGGCTTTTGGCGGCGAAAGTGCGCTAGCCGGCGTGCGCTTTATGCTAACCAACGCCGACCGGGCCTTTCTGCAACAGCCGCTCGATCCCTCCACGGTCGACCTCAGCGTCGTCGAGCGCGCCCAAGGACGAGGCTTTGATCCGGCGCAAAATGCGATCTTCAATCCGTCGCTACAGGCGGCACGCGATATGTGGATCATCGACGAAGCCCGCATTAAACAGCTGGAGCGACACGGCATCATCGTCGAGGAATTACAGCAGATGCACGCGCGCGCAAAATCGGCCCTGCTCGAGGCAGAACGCCACCTCGAAGAGCTAAACTACACCGCCTATAAAAGCGCCGTGCGCCGTGCACTTGGCGTCGAAGCGCGCATCTATCCAGAGGTAAAATCAACGGCTAACGATACCGTGCGCGCCGTCATATTCTACTTTGCGCTCATTCTGCCATTTTCGTTTTTCTGCGAGCGCTTTTTCTTTGGCTACCCCGAGATTCGCAAACAGATTCTCGCCTTTGGCGGCATATTTATCGGCATATTTCTTATACTGCGCTGGCTACATCCGGCCTTTAAACTCAGTGCATCACCCTACATCATCTTTCTCGCTTTTGTCATTTTGGCGCTCGGACTATTGGTCGTATTCATTGTGATTGGACGCTTTAAAGACATGCTGCAAAAGCGCAAAGGGGCGGCGGCGGGTCTGCATGAAACGGACGTCGGGCGCGTCAGCGCCGGCTTTGCCGCCATCCTACTCGGCATCTCCAACCTGAGCAAGCGCCGCCTGCGCACTGCGCTAACGGCCATCACGCTCACGCTGCTGACCTTTACCGTCTCTTCCTTTACGTCCGTCAAATCGAGCCTGGATTTTTACCGCCTGCCGCGCGACACAAAACCGCAGTATGAAGGTGCACTGGTCCGCGAACGCGCCTGGCGCGGCATGCAGCTGTCGACGCTCGACTACGTGCGTAGCGCCTTTGCAGCCGACGCGCTGGTCGTGCCGCGCGCATGGTATCTTTCACAGGTCCAGTCAGAAAAAGCCTATATCGACATCGAGTCATCCGACAGCGGCAAGAGCAGCTTCGTACATGGCATTGTCGGCCTGCATCCGGACGAACCCCGCGTCACTGGTATCGATCAATACCTGACAGCGGGACGGTTCTTTGTCGCCGACGAACGCGACGTCGTGCTGCTACCCGACAAGCTAGCGGCACTGCTCGATATTGGTCCCGAAGACGTCGGGCAGGCGCAGATCCGCCTCTTTGCCCAAGACTACACCGTGATCGGCCTGTTCGATTCGGAGCGACTCGCCGAGCTGCACGATCTGGACGGCGAGTCATTGACGCCGGTGGACACGGTCACCGACGCCGGTCTCATTGCCCGCGAAGCCACGGAAGATCCGCGCGTCAAAGCATCAGCACCGCTCGAAAGCTTTAGTCACCTAGCGCCGGAAAACGCGCTGTTCCTGCCCTACGAGATCGTTCTCGAGATGGAAGGCCAGCTGCGCTCGATCGCCATTGCTGCGCCGCCGGGCGCAACCGATGCCTTTGTCGAACGCGTCGAATCCTTTATGACGCGCGTAGCGCTGACGCTCTTTGTCAGCCAGAAGGACCGCGTCGTAGTCTATAGTTCGATCGGCTCCACGGAAATCAGCGGCGCTGGCCAGCTGTTTATCCCCGTGCTGATCGCCGCATTGATCGTCGTCAACACGATGACGGGCGCCGTCTACGAGCGCTCGCGAGAGATTGGCGTCTACAGCGTCGTCGGCCTAGCACCCAGTCATATCGGCATGCTCTTTATCGCTGAGTCTACCGTCTTTGCGACCTTTGGTGCTGTCGCCGGCTATCTGCTCGGTCAGGTATCCTACCTATTTATCGTGCAGTACGAATTGCTCAGCGGCCTAACGCTCAACTACTCTTCACTGTCGGCGGTCTGGGCCACAGTCATCGTCATTCTCACCGTCTATGTTTCAACGCTCTATCCGGCGCGACTAGCCGCCAATATGGCCGTGCCCGACGTAACCCGACAGTGGCGCTTCCCGCCGCCGCAGGGCGACGACTGGCGCTTTGATTTTCCCTTCACGGTGGGCGGTGCCGAAGTGCCGAGTATGTATGTCTACTTAAAAACCGTCTTCGATGCCTACGGTGAGGGATCGGTAGGTGACTTTATCGCCCGCGACGTAGAGTTGCATTCGACCGATACAGCAGACGGCATGGCCTATGCCGTCGCCATGCGCGCATGGCTGGCGCCCTATGATTTGGGCATCAGTCAAGACGTAACGCTGCACGCCATTCCCACCGGCGAGCACAACATATACAAGATCGAAGTACAGATCAGTCGTCTCAGCGGCGACGTCGCTTCGTGGCAGCGTATGAACCGCAATTTCCTCAACGTGCTGCGCAAGCGCTTCCTCGTCTGGCGCACGCTGCCGGGCGGTATACGCGAAGACTACCAACGCAGAGTGGACGGCGCCTTCAACCGCGCGGAGGTATCGGCATGATTTTTCCGCTGCGCGCCTTTCTCATTGGCCTGTTCATGGTAGGGCTGATCAACGTAGGCGCGCCCTACAGCATGTTTGTGCTCAAGTCGTCGCAGTGGGCCATTAGCTACCTGCCGCTGAGCGTAGTGTTTTTATTTACGGCGCTGGTCTTTGCCAACGCCGCGCTCAAATCGACGCTGCGCATCGCTGGACTCGCACCGAGCGAGCTCGGAATCGTCTTTATCATGTCGCTCGTCGGCGCCTCCATTCCCACCTGGGGCACGTCGACCTATATGATCGCCGTAATTGCCGCGCCCAAGTTCTTTGCCTCGCCGGAAAACCAGTGGCAGGATAAAGTCGTGCAGTACGCCAAAGACTGGCTGATGCCGCGCGACGACATCGCTCTCAAATGGTTTTACAACGGCATACCGGCCGGTGAATCGATCCCCTGGGGCGCGTGGATCGCCCCGCTATTCTGGTGGACGAGCTTGGTCGTTGCCATCTTCTTTCTTTGCCATTGTCTAGTAGCCGCGCTGCGCAAACAGTGGGTTGAACACGAGCGCTTACCCTACGCCCTTATGGAAGTGCCGCGCCAGCTCATCGAGCCACCGCCCGGCTCTAACTGGCCCGGTTTTGTGCGCAAACCCGCTTTTTGGATCGGCTTTGCCATACCGTTTTTCATGGTCATGTGGAACGTCGTAACCTACTTTACGCCGGCGTTCCCACCCATACCGCGCGACCTGTCTGATCCAATTCGCATCGGCCGCGACTTTCCCGCTATAAACACCAATATCAACTGGGCGATCGTCGGCTTTACCTACTTCGTCAACCTCGACGTCTCCTTTAGCCTGTGGTTCTTTAACGTGCTGACCATGCTGCAAATCGGCACCTTCAACCGCTTTGGCTACTCGCTGCCCGGGCTTGATATCTATACGCTGGGCGGCCATCCGGCCATCGGCTGGCAGTCGTTTGGCGCAATGATCGTGCTGGTGGCCAACATGATCTGGATGGCGCGCGGACACCTCGGCGATATCTGGCGCAAAGCCATTCGCGGCGACGATGAGATCGACGACAGCAACGAGCTGATGTCCTATCGCGGCATTGTCTTCGGCGGCGGCCTGTCGCTGCTCTACATCGCCTTCTGGATGTATCGCGCCGGCATGTCAATTCCCACGCTGGTGCTCTTTATTCTCGCTACGCTCATTCTCTACACCGGCATTACGCGCATCGTCATGGAGGGGGGCCTGCTCTTTTCGCGCGCTCCGCTGGTCGGCCAGACCTTTGTCGGCTACACGCTGGGCCCCTACGCCGGACCCGAGAGCAATATCGCACTCGGCCTATCCTACGGCTGGCACCACGAGCTGAAGGGCTTTTTTATGGTCGCCTCGGCCAACAGCGCCAAAATCAGCGATCACATGCAGATCAGCCGGCGCACCATCACGTTCTGCGTGATGGCCGCAGCGCTGGTCGCCCTCATTGTCTCGATGGCCTTCATTCTCTATATGGGCTATTCCTTTGGCGCCTATAATTACGGCGGCTGGATCTTTGGCGACGGCTCAAAGGTTCCCTATGCCGAGAGCCTGCGCAAAATTGCCCTCAGCGCACCCGACTGGACGCGACTGATGCACCTGAGTATAGGCGGCGGCATCATGGGCGCGCTGACCTTTATGCGCTATCGCTTTCCTTGGTGGCCACTGCATCCCATCGGCATGCCCGTTGGCGTCTGCTCGTACCCCATGACCATTATCGTGTTTTCCATTTTCGTCTCTTGGCTGGCCAAGTGGGCCATCATGCGCTCGGGCGGCATCGGACTCTACCAGAAGGCGCAGCCTTTTTTCATAGGCCTAATCATGGGCTACTTTACCGCCATCGGCTTTTCGTTCCTAATCGACATGGCCTTTTTCCCAGGCCAGGGCCACTCGCTCTACGGCAACTAGCGCACCTATGGCACAAGAAAAATCGAACGACGCGGATCTCCACCTGATCCCGGACAACCTGCAGTTTGAACCCGGCTTTAATATCAAGACGCTGTGGGCGGCGCTCTTTGTCGGCTTTGTCATGCTGCCCGGTGCCATCTACCTCGGCCTGGTCACCGGCCAGTCGATGGCCGGCGGCGCCGAGTGGGTGACGCTGATCCTCTTTATCGAAATTGCCAAGCGATCCTTTGTACGACTGCGCCCGCAGGAAGTCATCATTCTCTACTGGGTCGCCGGTGGCCTAGTTACGATGGGCGGCAAGCTCGGCACCGGTGCCGACCTCTTCGGCGGTCCCTTCGGTGGACTGATCTGGGACCAGTATCTCATCCAATCACCTCAGGCCGACGGCCTGCACCAGTATATTCCCGACTGGGTCGTGCCGCCGCGCGACTCGGAAGCGCTGGCCGGTCGCTCCTTTTTGCACGCCGACTGGATCAAACCGATCGTTCTCCTGCTCACCGTAATCGTCATGCAAAAGATCAACAGCCTCTCGCTGGGCTACGTGCTCTTTCGCATAACTAATGACATCGAGAAACTGCCCTTTCCGCTCGCCTCCGTGCAGGCTGGCGGTGCTACCGCGCTGGCCGACAGCTCTGGCGCCCGCGAAGGATGGCGCTGGGAAATCTTTAGCATCGGCGCCTTTATCGGCATCCTCTGGGGGCTGTTCTACGTCGTCATTCCAACCGTGTCCGGCATCTTTCTAACGCAGACCGTTACCATCCTACCCATTCCCTTTATCGACCTGACCGTCTCGATGAAAGAACTGCTGCCGGCCGGCATCATGGGCATCGGCACCGATTTGGGCAACGTGCTCATCGGCTTTGTGCTGCCGTTTTGGATTGTCGTCGGCTCGTTTGCCGCCTCGATTCTCGTCAACGTGTTGGTCAACCCGCTGCTCTACAGCATGGAGGTCTTACACACCTGGGAGCCGGGCATGTCGGCCATTCCCACGCAAATAGCCAACAACTTCGACTTCTGGCTCAGCTTCACCATCGGCGGAGCCGTCGTCGTAGCCGTGATGGGCTTTGCCATGGTCGGCCGCACCATGTGGAGCCTGCGCGGCGCGCAGCGCAAAGAGGAGAGCGACCTTCCCAAGGACCGTGGCGATATTCCCATTCCGGTAGCGCTGGGTATCTGGGCTGTTAGCACGGCGGGCTTTGTCGCCCTCGTATACTTTCTCGTGCCGAACTTCCCCTGGTGGATCAGCGCCTTTTTCGGCTTTGTGTGGACGCCGATCTACTCCTATATCGGCGCGCGCATGATCGGCCTGACTGGCTCGCCGCAGGGCGTGTCCTTTCCCTACCTGCGCGAAGGTTCGTTCTATCTATCCGGCTATCAGGGCGCGGCCGTGTGGTTTGCCCCCATACCCCTGTTCAACTGGGGCTACGAGGCGGCCGCCTTTAAACAGCTGGAACTGACGCGCACGCGCTTTGGCAGCATTGTCAAGCTCGCCGCCGTCACGCTGCTCATCATGTTCGTATGCTCTTTTATCTTCTGGTCTTTCATCTGGAAGCTCGGCCCCATTCCCTCGTCGGCCTTTCCCTACGTGCAGAAGTTCTGGCCCTTCCACGCTACCATGCAGGCCTTCTGGGCCAAGTCCACGCTAGCCGAAGGCGGCAACGAGCTCATACGCAGCATCATTCGACTCGACTATATTCTCGTCGGCGTGGCCTCCAGCGGCGCCATGCTAGGCCTGCTCTCGCTGCTCAAATGGCCTATCGCCCTGTTTTACGGATTTATTGGCGGCGTGGGCGCCTGGCCGCATTTCGTGCTGCCCAACTTTATCGGCGCCATGCTCGGCCGCTACTATTTCGAGCGGCGCTTTGGCGAGCAGACGTGGCGCTCCTATACGCCGATCCTACTAGCCGGCTACTCGTGCGGCATGGGGCTCGTCGGCATGTCGTCGATCGCCCTAGCGCTGATCTCCAAGGCCGTCTCGAGCATCGTATTCTGAGGCGTCCAACGTGAGTGATAAACTCATTATATCCGCCGCCGTCTGCGGCTCGGCCCCGACCAAAGAGCAAAACCCCAACGTGCCCTACACGCCAGAGGAAATCGCCCACCAGGCGCTCGATGCTTGGCGTGCCGGCGCGGCCATTGCCCATATTCACGTCCGCGACCCGCAGACAGGTGCCCCGGACTCGCGCGTGGAACTCTTTGCCGAAGTTGTCGAGCGCATTCGCGCCGAGAGCGATCTGCTCATCAACCTGACGACTAGCGGATTTAACATCACCGGTCCCGATGCCGCCGAACGGCGCCTCGACCCACTCTCGCTCTACCCCGACCTCTGTTCGTTAGACGTAGGCTCCTTCAACTTTCGCGACCGCGTCTTTATCAATCCAGCCGAGTGGGTCGATCGCGCCGCACAGCGCATGCGCGAGGCCGAGGTCAAACCCGAAATTGAAGTCTTTGATCTGGGCCAGCTGCGCCAGGCCAACGACCTGATTGAGCGCGGCCTCGTAGACAATCCGCCATGGATACAGCTGTGCCTCGGCATCCGCTGGGGCATCGAAGGCACGCTGCGCGCCCTGATCGACATGAGCGATCGCCTGCCCTCCGGAGCGCAGTGGTCGGTGCTCGCACCTGGCCCGCTGCAGCTGCCCATCACAACCCACGCACTGCTGATGGGCGGACACGTGCGCGTCGGCTTTGAAGACAATATCTACCTGTCGCGCGGCGTGAAAGCCGACAGCAACGCACAGTTTGTCGAGCGCACCGTCCGCCTAGCCGGCCAACTGCAGCGCGAAGTAGCGACCTGCGACGACGCGAGAGCACTGCTGGGACTTCCGCAGCGCTGATCCTAACGCGTTTCGTCTAACGTCGGTAAACCAACGCATTCGATCGTTGGACGAAACGCGATATATTGATCTTTCTTTGTAAGACTAAGGACATACCTATAAGGAGGGAGGGGTTTTCATGAAGATCACCGACGTAGAAGTTATCCGCTTTAAAACAATTTCCCGCACAGTGCGTGACACAGACGGACACGGCCACCCCGGTCCCGAGCGCGAAGTGGCGCAAACGCTGCTCAAAATCTCGACCGATGAAGACGTTTGCGGCTACTGGTTTGGCACCAACGCACAGGTCATCGAAGGCGTCGTTAAACCCGCCATTGTCGGCGAAGATCCCTTTGACCGCGAGAAGATCTGGCGCGATCTCAACCATCGCCAGCGCCTCAATATGGGCACGATGTCCGACAAGGTGATCATGTCCGTCGATCTAGCTCTGTGGGATCTGGCTGGCCGCGCGCTCAACACACCCGTCTACAAGCTGCTCGGCGGCTATCGCGACAAAGTCCCGGCCTATGCCTCAACCATGTGCGGCGACGACTTAGAGGGTGGACTCGCCACGCCAGAAGACTACGCCCGCTTTGCCGAGTGGTGCATGAAGCGCGGCTACCCCGCCTTTAAGCTGCACACCTGGCAACCACCCTACGAAGGCGCCCCCAGTCCCAAGCGCGATATCGAGGCCTGTGCCGCCGTGCGCGAAGCCGTCGGTCCCGACGTGCCGCTCATGCTCGACCCCTATCACTACTACGATCGCGAGGCAGCCCTTTACTTGGCCAAGGGCTTGGAAAAGCTAGACTACTACTGGATGGAAGAGCCCATGGACGAGCACAGCATGTCGTCCTATATCTGGCTCTGCGAGCAGACCAGCCTGCCCATCTGCGGCCCGGAAACCTGCGA
>JAYOKQ010000071.1:19558-22205 GCA_038119905.1 Gemmatimonadota bacterium | reverse complement strand
GCCTAGGCCGGATCTGGTGGAGCGGCCAGCGCGATGCCAATTCCAAAATCTTAATTCAGACGCGCAGCGGCAGCGACGACCAGCCCGAAGTTTACTGGCGCAAAACAGGCGTTGGCGACCAGGAGGTTTCCACGCTAGCCAACGGGACTCCGATGTCGCGCGCTGACTATTTTGCCATGCCGCAAAACGTGCGCGGTCGCATAACGCAGGATCTGGATAACTGGAGCGTCTGGCATACGTACGAGTACGAAGACGGGTTGGACGGGACGCGCATACTATCGCCCGGACCGCGCCAATTCGTGCAGCTGCGCATCGACTTTTCTTCGCAGGGTTTGCAAGGTGGTCAGATCGACTCGCTGTTCTTTGAGTATTCGCAGCCACCTATTGTCGGCACGGCCATTGGCGAGATCTATCCCTCATCGGTCAACCCCGCCGAGCAGGTCCAGTTCACCTACGCTGTGCGCGCGCGCCTGGACCCGGGGCAACCGGGCTTTGATCGGTTGGAACTACGCACTACGGCGCGCGTGGAAAAAATTGCAGCCGTGCGCATTGACCGCCAAGAAGTTGACTTCAGTGCCTTACTTGATCCAGAAGATCCTCATCATTTCAGTGTGAATTTTCCACGTGTTGTTCAGGATCAGACTCTGCTGGAAATCGACTTTGACGCGCGCGTGTTCGTGTACGGAACGGTCTTCAGCGCCTCGGTAGTCGACAGCGAAACGGACGAAGTTGGTCAGGAAGTGACTCCCGGTGATGCCGTAGCCGCAATTCTGAGCGACGATATTGTCGTCCACACCGCGCTCGAGGGGCGCCTCCTCGATAACGTATCGATGGGTCCCAACCCTTTTACGCCCAACGGAGATGGTATTAACGACCAGGTGCAAATCCGCTATGCGCTGTTGCGACTGACCAAAGCGATGCCGCTGACGGTAGAAATTCGCGATTTAAATGGCCGCAAAGTACGTGATTTGAGCAGTGGTAGCGGAACGGGTATGCTGTATCAACAGGCGTGGGATGGACTCGACGATGCGGGCCAGTTGGTAGCGCCAGGTCTGTACATAGTTCGCGTTACTGTCGAGTCAGACAGCGGCATTGAGGAAAAACTGAGCTATATTGCGCTGGCTTATTAGGAGGAGATGGGTGTTGTCGGGGCGATCTGTGCATAGTGGTTTTTTAGCGATCAGTTCATTTATTGCTGTGCTTCTGCTTGCGGGATGTTCAGAGCCGATAGCCCCATTGCCGGCCGGTTCAGTCGCGCGTATCGATAGCACGCTGATCGAAGCTGAGTATGTTCGGACGTTTGTCGAGCGCATAGCACCTGGTCTGCGATCGCCCAATACGGGAGATGAGGCACGACGAGACTACTTGCGCAGCGTGCTGGCTCGGCACCTGTTGGAAATAGAAGCGCGCGCGCGCGGTCTACACGAGGACGAGGTGATACAGACCGAGTTTCGGCGGCTGTGGCGCCAGCGCCTTATAGAGGCGTATCGGCGTCAGATATTGCCTGGTGAAGTGCAAATCAGCGAGGAAGAGATACGCGCCTACTTTGTCGAGAGCGGCTTAGATCGCCGTCGTCAGATGGCCGGCATTCTCGTAGATGACGAGGCTCTGGCGCAGCGCATAGGCCAAGAACTGGCCGCCGGCGCTGAGTTTGGTCAGCTGGCCCGTGCGCACAGTATTGATGAACGCTCGCGCGAGCAGGACGGCGTGTTGGGCTTTATAGATTTGCTTCAGGCGCGCCGTTTGCAAGTGCCCGACGTGCTCTTTCGCGATCTGCCCGCAGGACGCGTTTCCGAGGTTTTGCCGATGGGGCGGCGTTTTCAGCTGATTCGCTTTGGCCCCGAGCAGCCCGTACCCTACAAGGAGCTGCGCGCAGACATTTACGAGCTGATCTATAAGCGAAAGTTCGGCGAGCTGGAAAAGCGCGAAGTGCAGCGCTTAGAGCGCAGGCTCGATTTGAAAATGGTGCCACAGGGCTTGGCGTTGCTGCTTGAAAAGGGCGATCTCTACACGCGCCTGCGCAGCGAACAGCTTTCCGACGAAGAGCACCAGGTGGCGTTGTTCACTTATAAGGGTGGCCAGATTACCTTGGGCGACTACGTGGAAATTCTGAGTCGAGATATGCGCTCGCTGTCGGGCTGGGGACTCAATGATGAAGCGGAGGTGCGCGAGGTGGCCAGCGAATTGGTCTTGACGCAGGTCATGCTCTTTGAGGGAGCCAAAAGAGCAGGCATTGCCGACCGGCCAACCGAGAAGGAATGGGCTGAGAACACGCAGCGACGGCTGTTGATCGAGGAATTGCGCAAGCGCGAGATTGTCGATCCGCTCATGGTAACTCGCCAAGAGGCCAGAAACTACTACGAGAGGCACGAAGAGCTGTTTATGGAATCCGACGAGTATATCCTCGTGGAAGTGTTGGTCGACGAAGAAGAAACAGCGCGTGGGCTGCGCCAGCAGATCGACCAAGGCGCGACGATTTCCTCTCTTGCTCAGCAGCATACACAGCGCGCCAATGCGAGGGAAGAGGCTGGTCTCATGCACATGGGGGACTACGAGCGCCTGGCTATGCCGCAGCTATATGAAGCTGTTACACAGGCCGAAAAGGGACAGGTCGTTGGACCCGTTAAGGTGAGAGATGGTTACAGTT
>JAYOKQ010000071.1:9608-19548 GCA_038119905.1 Gemmatimonadota bacterium | reverse complement strand
TGGATCGCCAGGCCGGTCAACTGAAGCCGTTTGACGAGATTGAGCGCAAAGCGCGTGCACTAGTGCGAGCCGAAAAGAAAGAAGTGCAGTTTGAAGATTGGATCGACCAACTGATGGAAAAATACGCTGAGCGCATTGTCGTATCGCAGGGCGCGTTGGTAGAGGCGCTACCCGATACACTCCTAACGCGTTTAGCCGTTGGCGATGGGAGCGATAAATGATAGCGAGTCGGCGGACTTCGAGAGCTGTAATGGGCCTCGTGCTCTTTTTTTTCGCGACGCCTCTGCTGGCCCAGCCGCGCGGCTACAGTCTGCGTGCCGATCGAGTGGAGACGAGCAGCAGCGCGCACTGGCAGGCGTGGAGCTTTCCCGGCGATATGGTAGAAGTCGATGCGGACGGTGCGATCCGCTCGCGCTTTGTGCGCGGTCCGTACAACGCGCTGTCCGATGCGGGCCAGTTTAGCCATATCATCGGCGGCAACGTGCGCAGTCAGTACGACAATGCCTTTGATCTGGACGGCGAGCTGCGCGCGCGCGGTGGCATCAAGCAAGCCCCCTCGAACCCCAACACAGCCGCGCGCGTCATGGATGGAGACGAGTTGACGTTCTGGGAGCCCAATCCGACCGATCCGTTGAGCGATTGGGTGTTAGAAATCGATTTGGGCCGCCTGGTGTCGGCGACAAAGGTCGTGTTGCGCTTCGCCGAAGAAGGCGACCCCTTCCTGCAGTTCAGAGTGCACTCGGCCGGTGGACAGAACCCCTTTGGCACGGCGGATCGCAGCGGTGCGCTCGATTACGTATTGGTTGGTGGCACGACGCAGCCCAATCGCGATCAGCGGCTATTTGAGTTTGAATTGGATCCCATCGGCCCCCATTCAGACGGTTGGACGGGGCGTATGGTGCAGTACCTGCGCATTGCGGTAACGGACACGCGTGCCGACCGCGCCGAAGAAATTTCCGCAGAGGCCTACCAAGCGCTGCCAACGACCGCGCGCGGAGCCGTTGAATACATCTGGCGCATCGCCGACGAGGAGCGCTTGGTCAGCGAAGAGCGCTACGGACAGCTCACGGCGACGGAGCAGGGCGGCATTCGCTACTATCGCCGCGAACTGCCGCGCTTGGCTGAGGTAGAAGTCCAGACGGTTGGCGAGAATATCTCATTGGGGCTCATAGGGCGCGGCGGCAGCCTGCACGACGTCAATCCCAACGCCTCGCCAGAGCTGGCCTTTGATGGCAATATGAGTAGCGAATGGTCCGGTGTGGTGTACGACATAACCGGTGAAACAGTTGAATGGGGTTTGCTCAACGTGGATTTGGGCGCTCATTTCCGCGTCAATGCCGTGCGCTTTATAACGCGCTTGCTCGACGGGGGTGGTCGCGTACTCTACGGCTATTTGCTGCGCGGTTCGAACGGCGCGCGCGCGCCAGATGGCAGTTTTATCTGGGAAGATCTGAGCAGTGAAGATCGCTTGCTTAATCAAAACACCCGACTCTTTGAAGATCGTTTTGACGCGCGCGTTTTGCGCTTCCTAGAGTTTAGGAATTTGGATATCGCTCGCCGTACGCTAGCCCATTTGGGTCACCGCGTTCCAAGTGTAGTAACCGAGATAGAAGTCTATGCAGAGGGCTACCTGCCGAGGTTGGAGATGCAGTCGGAACTCATTGACTTGGGTGCGCCTAAGAACTTGACGACGATTGATTGGCTAGCCGATACGCCTCCTAATACAGCGGTGGAAATTCGCACGCGCAGCGGAGATGACTTGCGCGAGGTTAAGAGCTTCTTTAAGGCCGACGGAACGCAGGTGGCCAACGAAGAAGAGTACAACAAACTTCCAACGTTTTTTCAGGGCGAGATCCAGGTCGAACTGCAGCCGGGTCAGGGTTGGAGTAATTGGAGTCAGGCCTACGACGCGCCCGGTGCGCGCGTTCTTTCGCCCAGCCCGCGTCGTTACATGATGGTGCAGGCGCGTGTCTCTAGCGATTCGGAGGACGCCGCGGCCACTCTGCGCTCTATCCAGGTTCATTTTACCCTGCCGCTAGCGCAGAGTATTGTCGGTGAAATTGAGCCCAAACAGGAAGTGCCTATTGGGGTGCCGGCAGATTTTGACCTCTTTGTGCGCCCATCGTTTGCCGCCCGCGATTCAGGCTTTGATCGCGTTCGCGTGGTGGCGCCCTCGCGCGCCGCTATGAGGCTGGCTCGCGTAGACCTAGGCCGCGAAAGCGAGTTAACGGCCACGGGTATGGACGATGGCTATGTGCGTCGCGAAGACGGTGCGCTAGTCAACACAGCGGGCCAGGTCTTAGTGGTAAGCGGCCAGGGCACAGACTCGCTCTTTGTCGAACTGCCTCAGGTACAGAAGCGTGGCGGGGCCGAGGTGCTGCGCCTCTCTTTTACGTCGACCGTATATCAGAGTGGGTCGACATTTACCGTTGAGGTGGGCAACTCACAGGACCCAGACAACTGGCAAAGCGTAGACCCAGGCGAGGGAGTTGGCGACGAACTGGCGGTGGGCGAAGGGCTCACGGTCTTGACACCCATAGATAGCCAGATCATAAAGTCCGAACGGATTACATCCGTCTTTACGCCGAATGGTGACGGTATAAACGACCGTGCCCAATTTGAGTTTTCAGTGCTGAAAATAAATACCGCTAGGCCGGTGGAGATTGCGATAAGTGATATGAGTGGCCGGGTCGTGCGGACGCTGCGAGAGGTGAGATCTCAGGCCAACGGATTGTACAAAATAGACTGGGATGGCCTAAATGAGCGTGGTCAACTGGTTGCTCCAGGTATTTACGTCGCGCGCATTAGAGTTGATACCGAACAAATAACGGGTGCGATACATCTGGTGAGCGTAGCGTACTAACGCATAATGTGTACGTTGACGGAATCTCGTTTTCCGTTAGCCACTAACTGAACGGTGTATGTGCCTTCTCCGACTTGCTGACGGTGGTCGTTGCGACCGTCCCATTCAACGCTGTATAGACCGCTCTTTTTTGTGGCTGCCTCCAAAATTCTGATCTGTTCTCCCTCATCGCTATAAACCGCGGTTTGCACTGCCGCTTCCTCCATTATATGGTAGCGCAGTAGGGCTGTCGATAGATCTTCGAATTGGAATTCCGTTGGCTCAAAGCCAAAAAGAGTTGCTTCCTGTTCAGCTATCCGTTCTGTCAGCGTGACGATATCATCGTATAGACGTCGTTCGCTGCGAAGGTAGTTGTGCTGTGAATCGAATACGGGAAACACGTAGACGGGTTTCATCACGGCTTGCCAACGCCCGTCACGGGCGGGCAGAATATCTACTTCCAAGTGTCCGTAGTGTTTCCCTCCATCAATCAGTACGCTGTCTTGCCAGACTTCAGGCGCGTGTGTGTGGGCCAAAAAAGTCTGATGTGGATTGTGCAAACCCGCCTGCGGTCCGCGCAGACCATCGCCGCCGATACCGACGTCGTAAAAATGTATCACATGGGGTAATTCTGATCCGTCTTGCATATGTTCGTTACCGTGCAGTTCTGATCGCTCGAACATCTCGTCGTGACCAGAAAATACTGCATCTACTCCGTAGCGCATAAAAAGCGGTGTGAGGATTCTCACAGGCACTCCAGATTGCGTATCGAGATGCTCGTGTGGACCTATGGGTAGCAGATCACTTGCCAATTCCCACCAGTCGTGCCAGGAGCATTCTCCTGCGGTCCAACCGTGGGGTCCCACTGAGTAGGGCACGTGATGAAAGTAGACAAAGGTAAATGCACTGCGTTGCTGAGCATCTGCTAGCTGTTTCTCAAGCCAGGTATACTGCGTAGAGCCGGGCTTAAAATCCGGCGCGTTACCCCCCTGCTCATCATTCTCTCCAAGAAGAAAAAAGTTGGTGTCGCCGTCGGTCTTATGGGGGCCACCGTTGGCGACATCGAGTGCGATAAGCGTGATTGGACCATAGTCCGTTCGGTGATATAGGCCGTGTTGTTTTGCATTGGGAGCATAATTTGTTGGAAACTCAAAATAGGTTTGATAACGATCGATGGCTCGCTGCGAACCGGGCTGGTTATAACGATCTCCTATGGGACTTTCGTAATATTCGTGATTGCCAGGTGTAGCGAGAAAAGGAACGCTACTGGCCAGACTTTTCTCCCCGTCCGCGTTGGTTATATGGCGCCAGAATTCGTCCCAATCGCGCTGTTCGCCGCCGGATTCAACGAGGTCACCTGGTATGGCAACGAAATGGGGTTTCCTCGATTGTATGACAGACAAGTTATTCTCATACCCATCTGTTTGGTCAAGTAAATAGGGGCGCGTTTTACCCTGTATATCAGGCCATTTTCCGTATTTACCGGTCGACTCAGGTTCGGTTTCACTATCGGCGTACACGATGAATCGAATAGGTTCCTCAACGGCAGGTGCCGTGGTGAAATTCGACGAAAAGAAAGATGTACTCTGGCGTATGGTGTACTGGTACGTCTTGGCCGGTAAAAGGTCCTCTATACGAATGCGGTGGCGATAGGGTGGAGCCGGTGCATACTGGGAAAAAAAGTGGTGCTCGCGCACCTG
Organism: Gemmatimonadota bacterium; assembly: GCA_038119905.1. Taxonomy (GTDB): domain Bacteria; phylum Latescibacterota; class UBA2968; order UBA8231; family UBA8231. The sequence continues at coordinate 15,006 of JAYOKQ010000071.1, read as the reverse complement.
ATACACGAAGGGTACGATACGGCGGAGTGGTGAAATAAAGATGCGCTGTTGGGGGGATCGCGCGTAGGATAGGGCGACGTTTTGACGGCCAAAAAAGCGGTTACTCTCCCACGATGGATAACTCAGTTCTACCGCATGATAGGGCATTGATTCAAACTGTACCCCCGCTTTATGCGCTCCGGGTCCATGGACCTCTAGCTGTCCGGGGGCATCGGAATTAGAAAACCAAATTATCGTCATTCCATTGGAGGTCGGATGCTGTAGGTACGGCGCTACTCTAAAATCCGATGCAGGAGATGGATGGGCCTGTATAAGGCAGAATACGCAAAATAGTAACCGCGCTAGGCGAGTGTTTAGAGAACTTCGGTGGACCAATATCATCCGTATGCCCCTCCCGGTAAAAAACCCAGCAGCACGCGCAGCCGTTCGTCGGCATCGCGGTAGACGTGCTCGGGCATCTGGTAGTTCATAAAGGGCGCGTACTTATGGCCAATAATGCGGCGCGCGTAGCTGATCTGCGTCATGTAGCGCGTGCGCTGGCTGGTGTTGGGTGCGCCCCGGTGCCATACCTGGTTATTGAACATGACTACCGAACCGGCCGGTCCCAGACACGATACGACCTGCTCCTCGTAGGGGGTGCCCTCTATCGGGTTGGGTGGGTTAGCACCGAATAGGTGCGAACCGGGAATGCACTGAGTCGGTCCGTGGGCAACTTCTTCCACGTCGGTTAGGTAGTAGTTGGCCGTGAACAGCAGGACCGGCAGCCGCACGTTGGTCGGCGGCTCGCCGTGTGTGACGATGTAATGCGAAGGATCGTCCTGATGCCACGTGCTTAGTCCGCCGCCGGGCGGCGTGCGAAAGCTGTTGTTGTGTATTACGTGGGTCGTTGTGTTGATCAGCGCCTCGGCAAAGGTGGCGATCGGCTCTAGGTCAAATAGCGAGAGATTAGCGCTGCTGCGCTCGAACATGCGCGGGTGCAGTTCGATGGCCCCGCCGGGTGGAGGTGGGTTTTCCTCGAGCACCGCGTCCAGATCTGCGCGCAGAGTAGTTACTAGATCCGGCTGAAGGACGCCGGGCAAAAACAAAAAGCCGTCTCGGTGAAACTGCTCGACCCAGTCTACGATCTGATGGTCGTCTGCCTCAATCATCGATGTATTCGCCATGCGGGACCTTGTTTTTTACCTTCATCTGTCCATGAGGAACGAAAGGATATCGCCATGTATGCGCTAGCGATCTCTGCGCTTGCAGCCGCTTTTCTTGTAGTCGGTTGCGCGCCAAACGCAGAGCAAATTAAGCATCTTTTAAACGAGAATCCAGAGCTCATTACCGAAGTTATAGAAGAAAATCCGCAGGTGATATTCAGCGCGATAGAGAAGAATCCAGAGCAGTTTATGGCGGTGGTGAATGCGGCGGCGCAGACGGCGCGGGCTAAGGCGCAGGCCGAGGAGGAGCGTCGCGAACTCGCCCAGCGCGAAGCGGAATTTGAAAATCCCAAGGAACCAGAATTGGCGGCGAATCGCGTGTACTGGGGCGACGAGCAGGCGCGCATTACCATTGTCGAGTACTCGGACTTTGAGTGCCCCTATTGTGCGCGTGGCTACCAGACGCTCAAAGAGCTGATGATTGAGTATGCCGGCCAGGTGCGCTTTCTATACAAGCACCTGCCGCTCGAGATGCACGAGAACGCGCTGCCGGCTGCGCGCTACTTCGAGGCCATTGCGCTCCAGTCAGCCCCTGCAGCGCGCCAATTCCACGACGCGCTCTACGAGAATCAGGCGCTGCTGCGTGCACGGGGGACGGCGTGGATGGACGAAGTGGCGCGCGATCTTGGGGTCGATATGACGCGACTGCGGGAGGACGTAGATTCGGAGCGGGTGCGGGCGCAGGTCGAAGCCGACCGACAGGAGGCTGCTTCGTTTGGCTTTACGGGCACCCCCGGCTTTCTAATTAACGGCGTGTCGCTGAAAGGAGCCTATCCGGCGTCGGCCTTTAGAGAAGTTATTGATCGCCAGCTGGCCGGCCCGTAGGCGGCTTACTCACGCTCTAACGACAGCGTATAGAGCCGTTCGTCGGGGACCATGTTCAGGCGCAAGCGGTTGGACTCTACGGCGAAGTGCTCCTGTCCGGCAACGGGGGTTGGGGTCAGGCGCACGGAGCGCACAGCCAGCTCGGGGTTAAAGCGGAAGTCGAGGGTGAGCGGTTCGTTGTAGACGTCGTTGTCCAACCCGTCGCCCATGATAAACTGAAACTGGTCGGGCATTTTTCGGCCAAAGTAGCGTGCAATCTGTATGTCGAGTGCGTTGCGCTCCTGTATATAGGCGGCCACGGAGGCGAAATTGCCGCTCCAAAAATCGTTGGCTTTGATAAAGTCTAGGTCGCGCACGAACTCCGCGTACGGATAGTAGCCCCATCCGTCCGGATAGCCGATGGAGTGGTAGGTCATGATGGTCCACGCACGCCGGCGCAGCGTCTGAATTAGGATGGGCTGCAGTTGGTCGTGCGTGCTGGGGTCGCGCGTGCTAGCGTTGCCCATGATGACGGAGGGCAGGTTGTGCCACTGTGCGGGTTCTCGCACGCCGTCGGCGCAGATATAATAGGCGCTGGCATCGCGCGTGCCGCCCCGGGCCGCGATAAAGCCGGCCTGGCGGTTGGCTGCCTGCGTTTGCGCATCGCGCCCGGCAAAGAGCGGGTAGGCGTAGGTCTTCGGATTTAATCCCCAAGCGCGCATCAGAGAAAAATTGGTGCGGAACGATTGATAGGCGGCGTGGTAGCCGAGCGCGTCGTGGTCGATATGCGAGTGGCCGTGTCCGAAAAAGCCGATGCCGCGCGGTATGAGCTCTTCGCGCATGCGCTGGGTGATGGGCAGGCGTTTGAAGTGCGACAGCTTGTCGCTGACGACTTCTAGGTCCATCGCCAGGTCGCGTGCAATGGCTGCGTCCGTGGCCAGCGAGAAGACCGGATTGATGCCCCAGGGGGCGTCGTAGGTAATCGACACGGCGGCGCGATGGCCGTCGCGCCATTTGTTGGCCGTGATGCTGAAGACTTCTTGGCCCTGGTGGTAGGCGGTAAAAACGGCGGGCGACAGCGTTACCAGCTTACCCACCGGTTCGGCCACATCCGGCCCCGTTGGGAGGTCTCCATCCTGGCAGGCGCTCAAGCTGAATAGGACCGCTAGCGACGGCGCGCAACAACGCAACATCATATTTTGCAAGCGTTTAGTCATCGGACAGAGAAACATAGGAAAAGGGTTTAGACTTGCCAAACCTAGCTCGCAAGGGGGGCCAGTCGCCAGCATATGGTCGCCTGCGTTAAATGACTTGAGTAAATCATACGGGAATTGTACATTTTCAACCTAATTTTATAGGCAACGATTCAGTTTCATCAAGGAGTTCACCGTGCGTAGATATCTTCCCATCTTCCCGGTTCTATTGCTGCTAGCTGTCCAAGCTCAGGCGCAGGTTGGCACCTTTCAATTTGGCGGCAGAGGCAGCGCGTGGAGCAGCAGCGACAGCAATACGGTCTTTATCGACTTTGCGCGCTTTCCCGGTTCTATCGCTCCGGTCTATTTTGACGGCGAAAGCAACATTCTCGACCAACTGCCCCTGTGGTCACCCTTCAAGTTTCCCACCGAATTGGACTACGAAGACGGCCTGATTCCCCGCGTGTGGCGCGCTGCCAACGGCTTTTATTGGTATACGGCAGGCACGCTGACGACGGAGTGGGTCGACGGGGATAGCTCTTCCTATAGCCCGCCGGTCCGACGCGGTATCGAATCGGAGTGGTATACGTTTGACGTCGGCGTGCCCGTGCCGGCCGATGTGGTTGGCTTCTACACGCCGCCGACGGGCTTCCGCGCCGACGGCACGCCGCTGAGCGACGATATTTTCAAGGCGTTTGAGGTTTCTATCTCCGAGGAATTCGATCCGGTACTCAACCTAGAAAACGGCGATGGCGACTACCATCGACTCAATCACTTGGTAGCCGACTTCCCTCTCAACTACGAAGCCAACGTCCAACTCGACTTCCCCAAGCAGTACGTGCGCTTTATTCGCCTGCAGCGCAAACCCTCCATAGACGATGGGGTGCGCGGCGTTATGCAGGGCACGATCGGCGAATTCGAGCTGAAGGGGGCGGGCGTGCCGCGTCGGGTTATCTACGTCTCCCAGATCATGGACCTAGGGCGCATCGTCAACTTTGGCAATATCCACTGGAGCGTGACGCCCATGCGCTACGTCAACGGCGTGGCTGAAGAAGTTGAAAACGCCAACGCATCGATGCGCGTGGAAGTGCGCTCGGGCCGCGATAGCGATCCCAACGTGTATCACGAATTCACCGACACCGGCGCCGAGCGCGTAGTTACGCGCGAGCGCTACGAAAACGAGCTCAAGCAGCCCGATCAGGCGACGGGCGGCGGCATTCAGGAAGGCAAGCCTGGTCTGCGCGCTTCTGTTGTATACGATTCCGAAAACTGGACATTCTGGTCGTTTCCCATCACCCAGCCGGGTGTGCAGGCACCCCTAGAGCGCGGTTCGCACATACAGGCGCGGATCACCCTAGAGAGCGAATCGTACTTTGACTTTGTGCGCTTGGACTCGCTGTGGCTCGAGACCTCTGCGCCGTTAGCGCGGCAGGTGGTCGGCGAAATTGCCCGCTCCGATGAGCCGGATCCCGAGCGCGGTTTGACTGAGGTCTCGCTGGGTGAGATGACCGACTTCACGTATGATATCCGCGCCCAGTTCGATAACGTGGGCCAAGGTGGCTTTGACGCGCTGCGCATTCGCACGGGCAGCCGTCCTATATTTAAGCAGCTGGAAATGGGCGATCCGCTCGTCGCCGTGGATCCGTCGGAAGTGCGCGAAGAAGACGGCGAGCTGGTCATTTATTTGCCGCGCCGCGTAACCCGGCAGAGCAGCGATCCCCTGCGCGTCGTTTTTGGCGCGGAAGTCTTTGTGTTTGCCAACACGTTTGCCGGCGAGGTGTTTGATACGCAGAGCACGAGTTTGCCGCAGCAAATTGAGGCGGGCGATGCATCCGATGCGATCGGCACGAATAACCTGCGCGTGCTCGGCGGCAGCGAGCAAACAGGCGACATCATAGAAAATCTGAGATTCGTCTCGTCTGCTGTGACGCCCAACGGTGACGGCATCAACGACGCGCTGCGCATCGAGTATACGCTGTTCCGCATGCCGGCTCCGATACCGGTCGAACTCAACGTGTACGACCTGCAGGGACGGCGCGTGGGGCAGATGGAACTCGGTCTCCAGAGCGCGGGGCCACAGCAGGTAGAGTGGGATGGCAGCAATGGTTCGGGCGCGCTGCTTCCGCCTGGGATGTATCTGATAGAAATCGCCCTGCGCGCTGAGCTAAAGACGTTCCGCCATCTGCAGCCGGTCGGCGT
>JAYOKQ010000071.1:0-9508 GCA_038119905.1 Gemmatimonadota bacterium | reverse complement strand
GCGCGGGCAGATTTACGGGGTATGGTGAGCATGGGGTTGCGTGGACGAGTTTAAGGTTCTAGTCGCCGATGGGACGACCGAATGTCGTTCCATGCTTTGCGGTGTGCTGGGTGAGTTGCCCAATATTCGCGTGGTGGGCACGGCCGGTGACGGCAAGACGACGCTGGAAAAAGTGGCCCGTCTAGCGCCCCACGTCGTGTTGCTCGACGTGGACATGTCGATCGCAGATGAACTTGACACGCTGCGCGAATTGGCAGAAAAGTGGACGGCGGTTAGCGTTGTTATGGTGTGTCCGCCCACGCAGCAGGGAATAGAAAAGACGACGAAGGCGCTGCAATTGGGTGCTTTCGACTTTTTTAGCAAGCCCGTTCGCTGCGATCAATTCACTCAAACGGACAAGTTAAGGAACGACCTAAGGCGGGTGTTTCAAGCCTTTACCACGCGGCGTTCTGTCAGCGCGCTGTCCGCTGTGCAAGGAGTTGCACCGGCTTCTGTTGGACTGCGTTCGGGGCCCAGCGCAGCGATCGAAGCCGTCGCCATAGGCGTTTCCACCGGCGGTCCCAATGCCCTAGCGGCTATGCTACCGGAACTGCCCGCTGATCTGGGCGTGCCGGTGCTGATCGTGCAGCATATGCCCTCTACGTTTACCGGTCTTCTGGCCTCTATGCTCGACAGGCGCTGTTCGCTGCGGGTGGTTGAAGGCTGCGAGGGATTGCCAGTAGAGAAAAACACCGTCTACATAGCGCCCGGCGGTATGCACATGCGCATTCGCAGGCGGCAGGATCAGGTGGTGGTGGAGACGACGTTGGATCCGCCCGAACAGCACTCTCGTCCGTCCGTCAACTATCTGTTCCGCTCCGTCGCCGAAGTCTACGGCGCGCGGGCGCTGGGCGTCATCATGACGGGTATGGGTTTCGATGGGACCGAGGGGCTCGCGGCGATGAAAGCAAAGGGTTCGTATGTCTTGGCCCAAGACGAACGGAGCAGTATCGTATTTGGCATGCCGGGCGAGGCGGCCAAAGCGGGCCTGACCGACGAGCAGGTCCCACTTGAGGAGCTGGCATCGCGCATCGTGCACTGCGTGCGAAGAGCGTAAGGGCCGAGCGCTCCGCCTGTGATGGGGCGGTTAAGCAGATTATACACGCGCACATTAGGAGATGGTTTATATGCTGAGCGAAGAGCAGGTAGCATTCTATAACGAACACGGATTTTTACACATCCCCGAAGTGTTCACCCAAGAAGAAACGGATGAGCTAGAGCACGAGTTGGATCGTCTTGTAGCCGACTGGGCGACCACGGACAAGGGATGGACGGGTCCCTGGCGCAAGCAGTACATGGACGAGGAAACGGAAAAAGCATCAAAGCTAACCGCGATGCACGACCTTTATTTTTACTCCAACGCGTGGTGCCGTGCTGTCACCAACCGCCGTCTGACGGGCGCCATGCGTCAGCTCATTGGTCCGGATGTGGAACTGCATCATTCGACGATGCACATCAAGCCACCGGAGGCGGGACACCCCTTTCCCATGCACCAGGACTGGGCTTTTTACCAGCATACCGATGGTCGCTATGTCGACGTCCTGGTCCATCTCGACAACACCTATCACGAAAATGGTGAGATTCGCTTTTTGGCCGGTAGCCACAAGCAGGGAGCGTTGGAACACATTACGTTGACGGAAGAGGGGCCCTGCACGCCGCACTTGCCCACAGACCAGTACAAGCTAGACGATACGGTCGCCGTCCCGGCCAAGCGCGGCGACGTGGTATGCTTCTGCATTCACACGGTGCACGGTTCGCATATCAACCAGACGTCGAAAGAGCGTCGCCTAGTGCGCGTGGGTTACCGCGCGCCGGACAACGAACAGACCGGCGGTCAGAGCAGGGGCCGCCCGGGCATGATGGTCGAGGGGTATCGCACGCCGGCCGAGGGTCAGGGCGTATTTAGCAACGCCGGCCCGGCCTGAGCAACGGACATACCGCATTGAGTCCCCGCCGGCTTTTGCCCGGTGGGGACTTTTGTATTAGGGGGATTAATTAGCCACCGTTGGCGCTCTTTGCTATACTTAGAAGCCAACGACTACACATCGATTACGACTCTTTTAACACCGTGCAGGGAAGGATCTACACATGGCTGAAGTGCAACCCGTACTCATCGCTGGAGCGTGGCGTTCCGCCGACGCAGAGGGCACGTTTGAACCAGATAATCCGACGACCAAGGGAAAGACGGGCGAGGTGTATCCCGTTAGCACCGTTGCCGACGTTGAAGAAGCTATCGAGGCGGCGGCGGTTGCCGCCGAACAGATCGCCGAGATCGGCGACGAAATCGTCGCGCAGTTTCTAGAGCGTTTTGCCGAGCGCATTGAAGCCCGGGGCGATGAGATTTGCCAAATGGCTTTTACCGAGTCCGGTTTGCCCGTTTCGCCGCGTTTGAAGGACGTCGAATTGCCGCGCACCACGTCGCAGCTGCGTCAGGCGGCCCACGCGGTGCGCGAGCGCTCGTGGACGCATCCGGTTATCGATACGGCCAGCGGCATTCGCTCTAAGTTTGGCGCGCTAGGCGGCGGCGTAGCCGTCTTTGGTCCCAACAACTTTCCCCTGGCTTTTAACAGCGTGGCTGGCGGCGACTTTGCCGCGGCAATCGCCGCGGGTAACCCGGTAGTTGGCAAGGCCAATTCGTCGCATCCAGGCACGACGCGCCTGCTGGCCGAAGAGGCGCTGGCCGCAGCCAGAGATACGGGTATGCCCGATGCCACCGTGCAGCTGATTTATCGCACCAACCACGAAGTAGGCAAGCGCTTGGTCTCGCATCCCAAGATTGCCGCAACAGGCTATACGGGTTCGCGCGGCGCCGGTCTGGTGCTCAAAGAGGCAGCCGACAAGGCGGGCAAGCCGGTCTACATGGAGCTGAGCAGCATCAATCCGGTTTACGTGCTGCCGGGTGCGCTCAAGGAGCGCGGCGAAGCCATCGTCGAGGAGTTTCTCACCTCGTGTCTGATGGGCACCGGTCAGTTTTGCACCAATCCGGGTATTATCGTGCTGGTCGACGGTCCAGAGGCGGACGCCTTTGTCGAGCAGGCCCGCGAAAAATTTGGCAGTGCGCCGGTGGGCACGCTGCTGACGGGCAGCGTCGAGCGCAACATGATTGAAAGCGTTGCAACGCTGCAGAAGGCCGGCGCCGAGATCGTCATCGGTGGACAACCTGGCGGGGGCAATGGCTACAGCTTTAACAACACCTTGCTGAAAGTCTCTGGCGATGCCTTTGTGGCCGATCCTGAAGCGTTGCAGACAGAGGCCTTTGGCAACGAGAGCCTGCTGGTCATCGCCAAAGATGCCGATCAAGCGGTGGAAGTTGCGCGCCATTTCGAGGGCAACCTGACTGGCTGTATCTACAGCGATAGCGAAGGAGCCGACGAATCGCTCTACGTGCGGATAGCGGCTATACTGCGCAAAAAAGTCGGTCGATTGCTCAACGACAAGATGCCGACGGGCGTGGCCGTAGTGCCTTCGATGAACCACGGCGGCCCCTATCCTTCGACGGGTCATCCCGGCTTTACGGCTGTGGGCATTCCCGCATCCATCGTGCGCTTTGCCATGCTAGAAAGCTATGATAACGTGCGCGAACATCGCCTGCCGCCTGAGCTACGCGACCAGAATCCGTCGGCCATCTGGCGACAGATTGACGGCGCGTGGACGCAGGGCGATGTAGCTGGCTAGCGTAGACTCATCCTGTGGCCCACGTAGAAATCTATCTCAGCAGGCTGTGCATATACTGCTGGCAGGCGCGCAGAATCCTCGACGAGCTGGGCGTTTCTTACCAGATCAAAGGCGTGCCAATGGTGCTGGGATGGAAGCTGCCGACGCGCGCCTATCGCGAGATGGTCGCGCGCTCTGGCGGTTGTAACACCGTGCCGCAGATTTTTGTAGACGGCGTGCACCTAGGCGATGAGGATACGCTGCAGGCCTTGGCTAACGAGGGCGCGCTGCGACGTGCCTTGAAACTGGACGCGTGACTACAGGTGACGCGAAGACGCTAGGAGGAATCCATGGCTTTTGATATCGTCTTGAAGGGCGGTCACGTGATCGATCCGAAGAACGGCCTTGATGGGTCGTTCGACGTCGCGCTAAACGACGGTAAAGTCGCCGCCGTAGCGGCCGACCTGCCGACCGAAGACGTGGGTCAGTGCATCGACGTGAGCGGACTCTACGTCGTGCCGGGGCTAGTCGATATCCACATGCACGCTTACGCTACGCCCGGTCACCGCGATGCATGGGCCGGCGACAATAGCATCCTGCCCGATGGGTTTTCCTTTCGCACTGGCGTGACGACGATGGTCGACACGGGAAGCGCTGGCTGGCGCAACTTCGAGGACTTTCGCTATCGCGTTATCGATCGCGTGCAAACGCGCCTCTTTGCGCTAGTCAATATCTGCGGGGTCGGTATGACGGATACCGACCACGAGCAGAACCCCTACGATATGGACGTGGCGCGCACGGCTGCCTGCGCGCGCGAGCACGAAGACGTGGTCGTTGGTATCAAGACGGCCCACTACTACGGCCCGGAGTGGATTTCGGTTGATCGCTGTATAGAAGCGGCCGTCGGTGCCGATACCCGCGTCATGATCGACTTCGGCTTTTTCAAGCGGGAGCGACCTTACTACCAGTTATTGGGAGAAAAACTGCGTCCTGGCGATATCAGCACGCACGTTTTTCGCGGACCCACGCCGTGGTTTGATGCCGACGGTAAGGTGCTGCCCTATCTGCACGAAGCGCGTGCGCGCGGTATTATCCTCGACGTGGGACACGGCGGCGGTTCGTTTTGCTTTCGCAACGCCGTTCCGGCCATCGCCCAAGGGTTTTACCCCGATTCGATCTCGACCGATTTGCACGTGCTGTGTATGAATATGGGCATGCTGGATATGGCGACGACCATGTCGAAGTTTTTGGTGATGGGTATGCCGCTGCAGGAGGTGATTCGGCGATCGACGATTAATCCGGCCGAGGAAATCGGTCACCCAGAGTTGGGCCATCTCAGCGTCGGCGCCGTCGGCGACGTCGCCGTCCTCAACAAGATGAGCGGCCAGTTTGGCTACGCCGATTCGTTTGGTGGGCGACTCAATGGTAGCGAACGCTTGCTGTGCGAACTCACTCTAAAAGACGGTCGCGTCGTTTGGGATTGGAACGGCCGCGCTGGCACTGATTACCAAGATATGGACCCGACCTACGGCGTTCGCCCGGGCGAATATCTGGTCATGCCGCCCGGAGCTTGATGTGAAAGGGGGCAAGGTGCTGTGGAGCGGGTTCGTCTGTTTGCTATGGGTAGCCTGTAGTGGGCCGAATAGTGCGCCGGTGGCCGTGCGCGATGCATGGGTGCGCGAGCCGCCCGGCGGGCATCCCATTGCCGCTGCCTATATGACGCTGACCAACGAGTCCGACAGGGCCTCTGCGCTCGTCGGCGCGGAGGCGTCGGCAGCCGAGCGCGTAGAAATGCATTCCATGACACACGAAGGCGGCACGATGCGGATGCGCCAGATCGAGCGCATCGAGCTTCCGGTGGGACAAGATGTCCAGCTGCAGTCGGGCGGTCTTCACCTCATGCTGATGGGGATGGACGATCCGCCGCGCGCCGGCGATCAGGTCGAGCTCACGCTGCGCTTTGCCGACGGCACCGAGCAGACGCTGCGCGCTCCGGTGCGCAGGGGACTATAGGCAATGGTCGCACGTACTGCATCCGCCGTGCGGTCTGCCGCGGGCGTGCTGCGTAGCCTGGCGGCGTGTGCGCTGCTGGCCTGTGCTCCGCAAGAGCCAACGACTGAAGCGGGCCCGCAGTCGGCTCCGCCGGTCGTGTTGCCAAAGGACGTGCCGCCGCTCAGGGACTACGGCGGCATTGGCGGTGCGTTCACCCTGCGTGATCAGCGGGGGGTTCCTTTTAGCCTAGAGCAGATTAGCGGTCGACCAGCCATGCTGTTTTTCGGCTATACCTACTGCCCTGATATTTGTCCGGTCACTCTGTCAAAAATGACGCGCGTCTACGAGCTGTTGGACCTCGATCCGCAGGCGCTGCAGACCATTTTTATTACGGTGGATCCCGAACGCGACACGCAGGAAAAGCTGAGCGAATATTTGGCGTACTTTCAGGTTGACGCGCTCGGTCTGACGGGGACCAGGGAAGAAATCGACGCGGTGGTGCGCCAGTACGGTGGCCACTACGATCTGAACAAGCGGGATGGACAGGACGCGTATTTTGCCGACCATTCAACCTATACCTATCTCATTGATCAGCAGGGCCTCGTGCGCTTTCTGTTTCGCCACGACGATGCGCCCGAGTATATGGCGGCCGTGACGCGCCAGCTGTTTTAACGTAGTTCACTGTCGACTAAAGGCCGTTCTGTGAAAAACGCACTGCTCATCGCGCTTAAGATTGTTCACGCGCTGGTCTGGTTTCCGCTCAATCTATTTATGCGTGATCGCCCGCTGCGGCTTTTCCGCAAGAAACGCTCTTAAAGCCAAAGACGGTTCTCTTCGGCCGAGCTAAAAATAAATAAGCACACAGCATTTGTTCGGGTAGTCAACGGACGCTTCGAGTATATATTCCCTATAACGGTCTGTTCGGGGGCCGTCCTGTCGTATAGCGTCGCTCCAACTTAATGGAATGCGCAAAGCGACCTATTGGCCCATAAGGGAGACAGGTTGAAATCCGGCATCCGCGCTGGAAATCACTCCGGAACAGACCGCTACCAAGCAGAGTGCCGCGCCGATGGAGTATGTATCTCCTCCATCGGCGCGGCATTTTTTATGGAACTATATAGCCGGTTTTGAGCACGCGCCGTGTCGCTTCGGGCCAGCTCTGTTTATGCTCGGTGGGCAGGGGTAGGCGTTCGTGCGCGTGCGGAAAAACGCGCGTGTAGCCCAACGAGACCATGGCGCGCGTTGCATCGGTGGCATTGGGCATGGCGCCGTGCCAAAGCCGCATATCGCGCAGACACAGTGCGCCGACGGGCATGGTCATGCGCACTGCGCGCAGGGCTCGACTGCGCTCATCGAGGCGGCCGACGTCTGAAGGCGGCGTGTCGACGAGCACGTGAGTCCCTGGCCACAGGCGCGTGGCGCCGTTGGCCTCGGTAAAATCGCCCAACGGTATGTCGACGGAGAGACCCGATACGGGCAGGGCAAAAGGCAGTTCGGGAAAGAGGGGATTGCCGTCGCGATGTGGGGGTGCCTCGCGTCCGGACTGCGGCGGCACGGCGTGAATGTAATAGAGCCCCCAGGCAATCTTTTCGCCCAATGCTGCGCGCATGATTTGTAGGGCAAACGCATTGGCCACTAGGCGATGGTCGACAAAAGGCAGATCCAATGGAGGACTCTTTAGGGGTTTGCCGCACTGACAGGAAGCCAGGTATGCTGCGCGCACCGGATCAATAGCTTCGTGCGGCACGGCGTTTTCAACGATGACAAACCCTAGGTCGCGCAGTAGGCACAGGGCCTGCTGTAGCGAAGTTTCTTGCAGCGCGCCGGCCGCCTGTTCTGCGCTAGATACGACGAGTCGCATGGACGAATCGGCGGCTACCACGTGCGATTTTTAAGCAGCTCTTGAATGGCGTCTTTGGGCACCGGCAGTTCGTCTATATGGTTTTCAAGCCAGCGCGAAAAATCGGTCTCTATGTCGTCGGACCAGCGCCGGTCGATTTGGCCGGGCGTGTAGGTACCTTCGTTGAGGCGTAGCTTGCCAAACATATCGCGCAGGCGAATAACCTCGGACGTCATGACAACCTTTTCGGCCAGATGGGGCGGGATGAAGATGACGCCCTCGCGCTTGCCCAGCACAATATCACCCGGCATGCACGTAGCGCGGCCGATGCGCACCGGGCAGTTCATGCCGGACAGCATAATCGTCGGCGATGCAAAAGAGGGATCCCAGCCGCGCACAAAGCTAGTAAATCCCTCCAATTCCTCGATGCCCTCTAGATCGCGTACGGCCGCATCGTGTACGACGCCGTTACCCGAGTTGGCGTAGATCGCGGTGGCCAGGTTGTCGCCGATTACGGGACCTTGGGCAATTTTACCGAAGACGTCGGCCACGTAGACATCGCCCTGCACGAGTGCGTCAATAGGCCAAGAGATTTGGTCGCCGACCTGGCCCGTGCGTTCGCCCTTTTCTTCCATGATGCGACGCATTACGGGACGGCGGGGCATATACATAGCCGTTACGGCGCGCCCGCACAGCGTGCCGCCGGGGTGGGTGCACTGCCAGTCACCTTCGAACTGATGTTCATAACCATCGCCGCGCACCACGCCCCAAGCCTGTGTAATGGTCACCTGTCGCATGCGCTCGACAATGGCGTCGGGTACCTTGGGGCGTCCGTCTGCAAAGCGTTCTCCCTGCCATTCGGGCGTGTATTCGACGAGTTCCTCTGGGCTCATGTTGAGCGGTGCAAACTTTTCCATGGTGTCCCTTTCTCAATGTTTCTATTTCGTTTTGTAACTGGCAGGAGGTAATATATCGGGTCGCCGAGCGTCTCTCAAATGAACCACATATTGGGCGAATACATGCGACCGGGTTGACCGTGTAGGCACTGCGCGTACATTTGCTTAAATACGTTGGATCGTTTGTGCGAAAGGTATATAATGATCACGATAACGGAAGCAGCGGAAAAGAAAATCGCCGAGTTAGTCGCTCAAAACGAGCGGCCGATTAAGGGACTGCGCATTGGAGCGCGGTCGGAGTCACCACTCAAGGTCGACTATAAACTGGCTTTTGTATCTGAAGAACAGATAGAGGCATCGGACGAGCGGGTTGCTTTTGATGGCTTTGAAGTATTTATGGATCCAGACAGCGTCGGCCTGCTCGAAGAGGCCACCGTTGACTACGTCGACGGACTGATGGGCAGCGGGTTCAAGATTGAGCGCCCGCGCAAACTGCCCACTCATTTAGAGGGCGACCTAGCCCAGCGCGTGCACGAGGTGATCGAAAAACAGATTAATCCCGGCGTTGCTGCACACGGCGGTATGGTAAACCTAGTGGATGTCAAAGAGCATACCGTGTACGTGCAGCTGGGCGGCGGCTGTCAGGGCTGCGGTATGGCCAGCGTTACGCTGCGAGACGGCGTGGTGCGCATGATCAAAGAAGGCGTGCCCGAAGTCGAAGAAGTCGTCGACGTGACCGATCACGGAGCCGGGGAAAATCCCTACTACTAAACAGTGACGGACAAGAGATAAAAACGGCGCGGGCGCGATAGAGCGTTGCGCGCTGTTTTTATTTGTATGCGGGCCGCTTACACTGCCTTGTTGTCCATTTCACAGGCGTGCAAAAAATTCTTCCCGGTTTGTGCTACATCACCTTCGGCCTGTCGCGTCGCAATTGCTGTTTATTCTTTGAGGCGTATTGGAAGACGTTATCCTGAAACGAGGTTGTACAATGGCGAAGAACCTACCTTTGCGGCCTAACCTTGAGCAGCTCAGGAAACTGGCCAAAGATCTCCAGAAAGAGTACAAAAGCGGCGACGCGAAAGCC
>JAYOKQ010000070.1:0-22710 GCA_038119905.1 Gemmatimonadota bacterium | reverse complement strand
CTCCCGGAGGAGGCTGCGTCACATCTCCCGGAGGAGGCTGCGTACCGTCACCAGGAGGGGGTGGATCCTGCCCCCAGACACTTTCCATAGGTAGGGTTAGTGAAGAAAATGTGAATACGACAGCGACCAATGCGCCTTTTACACGGGACATAATCAATCCTCATCGTTTATGATATCATCTTCAGAGATGACACAGTCCAACGCAGCATATTGTTGTGATTGGGATCACATACCGGCCTCCTTAGGACCAGATCAACCCCGTAGATAACGCTACAATTTTAAGAGCAAAATGACAAGTTCAACCTAGCTCTTATTCGACAACTTGACATGGTGTCCCAGAAGGTGTATCCTCAGCAAATCTAACAGGTTGACATAATATATGCGTGGCAATATGTCCGATGAATTGCGCTCCAAGTTAGAGGCTCTGCCCACTGAACCGGGCATCTATCTAATGAAGCGCAAAGACGGCGAAATCATCTACATAGGCAAAGCCAAGAACTTGCGCAGTCGCGTTCGATCCTACTTCCAAGAAGCAGGCTACGACGGCCGCCGCCAGTTCAAGGCACTCGTGCGCAATATAGCCGATCTCGACTGCATCGTCACAGCAACCGAACAGGAAGCACTCATCCTCGAAGCAACGCAGATTCGCGCCCATAAACCTCGCTACAACATCCAACTCAAAGACGATAAAAAATATCCCTTTATCCGCATAACAAACGAGCCATTTCCGCGCATTTTTGCCACGCGGCACGTCGTGCGCGACGGATCTCGTTATTTGGGTCCCTACAGCAATGTGCGTGCGATGCACACCACATTGGATATGCTGCGCAAGATCTTTCCCGTTCGCAGCTGTGATTTCAACCTGCCTTCGCAGGGCGTCCGACTGTGCCTGGAGTACCATATAAAGCGCTGCGAAGGCCCGTGTGAACAGAAAGTCGATGAGGCCGAATACAAGCGGACCGTCGACAACGCCGTGCGCTTTTTGCGCGGACGCAATTCCGAAGTATTGAAGCTCATTCGCGAACGCATGGAAACGGCTTCCGAGGCTCTGCAATTTGAAAAGGCGGCGCGCTACCGCGACCAACTCCAAGCACTCGAGTCAATGCGCGCGCGCCAGAAGGTGGTAATGGATGGTCCCGTCGACCGCGACATATTGGCTATTGCACGCAGCGACGATGAAGCCTGCTGCAGCGTGCTGGAGGTCCGCGAAGGGCGCTTATTGGGCAAGAAACACCACTTTCTCGGCGGCATAATGGACTCTACCGACGAAGAAATCATCTCCGCCTTTACTCGCCAATTTTACCTGCAAAACGATTTCATCCCGAGTGAAATCCACCTGCCCGTTTTACCCGAGGACGCCGCAGACATCGGCGCTTGGCTCAGCGAGCGAATGGACGCAAAAGTTGAGCTCTTTGCTCCACAGCGAGGCACCAAGGCCCGCATGATGGACATGGCAGAAAAAAATGCACAGCAAATGCTAAAAGAGCGGCAACTGAAACGAGAGATGAAACGCGATCGCGTGCCGCAGTCGGTATACGCCCTGCAGCGCGATCTCAACCTTCAGATGCTGCCGCGCCGCATTGAGGGTATAGACATCTCCAATTTCCAGGGCACTGACTCAGTAGGGTCTTTGGTAAGCTTTGTCGACGGCCAAGCCAAGCGCAGCCAGTACCGCTTTTTCAAGATCCGCGATCTGGAAGGCCCCAACGATTTTGCCTCGATACACCAGGTTGTGACGCGGCGTTTTAGCGGACTACTAGAGCGCGGTGAGGATCTACCCGATCTACTCTTGATCGACGGGGGCAAAGGCCAGCTGTCGAGCGCGGTACAAGCCTTGCGCGAAGTGGGCGCCGAACACCAACCCGTACTGGGTTTAGCCAAACGCCTAGAAGAGATTTTTCTGCCAGGTCAAACCGCTCCCATCCTACTGCCCAAGACGTCTGCTTCGCTGCGCCTGCTGCAGATGCTGCGCGACGAAGCCCATCGCTTTGCGCTGAAAAACCACCGCGAGCAGCGCGGCAAGCGCACGCTCACCTCTAGCCTAGACGATATTCCAGGCGTGGGCCCCAAACGGCGCAACGCGCTCTTACAGCTCTTTGGCTCCGTGCAGCGCATACGCGCCGCTTCTGTTGAAGACATTGCCGCAGTTCCTGGCTTCAGCCTGCAACTGGCCGAAGAAATCAAGCGCTATTTGGAACCCGCCGCGCAAGAGGATACAGTATCTGACCATGCCTAGACCCGCCCTGCGCTCCGACCCCCTACCCGACTCACTCCAGCGCGTTCTCGATGCTTTTTTGCTTTCTATGGAGCAAGACAAGGGGCTGTCAGCCAACACCCTAGATGCCTATCGCCGCGACCTCGGACGCTATCTGCGCAAGCTAGCCGACATGCACATTGACCACCCCGAAGCCATCCAGCAGGAGCACACGGCACGCGTGCTGCGCGACCTACACGGCGCTGGCCTCAGCCCGGCTACGTTAGCACGTAACCTAACCTCTATGAAGCGCCTACATCAGTATCTGCTGATCAAAGGCATCTGCCAACACAACCCCAGTGAGATCTTGGAGCCGCCCAAAATTGAGCGCAAACTGCCCGACGTGCTCACCGCCGAAGAAGTAACGGCGCTAATGGAGGTGCCGGACATCTCCGATCCGCTGGGCATGCGTGAACGCGCTCTGCTCGAACTGCTCTACGCCACGGGTATGCGCGTATCCGAACTGACTGAATTGCGCGAGGGATCTCTCCGACTAGACGAACACCTAGTGCGCATCGGCGGCCCGCATGCGCGCTTGGTTCCCATAGGAGGCCAAGCAATTCGCGCACTGCGTCTCTACCTACGCAGCGGCCGTCCTCACCACGTCCGTCCGCCGTCCGGAGACCATCTTTTTCTCAATGCTCAAGGTGGACCTCTTTCGCGTATGAGTATATGGAAAACCATCAAGCAAGCCGCAGAGCGGGCCAAGATCGACAAAGAAGTTAGCCCCCACACGCTGCGCCATTCGTTTGCCACTCATTTATTAGAAGGCGGAGCCAACCTACGCGACGTCCAGGAACTGCTCGGCCATGCCGATATTTCGACGACGCAGATTTACACACATGTCGACAGCACGCACATTCGCGACGTGCATAAAACGTATCACCCACGTGCCTAGCGTTTAGTCGGCCTAGCCTTACTCGTTATATGGAATGCTTACATCTTCTTTTCATACGGGCCACATTGACGCGATTTCTTTCACTTGCTCACGCGGTATCGGGCCAAGGAATTCCCTTCTTAGTCGATGCGACTCAGCCATTTCTCAACGGACATATAGTGCACTCTGTGCGCGGCGAGTGCGCCGCGCATCGTCATGCGAACGGACGCATTACACATGAATGATCCCATCGTCATCGCCTCAGGCGTAGGCAAAAAATTTTCCGGAGGCGTAGAGGCCCTCAAAGACGTCGATCTAACTATCGAGCGCGGTCAATTTGCCGCCATTGTCGGACCTTCTGGATGCGGTAAATCCACTTTTTTGCGGCTGGTTGCGGGCCTCGATGAACACACGGCAGGTCAGCTATCGGTCGACGGCGAGCCCCCCCTGCAGGCGCGGCGGCGGCGCGGCGACTTGGCCTATGTATTCCAAGAGGCCACGCTGCTGCCGTGGCGCAGCGTGCGCCGCAACGTAGCCCTGCCCTTGGAACTGCGCCAGCAGAGCGATAGTGCGCGCATTGACGAAGTGCTGGCTACCGTCGGTCTCAGCGAGTTCGCCGACGCCCTACCGTCGCAGCTATCCGGCGGTATGCGCATGCGCGTATCCATTGCACGTGCGCTAGTTACCCAACCGGGCCTCCTGCTCTTGGACGAACCATTTGGCGCCCTCGACGAAATTACGCGCCAACGCCTCAACGAGGAGCTTCTGCGCCTTTGGGAGCGCGACCAGTGGACCGGTCTTTTCATCACGCACAACGTGTATGAGGCGGCGTTCTTAGCCGACCGCGTCTTTGTTATGAGCGCTCGTCCGGGGCGTATCGTCGCCGATATACCCATTCCGTTCGAACATCCACGCGATCCCGGCTTGCGCCACCAACCACACTTTGCCGAACTAGCGCGAGAAATTTCTGAAGAATTGGGGAGGGCTCACTCGTGAACGCACACACACTGCTCAAACAGATCGGTCCACCCCTGTTCTTCTTCACCGTCTTCATCTTGGGATGGCACGCCATCGTAGAGCTGTTCGACGTACCACCCTATTTGCTGCCCGGTCCGCCGCGCGTGGCCGACGCGGTGTCCGCGCACGCCGATCGTCTTATAGATGCCGCGCTGCTAACCGCTATGGGAGCCCTGAGCGGCTTCGCCCTCAGTTTTGCCTTCGGCTTTGCCGTGGCACTGCTCTTTTCGCAGTCCCGCATTATAGAGCGCGGTCTCTACCCGTACGCCATCTTTTTGCAAACGGTCCCCATTGTCGCCATTGCTCCGCTGATCGTCCTGTGGATTGGCTACGGGCTACAGGGGGTTGTCGCCGTGTCGTTTATCATTTCGCTCTTCCCAATTATTGCCAATACTACCGCCGGCCTGACGCAGGTTGATCCGCGCCTGCTCGACCTGTTTGCCATGAACAACGCCAGTCGTTGGCACGTCCTATTCAAGCTGCGCGTGCCCAATGCCGTCCCCAACATGCTGACCGGTGCGCGCATTTCCAGCGGCCTTTCGGTTATAGGTGCTATTGTCGGCGAATTTTTTGCCGGCTACGGCACCGACGACTTTGGACTAGGATACCTGATTATCCAAACGAGCGGACAGGCTAAAACCGACTATCTATTCGCCTGTATTCTCTTTTGTACCCTGCTGGGCTTAGCCATATTCAGCGCCGTTGGCCTAGCGAGCAATCGACTGCTGCGCCGCTGGGGCGGCGCATAGAGTGTACACGCATCGCAACATCTTGCCCCCTAACGGAAAGGCACGAACCATGACCAACTTATACTACCTTCTCTGCGCGCTGCTGCTGGTCGCATGCGGCGGCAGCGAGACGCCCCCACCATCTGAAACCGGCAAAACGCGGGTGCGACTAGCGCTGAACTGGTTTCCCGAAGCAGAACACGGCGGCTTTTATGCGGCCCAAGTGCACGGCTACTACGCCGCCCGCAACCTCGAGGTCGAAATCCTCGGCGGCGGCCCCGATGCACCAGTCATCCAGCGCGTGGCAACCGGTGCCGTAGAATTTGGCGTGACCAATGCCGACGACGTGCTCTATGCGCGCGCGCAGCAGGCGCCCGTTGTCGCACTTATGGCCCCCTACCAGATCAACCCGCGCTGCATCATGGTCCACGAATCATCCGGTATCGAACACATCGAACAGATTCGCAATATCACCCTAGCCATGTCACAGCGTCCGGCCTTCTCACACTATCTGCGCTGGAAATACCCGCTTGAAGGCGTCAATATCGTGCCTTATCCGGGCAACGTCAGCCAGTTTTTGGCCAATCCCAACTTTGCCCAACAAGGCTACGTCTTTAGTGAACCTTTTGTCGCACGTCAGCAAGGTGGCGATCCACGCGCGCTGCTGGTCGCCGATATCGGCTTCAACCCGTACGCCAGCGTGCTCATAGCCACCGAAGAAACCATTGCACAGCGCACCGATATCGTGCAAGCTCTTGTGGAAGCCAGTATTGAGGGCTGGTCGCACTACCTGCGCGACGGGGAAGAAACCAACCGACACATCAACTCGCTCAACCCGGAAATGGGAATGGACATCCTAGGCTACGGCGTAGAGGCATCCCAGTCGCTCGTCCTCGATCCGATCGCCAGCGAACGAGGACTCGGGCACATGAGCAGTGAACGGTGGAGCGAGTTACACCGGCAAATGGTCGATGCGGGCCTCATTGAATCCAGCGGCGGTGCCGCAGGCGCTTTCAGCACGCAATTTCTCCGCTAGGCAATGCCCGCTCTGCAGGATATTACACTCGGGCGATACGTCGAGCTTGACTCGCCTATACACCGCTTGGACCCACGCACCAAATTCGTTGGGACGATAGCGCTGATGATCGCAGCGCTATCGTCCCAACACGTCGCGGCGCTCTTTGTATTTGCCGCTCTATTGGCCCTTACAGCAATTCTCTCGCAGTTGCCCGCACGCATGGTGCTGGCCAACCTTCGCGCCTTTGTTTGGCTCTTCACGTTCACCTTTGGCCTGCACGCCTTTTTGACCCCGGGCCCCTCTCTGTGGTCAATGCCCCTTACACACTGGTCTGTCAGCAGCGAGGGGCTGTATAGAGGCGCCTTTTTCTGTTTGCGCCTGGCGACAGCCGTCGTCGCCGCAGCGCTGATGACGCTGACCACGTCACCTACGCAGCTAACAGCCGGCTTAGAGCGCCTATTTTCCCCGGTAAAGCGCATAGGCATTCCCGTAGCCGAACTGGCGCTCATGATTTCGATTGCCCTGCGGTTTATCCCGGTACTAGTCGATGAAGCCGAGCGACTGCGCAAAGCACAGGTCGCACGCGGCGCCGACTTCAGCGGTAATCCCATACGACGTGCGCGCAGCCTGCTGCCCCTGCTGATTCCCCTTTTCGTTGCCGCCTTTGAGCGCGCCGACCGCCTGGCATTGGCCATGGAGAGCCGCTGCTACCAGCCAGGTGCACCGCGCACCCACTACCAACAGCTCCGACTCGGCGGAAGTGACCTCATGGCTCTGGCGGCCGCCGGCTGTGCGATTACAGTCATTTATTGGATCGGATAATGCGGGCGATTCGCCTACTCATCGAGTACGACGGCAGCGATTTCGTCGGCTGGCAAATCCAGGCTCAAGGACGCACCGTGCAGGGGGAACTGGCGCGTGCTTTAGGCGTTCTTTTGCGCGAAGAGGTCATTCCCACCGGTTCCGGACGCACCGATGCCGGCACGCATGCCCTCGGCCAAGTGGCCCACTTTCACACGCAGACCCAGCTGCCGCCAGACCGCCTAAAGCGCGGACTCAACGGCCTGCTGCCCGACGACATATGCATACACGACGTGCGGGATGTTTCACCCGATTTCCACGCGCGTTACAGCGCCAAGCGCAAGCGCTATCGCTACCGGATTCACCCCGGTAAAAATGCCGTCCAGCGCCGCTATACATGGTCGTATATGACCGAACTCAACGCAGACCAGATGCAAGCGTCCTCTGCTGCGCTTATCGGGACCCATTCCTTCGGGGCATTCTGCAAGCAAGATCCAGTGCCCGAAGACCTCTCCTGCACGATTTATGCAGCAGGCTGGCACCGCGAAGGACGCGAACTCGTTTTTGAGATCGAGGGTAACCGCTTTTTGCGGCACATGGTGCGCATTCTAGTCGGCACTATGGTAGAGATAGGACTAGACAAACGACCCGCTGACGACTTAGCCCGCCTGTTACAGGACGGTCGTCGCGCGCAAGCGGGCCGCACCGCGCCAGCCTGTGGCCTGCATTTACTGTGGGTAGAATATGATTCGTAGCGGTTGATTTTGCCTACCTACTTCACTATTTAGTATGCTCCATTAATGAACGGTTGAGAATTGCCCTGAAAACGCTCGCCTACACATGCATATTAACTCTGCTGGCCGGGCTGGCCTCAGCCGACGCGATCTCGGATTCGCGCCGCACGGCCGTCGTCAGTGCGGTAGAGAACGTGCAGCCTGCCGTAGTCAGCGTGCACGTGACAACGCGCGTGCGCTCGCTGCGCCCCTACCGACTGCGCGATCCGTTTTGGGATTTTTTCTCTCCCTTTTACTACGTCGTGCCCGAAGACCGCGAACGCCCCTCAACGGGATCTGGGCTCATCATCAATTCGGATGGCTATATCCTAACCAACGACCACGTAGTCGGCGGGGAAACCCAACAGGAGCGGCGCATCACGGTGTCTCTGCCTGAGCCAGACGGCCGCACATTAGAGGCGCGCTACATCGCCTCGGATATTGGCTCAGATCTGGCCGTGCTCAAGGTCGACGCAAACGACCTGCCGGTTGCGCCCCTAGGTGATTCAAACGATATTTTGGTTGGCGAGTGGGCAATCGCCATAGGCAATCCCTTTGACTTGGGACCAACGGTCAGCATAGGCGTCATCAGCGCTTTAGATCGCGATTTTCCACAGCCACAGGGCGAGCATTACTACCGGGATATGATTCAGACCGATGCAGCTATCAACCCGGGAAACAGCGGTGGCCCGCTAGTGAATGCCGACGGCGAAGTTATTGGAATCAATAGCTTTATCTATACCGGAGGCGACTATAGCATTGGATCGATTGGCATCGGTTTTGCCATACCCATCAGCACGGCGCGCAACTTTCTCGACGAGGTGCAGCAACACGGCCAGGTCCGACGAGCTTGGAGTGGCATCATCGCCCTAAAGAATATCTCGCGGCGACTGGCAGACTATTTGTCGCTTGCTTCGGTCGAAGGTGCCCTCGTCGTCAAAATAGCCGTCGACAGCCCGGCCGACGTAGCAGGATTGGAAAGCGGCGACGTCATCGTCGCCATCAACGGCGAGAAAATGCGCAGCGGTGAAGACGCCCTCGGCGTGCTGCGCGGTCTCCGCGTCGATGAAGAGTGTATTTTGCGCATCGTGCGCTATGGTGAGCAGATCGAACTGACCATGCGCCTAGAAGAATGGCCGCGCTATAGACAGCGCTGGTAATGGCCACACCCCATATTGGAGCTACGCATGCGAGCCATAATACCGCAGCTATTTACCGCAGGTAACCTGCTCTGCGGCTTTTTAGCCCTGCACTACGCATTTAAAGGCAGCTATGTACCGGCCGCTTGGCTCGTCTTTCTCGGCGCCGTCCTCGACAAGATGGACGGCAAGATTGCGCGGGTCATCGGCAAGGATTCTTTGTTCGGAATCCAGTTTGATTCGATCGTCGACGTATGCACCTTTGGCTTTGTTCCGGCCGTCATCATCTACCAAGGCTATCTCAGCTCTGGCTGGGGACTGGCACTGGCGTTTGCGTTTCTGCTGTGTGGGGCCGTGCGTTTAGCTCGCTTTAACACCATCAGCCTCAACGACGAAAAAGATGAAGACTATTACCTCGGCCTACCCATTCCCACGGCAGCCATTTGCCTGACTCAGTTTACCGTTTTCGAAAACGCCTTTGCCCACGCCTGGCCCATGACCTATACGACGAATGCAGCGGCGCTGCTGGCTCTTTTTCTAGCCTTCCTAATGGTGAGCCGCCTCGACTACGACTCCGTGCCCAACTTCCGCGGCACGTCATTTGGCGACCGATTTAAGCAGCTCTTTTTTGTCGTCGCCATCGCGCTGATCGTCTATAAGAGCGAGTATTTCTTTCCTATGACCATTATCTACATCGCGTCCGGAATCTACCGTTGGGTCGTCGGTCTCTTCAGCGATGAAGTCACTCAACACGCCTAGGGTTTCATGCTGCGCGACAAACCGGTCAGCCACCTCGTTCTCATTCTTTTTACCGGCACGCTCGGAGCCAATATACTCGGCGAAGCGCTGCGCGTCGTGCTCAGCTTTATCGCTGGGCCCGACACAATCGTAGAGCGAGCACTCCTGCAGTACGTGACCTACTCGGTAGGTCCTCAAATGTTTAATATTATCATTCTTTATTTTTCCTTCGAACTATCCCTGCGCTTTAACCTCATTACGATGCTGGGCATGTTCGTCGGTTGGTACTACTTCAAATACAGCTACTAAGACGCACCAAGGAGGAATTATACCATGTTTGGCATGGGCCACTGGGAACTACTCATCATATTCGTACTTATCCTGCTCATCTTTGGCGCCAAGCGCATTCCCGAGATGGCGCAGGGCCTGGGCAAAGGCATCCGCGAGTTCCGCACGGCCATGCGCGACGTGCAGGATGAGATGGACATCAACGCACCACCAACCAACGCCCAGCGCAGCACCATAGAAACCGCAGCGGCAACCGGATCTGTCGCACAGAACGCTCCGGCGGCCGACAGTGCGGAGGGCGACACGCAGCAGAGCGCCGAAAAGAGCGCCGGAAATCAGGCCTAATCTTCCTCTATGGCGCTGAACAACGAAACGGCCCACCAACTATCCGCCCAAATGCAGAAGGGCGAGATCACTGCGCGGGAAATCACCCAAGCCACACTTGATCGCATTGGCCAGATCGACGCCGAGATTAACGCATTTATTAGCGTCGACGCCGAAGGGGCTCTCGCGCAGGCCGACGCAATAGACCAGCGTCGCAGCACCGGTGAAACGCTCGGCCCCCTTGCCGGTATTCCCATCGCTCTGAAAGACGTCCTCTGCGTGCACGGCGGGCGCACGACCTGTGGCTCGCGCATTCTGGAAAACTACATTGCTCCATACGACGCCACCTCCGTAGCCCGCCTGCGCACAGCCGGCACGGTCTTTATCGGCAAAACCAATATGGACGAGTTTGCCATGGGATCCTCCAACGAGAACTCCCACTTCGGGCCCGTGCGCAACCCACGCGATCCTTCGCGCGTACCCGGTGGATCCAGCGGCGGATCCGCTGCTGCCGTCGCAGCCGACGAGACCATTTTGGCGCTGGGATCGGATACCGGTGGCTCCGTGCGCCAACCGGCCGGCTACTGCGGTGTCGTAGGGCTAAAGCCGACCTATGGGCGTATATCGCGCTACGGCCTAATTGCCTACGCTTCGTCGCTCGATCAAATTGGCCCGATGAGCAAGGACGTGCGCGATGCGGCGCTCCTGCTCGGTGCAACGGCTGGCTATGACCCGCGGGATTCTACCTCGATAGACGCACCAGTCCCCGACTACACGGCCGAGCTGACCGGCGACGTCCGCGGCCTTAAAATCGGCCTGGCTAAAGAGCATTTCCCCGAGCAACTCGACAGAGAAATAGCCGACGCAACCCATCGAGCAGCACGGGCACTGCAGGAAGCCGGCGCCGAATTGGTCGACGTGAGTCTGCCCGTTGCCGGACACCCAGAATACTGCATCGGCACCTATTATCTGATTGCCATGGCCGAGGCCTCAGCCAATTTATCCCGCTACGACGGAGTGAAGTTTGGCCGACGCGCCGAGGAGAGCAAAGACTTATTAGAGATGTATTTGCAGTCGCGCAGCGAAGGCTTTGGCGCCGAGGTGAAGCGGCGTATTATGCTCGGCACCTATGCGCTGAGCACAGGCTATTACGACGCCTATTACCTCAAAGCGCAGAAAGTCCGCACGCTGATTCGCCAAGACTTCGAGCGGGCCTTTGCCCAATGCGACGTGCTGCTGTCACCGGTAGCGCCGACGACGGCGTTTCCGCTGGGCGAACAGTTGGACGACCCGCTGCAGATGTACTTAAACGACATTTATACGGTTTCGGTGAACCTAGCAGGTATCCCTGGTATTTCCGTTCCTTTCGCCACTTCGAGCGATGGCCTGCCCATCGGCGCACAGCTCCTAGGCCCCGTTCTGGGCGAGGAAGTCTTGCTGCGCGCCGCCTATGCGTTAGAACAGACGACGGCCTAAGGGCGTCTGCAAACAAACTGGAGATTGTTCCCATGCGTTTACTCACTGCGCTCGTCGCCCTTGTCCTATACGCGACATCGCCGGCGGATGCCATTAACTCCAGCGCCGGCACCACGGGCTTTAACTTTCTTAAAATTGGCGTAGGCGCCCGCGCTACAGCTCTAGGCGGTGCCTATGCTACTGCGACGGCCGATCCAGAAGCCGCTGCGTGGAATCCGGCCGGCCTGTGGGGCATCAGCAAGCGCACCGCTACGCTGTCGCTCAACCGCTATCTCGTCGACTCGCAGGCGGGCTTTATCAGCGTAGCTCTGCCGAGCCAACGCCGCGTATGGTCTCTAAGCGCCAACTACGTGACCTATGGCACGATGCAGCGCACCGATGAAGAGGGACTCGACTTGGGCTCGTTTTCGGCAGCCGACCTGGCGGCGTCTCTTTCCGTAGCGCAGCCCGTATGGCAAGATTGGCTGACGCTGGGGGCCAGTATCAAGGCCATCTACTCAAACATCGACGAGTTTTCCTCTGACGCCTATGCGCTCGACGTCGGGCTGCTCGTACGGGGGCCGCTGCAGGGCATGCACTTGGGCGCATCACTTAGTAACTTGGGTTCGGTGCGCAGCTCTTATGTGGGCGAGTTTAAAGACGCACTGCCCGTGCACATGCGCGCTGGCATTTCGCATCGTCCCGCCCATATGCCCATTCCCATGCTGCTATTAGCTGACTTCAACCTGCCCAACGACGGCGATCCCTATATGTCGCTCGGCCTTGAAGTCCAGCTGATCAACGGACTCTACCTCCGCCCCGGTTATAGCATGCAGCAGGCCGGATCCGCAGACGAGGAGCCCATGGGCTTGAGCGCCGGCGCGGGGCTAGCGGCAAAAAACTACCGACTCGACTACGCCTATTCATCCTATGCCGAACTAGGCGACGTGCACCGCATTTCACTCATAGGCGGTTTTTAACGGAAGTATATCAAGAAAAAGCCCCCTGCCTATTTTAAGCAGGGGGCTTTTTTGTTGTGCGTGTACGCTGTAGCACCCTAACGCAGCATCAGCAGGGGGCGACTGCGCGTGCGGCCTTCTACAAAGAGCCGACTAAAATATACGCCACTCGCAAGCGATTGACCCCCATCGTCGCGCCCATCCCACGCCAGTTCGTATTCCCCAGCATCTATTTCGTCTGCCAGTAAGCCGCGCACCGACTGCCCCAGTGCATTATATACGACCAATCGAACCCAGCCGCGCTCCTCTACAGCAAAGCGGATGCGCGTTTCCGCGTTAAACGGATTGGGATAATTAGCCATCAACTCCAGCCCTTGGGGGGTGCTTGCCTCTTCTTCTATAGACGTCGGCTCGTTTCCCTCTATCACGGCAATGCGTTGATCGAGCGGTGGAAAAAGCCGCTGAACGCGCCCATTGGGCCAGCGCAACACGAGCGAATCGACGCGATCGGCACGGCCCAAGCCGAATTGGACGATGCGACTGCTCTGCGACATACCCGCCGTCCCGTTGACCTGCCGATATATGGCGCGTGGACCAGCGTGCAGCGTCAAGCGCGCGCCGACCGCATTGCGGTTGCTCTGTTCACCTGCTAAGCGCACCTGAAGCCAGTGGGCCGTCCCGCCGTCGTTGCGGTAGAGTCGGTTAGGATGCCGTTCGTTAACCACGTAGGGATCTAGGTCGCCGTCGTTGTCGTAGTCGCTCAGCAGCACGGAGCGCGTGCGCACCGTATCGACCATACCCAACGCAATGGCCACGTCGATAAACGTGCCGTCGCCGCGGTTCATGTAAACGCGATTTGCGCCCCTAGCATTGGTTACAAACAAGTCGAGATCGCCGTCGTTATCGTAATCGCCAAATGCACAGCCCGTTCCCACGCCTTGGTTTTCGACGCCGCTCTGGCTAGCCACGTCGACAAATTGCCCCTCCGACACATCGTTGCGCCACAGCGCGCTGCGCCAGGTCTGATTGACTATATACAGATCAAAGTCCCCGTCGGCATCGTAGTCGCCCATGGCCACTCCCACCGCATCGCCCTCGTCGCCGACCTGCGCTGCGACGTAGGCGGAATCGCCCACTTCAGCATAGAACAAGTCGTACATACCGAAAATGCTCGCATAGAGATCGGTATCGCCGTCTTCGTCAAAATCGGCAAACGCAGCAGCCCCTCCGCTAAAGCGCTGGTAGCTAATAATCCGACGACGGCGGCGCTCGTCGACAAACGCACCACCGACGTTGTGATATAGCGCGTTATACTGACCGCGGAACTTAGACACGTATAGGTCGAGTGCACCATCGGCATCGTAATCGCCTACTGCCACCGCATAGCTGGCTTGGGCTTCGCTCAATCCAGCCGCTTCGCTGCGATCGACAAACGTGCCATCACCGTTGTTCAGCAGCAACCGATCCGGCTCACCCGGCGGCAAGAATCCCCCCTTAGCGAGAAATAGGTCTTCGTGGCCATCGCCGTTAAAATCGGCAAAGACGACGCCCGTTCCATTTCCCCCATCAGCCGTTCCATTTAGCTCTGTCACATTGACAAAGCGGTCGCCGTCATTGCGGTAAAACGCATTATCACCCGCACCGAACGAACCACCGTTGGACACGTAGAGATCGATATCGCCGTCGCCGTCGCTATCGGCCATGGCCGCAGCCCATCCGGCTCCCGCGTCGTCGACGGCCATCTCCTCGGCCACTTCGACAAAGGGATGCCAGTGTACCAGGCGTTCCCAGCGATTGTTGGCCGGCGCATCGTCTGCCCCCTCTAACGAGAATGCAAAGCGATAATCGCCCGCTGAGAGCGGCACGAATTCAGGGAATACATATTCTTTGCGCGCGCCTGAAGACATATCGGGCAGCGGCTGCTGTTCGTCGTAGACCAACGCTCCAGCCAAGCTCACCTGCAGACGCAGCACCTGTCCCAGCGCAGAGTCTATCCCC
This sequence comes from Gemmatimonadota bacterium, assembly GCA_038119905.1. Lineage (GTDB taxonomy): Bacteria > Latescibacterota > UBA2968 > UBA8231 > UBA8231. Next base: position 8,341 of record JAYOKQ010000070.1, on the reverse strand, counting down.
CTGTTGGCAACTTCCACTCGAGGACGCAGCGGCCCCCAGATCGGCATGCGCGACGGAGCGCGCACCCCAACAATAGCTAGGTCGCGATCGAGCAGTGGTCGCTCAATGGAGAAAGTTTGCCCGGACGGCACGTCCCTAAACGTGTAGCGCTGACCGGAGGGCCAAGCTATGTCTACATCGATCACAGCACCGGCTAATACGCCATAGTGAAGCATCCCCGTAGATGCACTACCAAGCTGCGTATCTACCCGCAGCTGTCGCAGCTGACGCTTCGTTCCATCGAAAACCTCTACCTGGGCCCCCTCGCTACCGGCCGGCAGCCGCAGCGCTAGCCAAGAAGCAGGAGCCGCCTCGTTCCGCAGCAGCGCATCGGCCCCACGCACGCCGCTTAGGAACACGTCGACATCGCCATCGGCATCGTAGTCGGCCGCAGCGACGCCGGCAGTGAGCGCTTCGAACTGCATAGAAGAGGGCACCGCCAACGACGACACATCGTCAAAATGACCGTCGCCGCGGTTGGCATATACATCGACCCCGCCCAAATTCGAAACCAAAATGTCTATATCGCCGTCTAAATCAAAGTCGCACGCTATACCGCCAGCGCTGCTCTTAGCCCCCTCCGCTCCCACCCGATGCCGTTCGAATTGCCCTTCGCCTAGGTTCTCCCACAGGACATTTTCCTGTAGGTTGGCCCGGACGATGTAGAGGTCAAAATCGCCGTCGCCGTCGTAATCGGCGGGCAAACCGGCTACGCTAAAGCCGCTTTCGCGCAAGCCCGCCCTATCCGCTACCTGCTCGAATGCACCGCGCCCGTCGTTTCGATGCAACAGGTCGACAAAGCCGAAATTCGCCGCGTATATGTCCTGATCGCCGTCGCCGTCGTAGTCAAAAGCGACCGCGGCAAACGTCTCTTGGCCGGCGCGCAGCGCGCTCTGCTCGTCGCTGACGTCAATCAGTCGACCTCCCGCTACGTCCGATATGTATTGATTTGCACTGCTGAAGCGATGCGTCGAATACAGATCGAGCGCACCGTCGCCGTTAAAGTCGGCAAAGACGGCAGAGGTCGCCCCTGGATGCCCAACCGCTAGCGCGTCGTCTGGCAGCGGAATCAGCTGTCCGGCCTCGTTGTTTAGCAACACATTGGGTTCGTTAAATCGCACCGCGTAGAGATCTTGATCGCCATCGCCATCGTAGTCGACGAACACGCCACCCATCGACCTGCCGAGCGAGCCGATCATCGCACTGTGATCGACAAACTGTCCATCGCCGCGATTGGCATAGAGCAGCGAACTGCCGCCCACTTCTAGTCTGCCAACAAATAGATCGGGATAACCGTCGCCGTTGTAATCACCGAAAGCAGCTCCATTAGCGACGCCGCCATCGGCCACGCCAGCTTGATCAGCGCGCTCGGAAAATGCGATCTGCGCCGCAGCGGGAAGCGAATACCATACGAGGATGAGCAGGAGGAGCATGTGGCGCATAGAGACTCCTAGCGGAAGCGACGAGCGATAGCGCGAATATACTCGACCGCAAACGATCTGCAATCAACGTGTAGACCCCGTTACGGCGTCGCGGCATAGGGGAAACGGATGCGCGCACGACGACCATACCAGCTTACCGACGCAAGTCGTTGTATAACGACTAATTAGCTCATTTATTACCGCGTGGAATGGCTTTTGCCATAGCCGCTGTCATGTGCTCACGCTTACTACATTCCATCCCATGGGCTCTCCTCCTCTTCTGCGCACTGCCGCTCCCTGCCCGCGCCGCCGACGTGTATATCAGCGAGGTGCTGGCCGATCCTCCGGCCGGACTGGCAGGCGATGCCAATGGCGACGGACAGCGCCACACGTATGAAGACGAGTTTGTCGAGTTATTTAACGCCGGTCTCGACTCCGTTCGCCTCGACGGCTGGTGTCTGACCGACGACGATGTCCCCTGCGAACGCGCCTTTGTCTTTCCACCCAATACGCGCATCGAATCCGGCGCATATATCGTCCTCTTTGGCGGCGGTGCACCTAAGGCGACGCAGGGCCCGGTGTTTGTCGACGATGGACGCATTGGCAACGGCCTGAGTAACGGAGACGACACCGTGCTATTAATCAATGCCAGAGGCGATACCATTGATCGCATAAGCGGAAATCCCTGGCCACAGGACCAATCGCTGATGCGCCAAACCGGAGGGCAACTCGTCAACCACACCTCGCGCACGACGCGGCCATTCTCTCCCGGTACATCGCCTTTGGACATTCCGGTTAAAAAGGATGCGAGCGAAATGCTGCAGGCCACTAGAAACGATACCTATCCGAGCATCTACGTGCGACAAATCCTGGCCGACCCACCAAGCGATACCAACGGCGATGGAACGCATCATCCCTACGAGGATGAGTTCCTCGAGATTTACAACGCCGGCGAAGCGCTCGTATCCATAGCGGGATGGCGCCTAGGCGACGACGATACAGCGCTCGAGCACACCTTTGTATTTCCCCCTGGCACCGCACTACCTGCGGGTCAGTCCGCTTTTCTCTTTGGCGGTGGCCATCCGAACGCCTCACATACAACAGTTTTTATCGATGACGGCCGCATTGGCAACGGTCTGAGCAACAGAGGCGATACCATACTACTCATCGATGCCAAAGGCGATACAGTAGACCGCGTTGACGGCACCTCTTGGCCTGCAAAAAGTTCGATCTTCCGCGTTCGATTCAATGGGCGAACAGACAATCCACCCGAAACGCTTCCATACTGGTTTCCCGACTCTTCGCAGCCTGCCACGCCCACCGTTGATTCAACGACGGAGGCTGATTCGACAGACGTTGATCCAACGGCAGAGGTTGATTCGACAGACGTTGATTCGACGACAGAGGCTGATTCGACAGACGTTGATTCGACGACAGACGTTGATTCGACGACAGAGGCTGATTCAGCCCCTGCTGCACAGCCCCCATTGCCCGCAGCACCCGCACCATTAATTGATCTCTTTCTCAGCGAAATCCTAGCCAATCCATCGGATGACGCCAACGGCGATGGACAGCACAATCCCAACGAAGACGAGTTTATCGAATTATTTAATGCCGGTCCCACCATAGATCTATCCGGTTGGCGCTTATCCGATGACGACGTCGACTCAACGGAACAATTTACGTTTCCCCCTGGCACCACCGTCGGTTCGCAGCGCTACATCGTGCTTTTCGGCGGCGGCCGACCGGCTACTCGCCCCGAGGTATTTGCCGACGATGGCACCATTGGCAACGGTTTAGAAAAGGATGACCGCATCCTGCTAATCAGCGCAGAAGGCGACACCGTTATAGATCAAGCATGGCGCGCGCTACCACCCCATGGATCGCTCGTTTTTGGAGTAGCCCCCCCCACTGCGCACATCCAGTTACCTGGTCGAGGACCGCACTCTCCCGGAGCCCCACGCGCACGCTACGATTCGCTGCACCTAGTCCTGCCCCAGCTCCAATCGGGACAGCGCCAGCAGCTCGAACTCCGCGGCTTTTACGAGGGTGCATTCGATTCCGTCGACCCGGCGTTAGCACAGTGGGTATCTAGCGATACCAGCGTGGTCACCATCGATCTGCGCGGCTACGTCCACGCACTCCGCGTCGGAACCGCATATATCGAAGCGTGGTCGGGCGACCACCTACTCACTCGGAGGCCTTGGCAAACCCTACCCCCACCCAACTTAGATCCCCTCTTTCTTTCGCAACCGCCCACCCACGTATATGCCGGCGGCACCTATACATACACAGCTCGAGCAGAGGATCCGGAAGGAGCCACCCTCATTTACTGTCTGGTCGAAGCGCCCAGCCATTGGCGCCTTCACTACGCCAACGGCCTTCTCAGCGGAAGAGCGCCTCTGCAGCCAGGCCAGTATCCCATCTATATCGAGGTCGTGGACGGGCGCGGCGGCATCGCCCATCAGTCCTTTATGCTACAGGTCATGCCACGTCCGGCGATACACATCAGCGAGATTCTCGCCGACCCGCCGCCCGGACTGGCAGGCGACGCCAACGGCGACGGCAAACGCCACCCCTACGCAGACGAATTTGTTGAATTATTTAACGCAGGCACCACGACGATCCACCTAGACGGCATGCGGTTGGGCGATCGGCACTCAACGCAAACTATTTTTCCTCCACATACCGAGCTGGCACCCGGTCACTACATGGCCGTATTCGGCCACTATCCGCTGTCAGACGGACGCTTTTTGAGCGCAGGTGGACGCATAGGAAACGGCTTGGATAACCTCAACGACAGCGTATACCTGCTGAGCCCTGATGGAACGGACACGCTCGCACTAGCTACATACGATCTCCCGGTGCGGCCCCAACAGTCGCTGGTCTTTAACGAAACGGGGCCAGATCTGCACATCAGCCCCGGGGTCTATCAGCTCTTTTCCCCCGGCGCACCCCAGCCGCACTTAACAGGTCTGCACATTGCAGACCCATTTCTATCTATGGTACAGGGCGAAGCGCGCACCCCTACGCTGCTAGCCGATTGGTCGACGGGCATTCAAGTTCGCATCGGCTCAGAAGCACGGTGGACCACTTCAGATAGCAGCGTTATTAACGCCGATAAGCAGGCTGCGACTCTGCACGCGCTGACACCAGGCACAAGCATCCTGACGGCCCGGGTCGGAGCGCAGACGACGCCTGCTCAGCGAGTCGTCGTCCATCCCAGCCTAGCCGACATACTATCCTTTTCCCCCCAAGACTCGGTCGTTTCTGCGCACAGCGGTCAGACGCTGCACTTTTCTTGGGCCAGTTCCGCGCACAGACCGCTCCGCTTTACCTGGTATCTCAACGGTCGTCGCGTAGCCCAGCGCAGCAAGCAGATTAGCCACCGCTGCTGTCAGCAAACGGTCGATACGCTCGTCGTCGATATTCAACGCGGACGCCAGTCACATCGACGACGCTGGCTCATAGGAGCACAGCGCGCCGACAAACTCGCTGTCCCTGAACTGGCCGTCCACACCTATCCCAATCCATTTCGAGAATGCGTCTATTTTGCCATCACAGCACCTCAAGAGGCACCACTCCAAGTGCAAATCGTCGACATACGCGGGCGGCACGTGCGCCATCTTCATTCCACGAAACCGACGGCACAGGCTGTGTTGCAGTGGGATGGACGCGACGACCAGGGCCTGCGCGCAGCCTCCGGAGTGTATCTCTACCGAGTGCGCCAAGGCGCGCAGGTACATTCCGGGAAATTGCTCTTTATACAATAAAATTCCCGCCCTGCCAAAGCAGAGCGGGAATAGAAAGACCGAGTGCGTTCAACTCACCCATATGCCCCACTAGTAGGTCGCTAGTAGACCTCTTTGAAAGCGTGCAATAAGTCGTGCAGGGCCTGAGGATGAGCGACGTCGACCGACTGTTTACAGAGCATCGCCGTGCGCAGCATCTTGTGCAGCAAAACGAGCTTGTTGGTATAGGCCGCAAAGGCCGCCTCGTCACCGTCGGCCGGCACCTTGAGTCGCTGCGTCATAAAATACTGCGTGACGACGTATTGGATTTTATTGGCGTGCTCTTCCTTGGTCGCCACCCAGCGTGCCAGCTGATTAGCGCTCTGCGCATCCGTCTTTCCCGCGAGGTCGGCAATCATACCCATCGCTTTTTCTACCGTCTGCAGATCTTCGGCAATCGCGGCAAAGCGCGCGTCGTCGCCGTAGATTCCACAGGGCACTTCACAATGCGCCCACAGAGCCGACGAGGTTAGGAACGTGCCGGCTAGCGCGAGGGCAACCGCGTATCGCAATATCATAGAACTCCTCCGTTGATTGGGTGCGCAATATGAGCAAGGATTATATTATGAATGGGTATAATCTGCAATAGAAAGCACGACTACAACGAGGAGGACAGCGTGTCGACACCCTATACAAGCAGTGAACTGACGCCCCCCGAGGGCTTCACCGCCGGCATCGAAGGCCCCGCATGCGACGCACAGGGCATACTCTACGCGGTCAATTACCACCATCAGGGTACTATCGGTCGGGTCACCCCAGACGGCGAGTGCAGTGTTTTCGTAGAATTACCCGACGGTAGTATCGGCAACGGCATACGCTTTCACAGTTCCGGCGATATGCTCGTGGCCGATTATACCGGTCATAACGTGCTGCGGATCGACATGGATACGCTGGATATATCGGTCTATGCTCACCAACCGAACATGAATCAACCCAATGATATCGCCATTGCAGCAAACGATGCGCTCTATGCGTCCGATCCCAACTGGGGCGAAAGCACGGGGCAAATATGGCGTGTCGACGGCGATGGCTCGACGCATCTATTGGATCCCGATATGGGCACGACAAACGGCATTGAAGTGAGCCCCGACGAAAAAACCCTCTATGTCAACGAGAGCGTTCAGCGCAACGTATGGGCATACGACATCCTACCCGACGGCAACGTCGCCAACAAGCGCCTGCTGATTCAATTTCCCGATTTCAACATGGATGGAATGCGCTGCGATATCGACGGCAACATCTACATAACGCGCCACGGCAAGGGCACGATTGCTAAACTGTCTCCGCAGGGCGAGGTGCTGCTAGAGGTAGCGCTCCACGGTCAGAATCCAAGCAATATTGCCTTTGGCGGCCCCGACGGTTGCACGTGCTACGTCATGCTGCAGGACAGGGGAAACGTCGAAACCTTTCGCGTGGAGCGTCCCGGGCGCAGCTGGCAATTATTCAACCGCACGTGAATACGCCGAGTGCCTACTACATACGCAAAGGTCCCCAGCACCTATTGGGGTACCGGGGACCTTTGCGTATGGAAGCGATACTGTGTGATGGAACCGTTTACTGCTCCATCTTGCCTATTTGGTCTCTGACCTGCGCCGCTTCTTCATAGGCCTCTTGGGCTATCAGCCATTCCAAGTGCGCCTTCAACTTATCCAACTCACTAACTTCTTCCAGGTTGTCTTGGGCGTCGTCTTCGACCCGCTCTACTTCTTGCAGCAACACGTCCTCTTCATCTGCCTCACTCCCAACCCCTTCACTCTCGGCCACTTCAATAATGCGCCCCGCTTTTGCAAGCACCGAAGGACTTATCAACACCGGAATCGATAGCTGCGTGGCGATAATCATGCCATCGCTGGGCCGGCAGTCCAGCTCAAAGGCACCGTTTGGCGCATCGATTTCTAAGCAGGCATGAAACACATCGTCCTCTAGGGTATGAATAACCAACCGTTCCACCGTAGCTCCCATGCGCTCTATCACTTGACGCAGTAGATCGTGTGGCAGCGGGCGCGGCATGGCCATATTGCGCATGGCCATGGCCAGCGCCTGTCCTTCGAAATGTCCGATTGTGATCGGCACCACGCGCTCATCTTGCTCCCCTTTAAGTAGCACCAAAAAACTCTTTGGAGCACCTACACCTTGGTGAGAGTCGGGATAGGGATAGATATCGAAGATGGATACGGAGACTATGTCGTCGTCGTTTTTCATAAGCTGATGTGGGGGTGAGGCGATACAGCCAATCAATCGCTGTGTGAATATACGCGCTAGCGAACGATGAGCAAGCAACCTACAGCAGGCCGCATTCTTTTAGGCTGAGCATATCGTCTGTGGCAATGACGATATGGTCCAGTATATCGATTCCCATTATTTGGCCAGCGCGCACGAGGCGACGCGTTAGCTCTATATCGTCTCTGCTCGGCGATACATCTCCAGAGGGGTGATTATGCGATAGAACAATACCGGCTGCCGAATGTGCGATAGCCACCTGGAACACCTCGCGTGGATGAACGATTGAGGCCGACAGGCTACCTATCGAAATCACCTCTCGATGTATCACCTGATTGCGCGCATTGAGATAGAGGCATAGAAAATACTCGCGCCGCTGTTCGCGGATATCATCTAACAGCGGCAGGGCGTCCTGGGGCCGGCTGATGGTATGACGCAATCCCATCCCCTTGCCCAGACCGCGCCGCGCCAGTTCGAATGCAGCGACCATCTGCGTGGCCTTTGCCAGCCCCACTCCCTTGATGCGCGCCCAGCCAGCCACATCAAGTGCGACGATTTCTTCCTTGCGGTATTGCTTAAAAATTTCCTCTGCGACCTCGAGCACATGCCGTCCCCGATAGCCGGTGCACAGCGCAAGGGCGAGCAGTTCGCTGTTGCCCAGTGCCTCTGGTCCACAGCGCAGCAACCGCTCACGAGGGAGTTGGTCATTGCGGTCATTTTTGCGCGCTGCGCGCGTTGAGTTAGCTTCCATTCGTTCAATGCTCCATCGCATTAAAAGCAGTCTATGTGCACTGCATGCTACGCCCGTGTGTCAACGATGGCACGGCGCAGTTCCTCTCGAACATGCCCAGCCCCGTCTGACGCTCATAC
>JAYOKQ010000069.1:0-23532 GCA_038119905.1 Gemmatimonadota bacterium | reverse complement strand
TCAGCATAGGCTGGTCCCAAGATACTGGCACGAAAGATTGACCGCCTAAATTATAGACCTCGTCTGCATTTGATATTTCCAGAGCAGATGTTAGTGAATTCTGATCCAACAAGTCCCCAGAAATCAACTCAATATCGCGTTGAATATGGCTAATCCGCTCATAATTAACCGTGCTACTGCGACGGATAAGTCCGTAAACTTTATAGCCCTTTTCGAGGAGAAATTCGGCCAAGTAGGAGCCATCTTGTCCGGTAATGCCTGTAATCAGTGCACTTTTACCGCTCATAGTTAAACTCCTAAGTATAAAATTCTATAGATGGGCAGGAACAGATCAACGTGCGGTCTCCCTGCGCGTTATCCAATCGTCCAACACTGGGCCAAAACTTGGCCTCACGTAACCAGGTAGCAGGCATCGCAGCCGTTTCCCGTGAATAGGGTCGGTCCCAGGACTCGACTAAACATGCCTCCTGCGTATGCGGAGCATTCTTTAGCGGGTTATCCAACTGCCCGAATTCCCCCGCTACAATCTGGTCAATTTCACCACGTATCGCGATCATCGCTTCGCAAAAGCGATCCATTTCGGCCAGATCTTCGCTCTCGGTCGGCTCAACCATTAGCGTATCCGCAACGGGAAAGGAAACAGTCGGAGCGTGAAAACCATAGTCTATCAGTCGTTTGGCCACATCTTCTACCGTAATACCAGCCGCCCGCTTGCACCAGCGCAAATCGAGTATACACTCGTGCGCCACCCGTCCGCTTGCCCCCCGATAGAGCACGGAGAAAGCTCCCTCCATGCGTTGAGCGAGATAGTTAGCATTGAGAATAGCAACTTTTGTAGCTTCGGTTATCTGGGGTCCCATTAATTTCAAATAAGCCCAAGAAATAAGTAATATCAGCGCGCTGCTCCAAGGAGCCGATGCAACCGCCCCTATAGCATCAGCACCAACACCGGTTGCAACGACCGGATGCCCAGGAAGAAAAGGCGCCAGGTGCGCTGCCACGGCAATGGGCCCCATCCCCGGCCCACCCCCGCCGTGGGGTATACAAAAGGTTTTGTGCAAATTGAGATGGCAGACATCCATGCCGATATCACCTGGACGGCACAGGCCAACCAAGGCATTCATATTGGCTCCATCCATGTAGACCATGCCCCCGCGCGCATGGACTATTTCGCACACTGCGCGGATCTCGTCTTCGAACACCCCGTGCGTTGAGGGATACGTTACCATGAGAGCCGCGAGTGAACTGGCATGTTCATCCGCTTTGTTCTGCAAGTCATTTAAGTCGATATTTCCCTGTTCATCGCAGTCGACGACGACAACCTGCATGCCCGCCATGACCGCACTCGCGGGGTTGGTCCCATGTGCAGATGCCGGTATCAGGCAAATAGAGCGCTGGCGCTCTCCGCGGGCAGCGTGATAGGCCCCAATAACGCACAGACCGGCGTATTCGCCCTGGGATCCAGCATTCGGCTGCAGCGAGACGTCGGCAAAGCCGGTTATCTCTCTTAACATATGCTTCAATTCAGCAAATATCTGCTGATACCCAGCCGCCTGCTCCGGGGGAACAAAGGGGTGCACGTCGGCAAAAGCAGGCCAGGTAATCGGCATCATTTCCACGCTTGCATTTAATTTCATCGTGCACGATCCCAGTGGAATCATCGAATGGGTCAGCGACAGATCTCGCGATTGCAGGCGATGTATATAGCGCAGCATCTGGGTCTCTGAGCGGTGCGCATTGAACACTGGATGCTGCATAAAAGACGAAGAGCGCTGGAGAAGTTCGGGAATAGCCTGTGTATCGGCTGTCAAATCCACCTCCAGCCGATTCCCCGTTAGCACGTAAACAATCTGCTCTAGGTGGGTGAACGTAGTAGTCTCGTCTACCGTTACACACCAATCGCCATCGCCCATCGAGCGAAGGTTAATCTGCATTTCTTCACAGCGAGCCTGAACGATTTCTTGGGCGTCTTTTACCCCAACGCGCAGCGTATCAAAAAAATCAAGATGGCGGACGTCTCCTCCCTCAGATCTTAAGACGTGGCCTAAGGCACATGCCTTTTGATGGATGTGCTCGGCGATACGACGCAGCCCGTCTGGTCCGTGGTAAACGGCATACATGCTGGCCACAACGGCCGGTAGGACCTGAGCCGTGCAGATATTGCTGGTAGCCCGTTCGCGCTTTATATGCTGTTCACGCGTTTGCAGAGCCATGCGCAGGGCGACCTGTCCGTGCACATCGCGCGAAACACCGATGACGCGGCCCGGCAACTGGCGCTTGTAGTCTGGCCGCGTTGCTAAAAATGCGGCATGTGGTCCCCCATACCCCATGGGCATGCCTAAACGCTGCGTGCTCCCCACGACCGCATCGGCCCCCAACTCTCCGGGTGGACGGAGCATACAGAGCGCCAAGGGATCACTAGCAAAGGCCACCAAGGCACCCTCGACATGGGCGCGCTCAACCAGATCTCCATAATCGACTATCTGTCCGTCACTGGTCGGATAGTGCACGAGAATCCCTGTGTATCCAACACTCCAGTCACAGCTTTCCACGTTACCCAAATCCACGGTCCAGCCTCGCACTGCGGACCGAGCACAAACCACCTGCTGCGTTTGCGGGTGGCAGCGATCATCGACAAAGAATCGACCTGTTGCCCGCTTCCCTAATACAGCATGGAACATGGCCAATGATTCGGCGGCAGCAGTCCCTTCATCCAAAAGGGATGCGTTGCTCAACTCCATTCCTGTTAGATCGCAAACCATGGTTTGGAAGTTCAGCAGGGCCTCGAGACGCCCTTGAGCAATTTCCGACTGATACGGCGTATACTGAGTATACCAACCCGGGTTCTCGAGGATGTTGCGCTGAATAACAGGTGGGGTAAAGCAGTCGGCATAGCCCATGCCGATAAAAGAGCGAAAGGGTCGGTTTTTTGCGGCAATTTCGCTTAGCTGATTTAATAGTGCTCCTTCGCTGAGAGCCGGCCCCCAGTCCATCGTGCCACGGAAGCGGATCCCCTCGGGCACGGTCTGTTCGATAAGAGTCTCCAGCGATTCAGCGCCAATAGCCGTTAACATAACCTGGATATCCTCGGAACGGGGCCCTATATGCCGACCCGCAAAATCCATCACTTTACGCTCGTCATTTACATCCATTGATCCCTCCCGCAGTCGACTTTTTTACCTTGGATTCGACGAAAGGCAGCTTAACCACCTTGGCCTTTAGGCGACGACCGCGCACCACGACAAAGAGTTCCCCCCCCAACCGGTGTGCCTCTCGGTCAAGTTGCGCCAACCCTATCCCCCGTTGAAGCGTAGGCGATTGCGTCCCACTACATACTACACCGACCGCTTGCCCCTCAGCGCTTTCCACAGTATACCCCGGACGCGGAATACCGCGGTCGATCATAAGCAAGCCCCCAAGTAACCTATGCGTTCCTTCTCGCTGAACCCTCTCCAGCGATGACTTCCCTACGAATGGAACCGCTTTCTTCAAATGGACCGTCCATCCAATCCCCGCCTCATACGGGGTGGTTTCTTCGCTCAGTTCGTGACCATAAAGAGCAAATCCCATTTCGGTGCGCAAGGTATCCCGGGCCCCCAATCCACAGGGCACGCCTCCCACCGACAGTAGACTCGACCATATGGGTTCGGCCTCTTTCCAAGGGCACATAATCTCAAATCCATCCTCGCCTGTATACCCATTCCGACTGAGAATAACCCGATATCCAAAAAGAGTCGTCTGCGTGAAGCGATAATAACCAAGGTGTTTCTCGTGGCCTTCGGACAGGCCAATCGCTATTATAGCGCTTGCGGAGGGTCCCTGTAGCGCCAACATAGCCGTTTCGACGCTGAGGTCTGCTAGGTCTACCTTTTCGTTGGGTTCCTTTTGTGCACAGATCCACTCCCAATCAATCGCCGTCTGCCCGGCATTCACTACTAAAAGAAACGACTGGGGATTTTGGCGGTAAACGAGCAAGTCATCGACACAGCCTCCGGCTTCGTTACACATCGGCGTGTAGAGCATATACCCGTCCCGAAGGCGGTGCACTGGTGCTGGTAGAAGGCGTTCTAAAAAGGATTCGGCCTCCGGACCACGCACCTGGAATTGGCCCATATGCGAGACGTCGAATAGCCCTGCCGCATTTCGCACAGCGGCGTGCTCCAGACCGATCCCACCGTACTGCACTGGCATCTCCCAACCGGCAAATTCAACCAATTTCCCGCCAGAGCGCACGTGTGCGTCATACAGGGGCGTTCTCTTTAAACACTCAGTCATTGTTGTTTTTGAATTGCTGCCACAGTATTTGTGCCTGCTCAGCCAATGAGCTTAAAGTACCGCTGTTGTCGACGACGTAATCTGCCAGGGCACATTTATCCTCTTCTTCCATCTGCAACGCCATACGTCGCTCTATTTCCACACGCTCCAATCCACTTCGCTTCTCAATACGGGCAATGCGCACCTCTCTGTCAGCTCGCACTACGACGACGCGATTAACCCAGCCTTGTATACCCCATTCGTACAGCAGGGGCACATCAAAGACAACTATAACACAGGGGGAGTTATGGGAGGCGTCGTCAAGTTGACGACGCAGCTCGACTTCAAGATCGGGACGAATGATGGCATACAGGCGCTGTAAGCTATACTCATTTTCCAGCGCTCTTCGCCCTAGAAGGCGGCGGTCGAGTTGTCCGGTAGCATCTTCTATATCGGGGCCGAATTCGCGGCATAGCGCCTTCCGACCTACGCCTTGGGCGAGGAGACGGTGAGCAATGGCGTCGGCATCTACAATCCGAGCGCCCAGCTGTGAAAAACAGCGCGCTAGCTCGGACTTACCCGAACCCATTCCACCGGTAATCCCCAGAATCATGGGCCCACTCACCGGACTCTTTCCGCCCGTTCGCTATGAGCTAAGGATACGCGCTCTTACCGACCTTTCAACAGTTTGAAAAAGTCACCGTCGGCCGGTAGCACGATATGCGTATTGCCATCAAGCGCTTTCTCATAGGCTTCGAGCGTGCGAGTAAATTCGTAAAACTTACTGGCACCTTCATAGGCATCGGCATAAATATGTAGGGCCTCTGCATCGCCGGCACCACGAATGCGCTCGGCCTCTTCTTTGGCTTCGGCAAGGATCTGAGACGCACTGAGATCCGTTTCGGCGCGGATCGTCAGCGCCTGCTCTTCGCCTTCTGAACGGTATGCCTTGGCCTCGCGCGCGCGCTCAGCCCGCATTCGGTTAAAAACGGCGGTCTCGTTTTCTGGCGGCAAATCCGCTCGCTTTATGCGCACGTCAACCACCTCAATCCCATAGCTGCGCGCAGACTCGTCCGACCGCTGCGTAACAAGCAGCATCAGCGCCTCGCGGTTTTCCGAGACAATTTCAGACAGCGTATGTTGGCCCAATTCCTTGCGGACTTCTGAGTAAATAATGTCGTCCAATCGCGCCAGCCCCTCCTCCTTCGTGCGCAGAGCGCGCATGAAGAGCAGTGGATCGATGATGCGCCACCGGGCGTAGTTATCTAGGACGAGAATCTTTTTGTCCTTGGTGTAGATGGGCTCTGGGGTCGAGTCGTAGTCCAGTAGCCAGCGCTCAAACCGCGTGGTTTTTTGCACGGGATCCGGCATCTTAAAGTAGAGCCCCGGTTCGTCAATAACTCGCACCGGTTCCCCGAATTGCGTAACAATAACCTGCTCGACTTCATTGACGGTAAACATCACCATATTGGCGCCGAACAAGACGACCAACAAGGCACCTATCAAACCGACGGGCATTTTCATTTTGCCACCTCCCCACCGTTCAAATTAAGCACGTTGAGTAACCCACCGTTGCCGTCGTTTTCAATGATTGTCTTTTTCATCTTGGGTAAGATGCGTTCCATCGTTTCCAGGTAGAGACGCGTTTCTGTAACAGCGGGCGCATCGCGGTATTCTGCATAGACCTGCTTAAAGCGATCGGCTTCACCTTGAGCCGCTCGAACGCGTTCGACCTGGTACGCTTCAGCCGCACGCAGAATCCGCTGTGCCTCACCGCGCGCTTGGGGAATGACCTCGTTCTGATAACCGCGCGCCTCGTTGACCAGCCGTTCGCGGTCCTCCTTTGCACTAGCGACGTCTTTAAAAGCCGCGTCGACCTGCTCAGGCGCACTGACGGTTTGCAGTTGAACCGTCTCAACAGCTAAACCGCAGTCGTACACCTCGAATAATTCCTGTAATTTGTCTTTGATTTCAATCTGGATTTCCAGCTTGCCTTCTGTGAGCGCCTCGTCTATTGAATGCCGCCCGATCACCTGGCGAAGGGCCGCTTCGGCCGCATCGTGTACGAGTCCAAAGCTCCCGCGCTCAAAGACGCCCAATCCTTCAGCGGCGAAGAGCGTCTTTTTAACGTCGACAATCCGATATTGTACCACCATTTCCACATCGATGATATTCTCGTCTCCCGTCAGCATAAGCGACTCTTTGGCGCGCTTGCTATAGCGAGCTGGGGGTCCCGGATCGACCGTGCGAAATCCGATTTCATCGCGATAGACCTGAGTGACAGATCGGATAAGGGGAATTTCGATCGGCGATGGCAGATGGTAGTGCAGCCCGGGGTCTACGATGGAATGCACTTTACCGAAGCGAAGAACGACAGCCTTTTCATCGGGCTCTACCGTGTATACACCACTTAGGCCCCACAAAGCTACAAGCACAGCAATCGCTGTGTAGACCATGCGCGGACTTACGTTAACGGGCGGCGTTGTTGGCCGTTTGGGAAATTCAAATTGTTGTGACATTCGCTAACACTTGGATTGAGTGTGAACAAGGGCGGGTTATGTGGGAGAATGTATTATTTGCCCCGAAGGGTGTCAACGTGAAGCACATGCCCCTTCTATTGACAGAGAATACCTTTTCCGATATCGTCTTGAGCAAAAATAAACGAGGAGTACCATGGCTATAGTACCAGTTGTTATAGAACAAACGGGACGCGGTGAGCGCGCCTATGACATCTTTTCACGCCTGTTGAAAGAACGCATCATTTTCATCGGCACTCCTATCGATGACAACGAGGCTAACCTCATTATAGCGCAAATGCTTTTTTTAGCCTCGGAAGATCCCAAGAAAGACATTTCGCTGTATATAAATAGTCCTGGAGGAAGCCTGACGGCAGGCTTGGCCATATATGATACCATGCAGCACATTCCCTGCGATGTGGCCACTCTATGTGTAGGCCAGGCTTACAGCATGAGTGCGATTTTGCTAGCAGGTGGCACCAGAGGCAAACGACATGCACTTGCCCATGCCCGCCTGATGCTACATCAGCCCTGGGGTGGGGTTGGCGGACAGGCTTCCGACATTGAGATACACGCCCGTGAAATCATGAATTGGCGCACCCGCTTAAACAAAATTCTCGTCCAAGATACCGGCCAGTCGCTCGAACGCATTGAGATGGTAACCGAACGCGATTACTTTCTTTCAGCTGAGGAGGGTATCGAATTTGGCCTAATTGACGAACTGCTCGTCAACGCACGGGAAAGCGAGGCTGAAATCGCATCAACCTAGCGGGAACGGTAGGACATCGTCAATTCGCTGGGCACCGGTGGCCAGCATAACGAGTCGATCGACCCCCAGCGCCATGCCCCCGGCCGGCGGCATGCCACATTCCATTGCACACAAAAATTCCTCGTCCAAAGGTTCGTTCAGACAGCCGCTCCGCGCTTCTAAAAACCGTGCGCGCTGCTCAACCGGATCGTTGAGTTCAGTGTAGCCGTTGGCGAGTTCCACGCCATCGACATACAGTTCCACGCGCTCCGCCCACGATGCGTCACCTTCTCGACGCTTGGCCATAGCCCCCAGCGCTGCTGGGTAATCGCAGAGAAATACAGCTTCCATCTTTTTCAGCTGCGGCTCAATTTTTTCTAACAACGCTTTGTTAAAAAGATCTTCCCAGGTATCATCCGGCTGTGCGCTGCCAAAACCGGCTTCCCGCAGCTGCCGAAAAAGCACATCGCGCTCCCAGCATTCCTCGAGATCCACTCCCACCCACTGTAAAAATGCATCGCGGACCCGGATACGCGGCCAGGCCTGATCCTGCGCAATGCCCTTCTGGAAAGAGGTCGAGCAGCACCCTATAACAGAGCGAACCAGCGCTTCAGTTTCTTCCATCATCTGCTCGTAACTAGCGTAGGCCCGATACCATTCCACCATCGTAAACTCGGGATTGTGCAGTCGAGAACGCTCTCCATTGCGAAAGCAGCGTCCTAGCTGGTAAATGCGCTCCATACCAACCCCAAGCAACCGCTTCATTGCCAGTTCGGGCGAAGGTGCCAGATACAGGGCCTGCTGCGGTTTGCCCTCTATATACTGCGTATCGAACTGTTCGATATGTACCTCACACCCACGGTATTTCACCAAATGCGGCGTTTCTACTTCGATATAATCACGCTCCAAGAAAAAGGAACGGATTTGAGTTAAAATGTTACTATGCGCAACAAGATTTTGAATAACATCTTGGTCTTGTCGGTGGAACCGAGTCCAATCTCCGGTTCGGTAACTGCGCACAGAAGGTGTTAAGCAGATAGCCGCCCTAACACGAAGTAAGCCCCCATCAGTAAAGTCTCCTTCAAGCTCTACAATATCACCAATATCGAGCTGAATATCCTCGAGCATCAAACACTCGAGTGAACCCGTTTCATCTTGAACGACTCCTCGAGGTCCGTACTTTTCGAGCAAGCGACCTCTTATCCGGACCGACTGTCCCCGTTCCAACACAGCGATGGCCGTATGAGTGCCCGGACAGCGGCTAGGATAATTCCGCGGTGAAATCATACCCTAATCTCCTAACAAAAATCCCCGCCGGGTTCAGAACCAAAGGCGGGGATTTAACACATTATGTATGCAAGCACACTACGCACGCTTGCGGTTCAACACGTAGGTTGGTGGCCCTTTCCGATCGATAAAATCGCGGGTTATAACGCATTCCTGAACATCATCGCGTGCAGGTAGCTCAAACATCACCTCAAACATGACCGTTTCCAAGACGGCACGTAAACCACGTGCCCCCATTTCTTTGGCTCGGGCAATTTCGACTACTTTTCTCAGCGCGTCTTCTTCAAAACGCAAGGCGACCCCATCCATCTCAAATAGCTTTTGGTACTGCTTAATCAGAGCATTACGCGGACGATGCAATATATCGTATAGGGCTTTGTCGCTCAGCGGGTGCATCGTACTTAAAACGGGCAAGCGACCGATCAATTCGGGGATTAAACCATATTGGACTAGGTCCTCTGGTTCGACGTAGGGAAAGAGATTATTGGTGTGGACGACGTCGATCTCACTCTGACCGCTGCCAAAGCCCATCGCCCGGTGACCAATTCGATGACTTATTATCTTGTCCAAGCCATCAAATGCACCACCACAGATAAACAGAATATTGCGGGTATTTATCTGTACGAGGGGTTGCTCAGGATGCTTACGTCCTCCTTTAGGAGGCACGCCTGAAACAGTACCTTCGAGAATCTTGAGCAGTTCCTGCTGAACGCCCTCGCCTGAAACATCCCGGGTGATAGATGGATTGCCCGACTTCCTTGCAATTTTATCGACTTCGTCAATAAATAGGATGCCGCGCTCCGCTTGACTAACGTCGTAATCAGCCGCCTGTAAAATGCGCACCAAAATATTTTCCACATCTTCACCAACATAGCCGGCCTCGGTCAGAACCGTCGCATCCACAATGGCAAAAGGTACTTTGAGGACGCGGGCCAGCGTTTCGGCCAAAAGCGTCTTTCCCGTGCCGGTTGGGCCGATCAATAGGATATTGCTCTTAGCCAACTCGACGTCAGATGCGCCTGAATACACGCGTTTGTAGTGGTTGTAAACGGCTACAGAGAGCGCCTTTTTGGCGCGTTCCTGCCCTATGATATGCAAATCGAGATGTGCCTTAATTTCGGCTGGTTTGGGCAGTGGTCCGCCGCCGACATTGGGCTCTTGTGGCTTTTCTTCCTCCAGCACTTCGTTGCACAGAACAACGCATTCATTGCAGATGTGCACAGAGGGCCCCTGAATGATCTTTTCAACTTGCTCAACTGCCTTACCGCAAAAGGAGCAGGTCACACGCGGTTTCTTCAACATATTTCGCCTCTGGGGCCCCGACTACACTGCGTAAGCATTCGGTTCATCCTCATCTTCCGCATCCGGTTCATCTGTTAGTATCTCGGTGGGCTGGGCATCTTCATCGGCATATTCCCGAACTTCCTCTGCCAAATAGCCCGCACTCTCTTCCGCGTTTTCCTCAGATGGCTCTGTCGCGCCTTCCTCCCCGCCGGCTTTCATAACGTTTATTGCTTGGAAACCCTTAGCGGTTCGCGTTACCATAAATTCAACTTCATCGCCCTGAACCAGGCTCCGATCCCATGAAGAGATATCGCGCCAATGGACGAACACATCGACTTCGCTATCGGTAGAAATAAAACCGTAGCCTTTATCGTTATTGAACCATTTCACCGCACCGCGGATCCAAGTATTTTCTGCTAAGGTATCGGGCTTGCTTTCCGACACTCCCGCGCTTGGGGAACCGCTCCTGGGCTCTGGTCCAACGGCAGCGGGAACGACTGAGGCCCCACTCTCTAGCTGTTTGAGCAAAGACGACTGCAGCCCAGCACCCCCTTCTACCGAATCGGCCAACCAATCGAAAACAGTCATCATGCCTATAACGTAAGAGCTATCCTGGCCATACAGTTTCCGCGCGGATTGTATGCGTTCAGCCCATGTATTTACCAGTGTATTATCCAAATGTATAGTGTTATTCAATTACGGCCTCCCACCGAATAAATGGCACAAATTCCAGCAGACCAGAATGTTACTAAGTAGCATATTTATAGTAATTTGTCAACCATTGATCACAGCCGATAACCGCGAATCCCCGCATATATCGTCTGCAGCGTAACCTTGAAAATACCGGTAAGGGGAACGGCAATTAACATACCCACAATCCCCATCAATTGGCTGCCCACCATAACGACAAAGAGCACCATTAACGGATGCATTTCAACGCTCTTGGCAACAACCGTCGGCTGGATGAGTATATTGTCAATCAGTTGAATTGCGAGAAAAATGACGATGACCTTTCCGACCAACCCCATGGCGGCCGTCCCGCCGGTAGCCAGTGCGACAATGGACGCAGAAATGATGCCAATTAGGGGCCCTAAAAAGGGAATCATATTGGCAAATCCGGCTAAAAGGCCCACTGGAAAAGCGTACTGCAAACCAACAATAGACAGCCCCGTTACGGCCAGGGATGCCACAACGCTGGTGGCGAGCAGTTGCCCGCGTATATACCCTCCAATCTGACCGTTAATTTGGTGGAGTAAATTCAAGCACATTTCAAAATAAGCGTTGGGAACGAGTTCAATGACCTTACGCGATATTTGCCGCCCCTCTTTGAGAAAGAAAAAGGCGACAAAGGGCACGATGACCACAAAGGTAAGTCCAGAAACCACCCCACCGAGAAATACCGTCGTGCTACCCCACAGCGTGTCAATCAAGGTCGCTCCCTGCTCTTTAACCAAAGCCACTAGGTCAATGTCTTCCCCCAAGTAGGCCTGTATAGTTGGCTGAAGGGTTTCGGCCAATTTGGCCACGTCTGTGAAGACATTAGGCCCAGCTTCGCCCATATCCACCCATTTAGGATCTATTTCCAAGCCCATGGGATGGATTACATTGGAGGCCTGCTGCAGAGCAGCCAACTGACTCTCCTGACCTCGGACAGTATTGCCTGCCACAAAGACTGAAACCCATTCGCCCTCCAGATCTCCGCCCAATTCTAGGCGGAGTTTTGCCTGGGCAAAGACAAGGCTGTCTGGTGAAAAGCCTATTACAATAGCGCCTTCTTCACCGGGAAGGATTTCCAAGGGAAAGGGCAACGTTTCCCCATCCACCAGCGAAAAAGCCGTTAAATCTGAGCCGTTAATAGCTTCCCAAGCCGCCCCTATAACTTGGATCGGACGTTCACCGCGATTGCTTAGAGCTAGCGTCGCAGCGGTCGACTCTTCGCGCTGTAAGCGGTCGGAGAGGTCGCGCATTTCGCCCGTCACCTTGCTGCCGGCCGTAAAGATTGCAAAACCCAACACCGTGAAGACGGACAGAAAAACGAGCAAGATCCCGCCGGTACGACTCATGCCACTACCCTCCATCCGATCAATGATGGGCGAAAGCACATATGCCAGCACAAAAGCAAGCGTAAACGGCGCTAGTATACCGCGTATTTCGTACACAAAGAAACACAGACCAACAATGAGAACACTAAATAATATGATACGTAACGGCAGAGAGATGACAGAAGATGAGTTATTCATCTACTAACCTCCCCACTCGGCGCTGATGCATCGGGTTGCAAAGCCCCTTGCGCCTGTTCGGCTTTAGCTTGCCGGGCCTCCTTGAGCAAGCGGTTAGTATGCCGCAACCGCACGGAAATCATCTGCGAAAGACGCATTACGATTTTCAATCCCAAACGCGGGTTGCTCTCTATAAGTTCAAGTAGGTCGGGACGAAAAAAACCGATTGCCTTACAGGGGTTGAGCGCAATAACCGAAGCTGTTCGCGGCGATTCATCAAGTAACGCCTGCTCCCCGAAAAAATCACCCCGTCCTAATTCAGCCAGCATTTGGGTCGTTCCTTCATCGCTCGTTTGCTCAATTTTTACATCGCCAGAAACAATGATGTACATACCGACACCGGGGTTACCCTCTTGGACAATAGCCTCTCCTGCACCCCATGAACGCCGATGTAAAATACCCTCAATTTTGCGAAATTCTCGGGTATTGAAATCCTGAAAAATGGGTATTTCTCTGAGAATTTCGAACAGCGCCATTTCGTCGGAATCTTTGCGTTTAAACAAATTGCTCCAAAAGGGATCATCCGCCATAGCACCTCTCCGTTTCCTTAGAACACAAAACGACCTCATGCACGCGGCGTGAGGTCGTTTCACGATGAAGGTTCACTACCACTCGGAGGCTTTAACTCGCCAACGCAGCGTTTAGCTTATCCACTATTTGTTGCTTCGCTACAGCACCAATTATCTGCTCAGTGACTTTACCTTCCTTGAACAAAAGCAACGTAGGAATACTGCGAATGCCGAATTCTTGCGCCGTTTTTTGCGCGGTATCTACATCGAGCTTGCCAACTTTGGCCTTGCCATCATACTCGTCGCTCAGCTGTTCGACAATCGGAGCGATCATGCGACAAGGTCCGCACCAGGTTGCCCAAAAATCAACCAAGACAGGCTGAGCAGATTCTAAGACTTCCGCCTGAAAATTCTCGTCCGTCAATACAATCGGAGCCGCCATTTTCCACCGCTTTCTTTTTATAAAACCAATAATAACATAGAGTTAATAAGTTTCAATAGATTAAACTAAAAAAAATTAGGAGTTCGTGTCAAGGTTAACCAGGTGACCTGGCGCATAAATTGACCATTAGTCGGTCCATTACAGCGCGTTCCTGTCGGCGTCCTAAAGAACGTAGCTGCCAATCTGCCTGCCGCAAAAAACCCATGCTGCGCCACAGCGCGCCCACATTCTGGCGCTTGGCTTGGTCGATATAGCTGCTCATAAAAAACGGAGAAATACCTAATAACCGCGCCATTTCCTCTTTGCTCGCTCCATTTTCGGCGTGTACGCGAATTTTTAAAAGCAATGAAAAGTGGCGCACGATCATCGCCAGCGCCCGATTCACATCTTCCCCCTGATCCAAATAGCGGTTGAGAAGCGAAAGTGCGATATGTGCCTTTCGGGCCCCCACGGCATCGGCTAATTCAAACACGTTAACTTGACGCGAGACCGACGTCACCGTTTCGACGGCTTGGCGGGTAATGGCCGTTTCACCCTCCCCCATAAAGGTGGTAACCTTTTCCAATTCACTAACTAACTCACGCGGGTTGTTACCTACATACATGCGCAACAGATCAACAGCAGCGGATTCAATACTCAACCCCATGCTGCGGACCTGCGCCCCAATCCATTCTGGCACTTCGCGGTCGTAAGGAGGCCTGAACTCGATGGCTTGACCCAATTTTCCCACCTGTTGAAATAGGCGACGACGCATGTCAACCTTCGCCCCGACCAACAGCAGGCAGCTCGTTTCGACGGGCCGATCAATAAGGGTCTCTAGCGCCTTGCATTGTTCAGGGGCAAGGCCATCGCAGTCCTGCAGCACCACCAACCGACGCTCCGCCATCATCGGGTAGGACTCGTATATTTGAAGCATATCAAGGGAATCAAACTGAGCAGCACGGAATACATCCATATTAAATTCACGCGCCTGCTGGGGAGCCAACTTATCCATCAACCAACGAACAAAAGCAGTCCGCCCGTATTCTTCTAACCCGTAAACCAAATAGAACGGCGCCAGCTGGCCCTTTTCTACCTGTGTACGTATCTGTTCAGGGCTCGGCCCACGCGATCGGCTTTTTTTACTGTTCACGCTTAGCGCTTTCCCCGTCCGGTCCGACCTCGCGAAAATCTGCATCTTCTACTTTGCTGATATCAAACCGATGGCTCGAATCGCTCGGGGTTACCTTTGAACGGCTCTCCCTTTGGGGAGCAATCCAAAAACGATAGAGTAGATACAAAACAAAAAAGAGTAATACCAGTTTAATCATTAAATTCGTACCCTTTGCAGAAAATTAGATCCGCACCCGATCTTCGTCAATCATTTACAACCCAATGGAAACAGCTATACTTTTTCTACTCGCGCCCTTTAAGAAAATCGAGACAACA
The DNA here is from genome assembly GCA_038119905.1 of Gemmatimonadota bacterium. GTDB lineage: Bacteria > Latescibacterota > UBA2968 > UBA8231 > UBA8231. The sequence goes on along the minus strand of JAYOKQ010000069.1, from coordinate 8,785 downwards.
CATGAAAGAAAACTTACAGTCCATCCGCGCAGAATTTCCCGTTACCCAACGCTGGATTTATTTAAACCACGCCGCTGTTTCCCCCCTATGTCGCCCGGCGGCCCAAGCCATGCGTCGCAGCGTACGCGACGTCGAAGAAAACGGCATGGCATACAGCGAACATTGGAGTGATTTATATAAGCGAGCTCGACGCCTAAGCGCCCAATTGATTGGCGCCCATCCCAGCGAAATTGCTCTGTTGAAAAATACCAGCGAGGGCCTTATTACCGCTGCCCAGGGGATTCGTTGGCACCGAGGAGACCAAGTCCTGCTTGCGAAGGGCGAATTTCCTTCCAACGTATATCCTTGGCTCAGCCTAGAGAGCCAAGGGGTGGATGTCGTCTGGATCGAAGAGCGCGAAGGTAGGTTATGGCCAGAGGATTTCATTCGCGCGACCACCTCACAAACACGCGTTTTATCTATTAGCTCCGTCGAGTTTTTTAGCGGGCAGCGTAATGATATCGAAACGCTCGGCGCGTTCTGTAAGGAACGCGATATACTATTTGTGGTCGACGCCATTCAAAGCCTGGGCGCCTTTCCTATGGACGTAGCATCGTCCCACATTGACCTGCTGTGCGCCGATGCCCACAAATGGCTCCTCGGACCTGAAGGATCCGCCCTGTTTTATTGTTCCCGCAAGGCCATGCGCACTATTCAGCCCACCGGCTTAGGCTGGGCTAGCGTAGAGAGTGCCTTTGATTTTCTGAATTACGATATGAGCCTACAGCCCGATGCGCGGCGATATGAAAACGGCACGCTCAACACGGCAGGTATAGCCGGCATGACGGGCGCAATCGACTTTCTCTTGTCCCAGAATATCCATGCTATCTCACAGCGGATCCTCTGTTTAACCCATAAACTCCGAGAAGGGCTAATTGAGCGAGGGTATATTGTTCGCAACAGCCCATTATCCGAAGACCAATCGGGAATCGTGACGTTTCGCCATCCCCAGATATCAGCTCTTCAGATTGTAGATAAGCTCCGCAGTCGGGACATTATCAGCTCCGAGCGTGGGGATCACATTCGACTTTCCCCGCATTTTTACAACACCGAAGAAGAAATAGATTTAACCTTGGATGCATTAGCGAACTAACCAGGCTATCGAGATCTTCTCTTGGGGGGGCGTCCCCCTCGCCGACTCTTTTGGCCCTTGGTATGCGAGCGCCCACTGCCGCGCCGACCAAATATATCGCTGTTTCCTTCCGGCGTGAGGGCGAGATCCATCTCTTGCGCCATCCAATCAACGGCGCAGACGACAACGCGAACGGCCATGCCAAGCTGTATGGCCCCACGCGAACGACGCAGCACCAGCCGGTGGTGCTGGCTGTCAAAATCAACGGGCTCGTCAAATTCGCGCATGGGACAAAACCCCTCGGTCAACACCTCGTTAATTTCCACAAAGAAACCGCTGCGCAGAACGCCGGAAACGACGCCATCAAAACTATCCCCCACATGGCGTTCCATATAGCGCATCTGTTTGGTCTTTACATAGGTCCGTTCAGCGGACTCAGCCCTGCGCTCTCGCGAAGAGCAGTGTTGGCCAAATTCTACGATCCTGGCACGCAAAGCACTGCGTTCGGCTTCGCCCCATTGACGATTGAGTGCAGCCTTTAGGACGCGATGAACAAGCAAATCTGGGTAGCGCCTAATCGGCGAGGTAAAGTGGAGATACTGAGCACAGGCCAATCCAAAATGGCCACCGTCTTCTGCTTTGTATTCTGCCCGAGAGAGCGAACGGAGCAGCAGCTTAGAAACAAGACTAGCATTAGGCAGTGAACTAGCCAACTGCAGCATCGATTGAAAATACTGGGGCGTCAACCGCTGAGGATCGCCTCCCATTCGCTTACCACCACGCCCCAATAGTCCTAAAACGGAATCCAGTTTATCGCCCGTAGGAGGCGTGTGCACGCGGTATAAAACCGGGAGGTTTTCCTTGGCGCAAAACCGCCCAACACACTCATTGGCGACCAACATACATTCCTCAATAATCCGATTGCTCTCCCAGCGAGGATAGATACCAACGCGCAACGGTACTCCGTTTCCATCCAGTTCGACCTCGGGTTCGGGTAGATCTAAATCCAAACTTCCCCGCCGGTTGCGAATCGAACGCCGCAGTGAGCTCAAGTCTGCAAGGCACTTGAGCTCTCTCTGCCAAGCATATGCATCACCGGCCTCCTCTTCTCGTCCATCAAGACAGGCTTGGACTTGCCCGTAAGAAAGTCGAGCACTGCTGCGTATTACCGATTCGTATAATTCACTGTCGACGACTTGTCCATCTTTCCCCAGCGACATTTCTACGGTAAGCGCAAGGCGATCCTCTCCCGGAACCAAACTGCACTGTTCGGCCGCCAATGCTTCGGGCAACATGTGCACTACACGGTCAATCAGGTAGGTACTCGTCCCGCGATCGTAGGCCTCTCGGTCAAGTGCACTCCCTGCGGGAACGAAATGGCTGACATCTGCGATATGAACCCACAGACGATATCCCCCTTCGCCCTCCCGCAGCACCGATACGGCATCATCGTGATCTCGTGCTCTCTCGGGGTCGATCGTAAAACAGACTCGATCGCGCATGTCGCGTCGGCGTTCAAGTTCTGCCTGCCAATCAATGGAACGGTGACTGTCTTCCAATGCTTCTACAGAAAAGGATTGAGGGATGCCATACTGTCGCACAACGGTATCAAAGTCCAACGACGGTATATTCGGATCTCCAAGCACCTGCGTAATCGCACCGCGTAGACCGCGATAGCCCTGCCCCCTTTCGACTATTTCCACCGCAACGCGATAGCCTTCAACGGCTTGGGGAATATCCGCAATATCGACAAAGAGATCCCGCCCGAACGAAGCATCCTCGACTTCAACAATCCATTGCGTTCCCCTGCGCAGCAACAGACCGATATATTCCTTTTTTCCTTCTACAACGACCTCGCGAATACTTCCCTGGGGCAGTCCCTCACGGGACCAACGACCGTTGATTTCAACGCGCACGGTATCCCCATCAAGTGCGCCATTTATCTCGTCTCTTCCCACGAAAACATCCGCGTCCTTACCGGGGATACTGACAAACCCGTATCCGTTACGATGCAGACGCAACAGTCCGACCTCCCCACCAAGCAAACTGGGATGGGCATAGCGGTTGCCGCTTGTTTTCACCAGTGTACCTTGGACCACCATTTGGCGAACCAGCGCACGAAATGTGCGGTAATCGGGCTGTTCAACCGACAGTAAACGCGCCAGGTCTTTCATCTTAGCCGGCCGGTAATCGGCCGCCTGCACGCGGCGAATAATTTCATCAGGGTTAGGTATCATATTAGGACCTAATACAAACAGCCCCTCCACCAGGGAGGGGCTGTTTGTATTAAGAAAAGGTGTGATACAGATTATTCTATATCTTCAAAATTCCATTTGAGGGGAAAGGGTTCCGTTTTGCCGCTTTCACCCCATAGTTTTTCCATGTTGTTATGGACGACAACCAATTCTTCTAAAACCATCCGGATAGCGCTCTGTGCATTGGGAACAAACGTGGGAAAATCGGGCTCAACGAGTTTCCGCATGGAGCCTTTAATGGTCCGCTGCAGTTCGTTATTCATTGCCTTGATCTTCTTGTCGTCGATTTCCGGATAGTTGGCCAACTCATCATGAAACTGCTGCATTACCTGTTCGATATCACCCGCCTTGGAAAATTCCGGTGTTTTTAGGTAATCCCGGTAGGCGAAAAGCTTCTTTACATACTGTGCATCAACTTCGTTTAGCTTCTGGATATAGGGCCCCAACTCATCTTTCTTCTCCCCTCCACACGCCAACACCCCAATGGCCAATAGCATGAATGATAATGCCTTCATGGTCTCCCTCCATTTTACATGATAGTATCAGCTCAGGACAGGGCGAACCTACGAATATGGGCTAGGCAAGTCAAGCAGAAATCGCCCACTTGTCCGCCCCCTACTTATCGCCGATGTGCCGCTTTTGCTGGGAGACCGCGTTGAGTTCACCTCCGAGTAAAAGCGTGAAGGCGATTAGATAAGCCGAGAGCAAGATCACGATGACCACCCCCAAAGCACCGGAGACCAAGTTGTAATAGCTGAAACTACGGATATAATACCGGAAACCGGTTACGATCAGCGTCCATAGCATGAAGAATAGTAGGCTGCCCGGCATAACCGCCGACCAAGTCTGCCGCTTGGAGGGTACGTATCGATAAATACAGGCGGCGGCCATAACCGCCCCAACGATACCGGCCAAACGACCCAATACAGAGGTCAGCGATGGAAAACTAGCCAAGACGGACCAATGCCCCCGCAGCCATTGCTCAATCTGTTCGCTAAATACGATGAGGTTAGCCAGCGCGAGTAACGACAGACCAAATACCATTACGAGGAGAAGGGAAAGTATGCGTCGGTGCCAAAACGACCGTTTTTCAACCAACCCGAAGGCTCGATTCAATGCGGTCATCGTAGTAGACATGCTGGCCGAAGCGGGCCAGATGATGCCGATGGCCCCGATAAGAAACAACCGCTGCGAAGATTCGACTAAGTGCTCTATGTTGTCTTCGACAATCCGAATAAAGGCCACGGGCAAAACGATACCTAAATCGTCCAAGAGGCGTGCGAAATCGTCCGGTGAAATACCAAAGGTGCTAATGAAAGCCGATAAAACTAGGATGGCGGGAAATACGGCAAAAACGAAATCAAAAGCCATCGCCGCTGCCGCCTCGGTGCAATCATGCGTGCGGGCAGCACGCATCATGGCTATTATGAGTTGCCCTCCGGACTTCAGCGGACGGAACACATAGGCCTTCAGGTAATCCAACGCGCGCTCCTTCAGCGGGACAGATCGCTTAGGATCGGCTGCAAAAGATGGCCGTTGGTGGAAAAGGCATCCTGGCCGCGCACGGTAGGCACGCCGTTCCAATCGGTGAAGGTCCCCCCAGCTTCGCGCAAAATGGGCAAAAGCGGGCCACAGTCCCATGGATTCATAATGGGATCGAAGCTTGCATCGGCCCTACCTGTCGCTACAAGGATATGTCCATAACAATCGCCCCAACCACGCACCAGGCGAACCTGTTCCGCTAGGCGATTCCACTGCGTCTCTCTCCCATTAGCAGCAAAACTAACCCACGACGTAAAGCATATACAGGCCTCGCTTAGGGACTTGGTTTCTGTCACGCGAGCCCTGCGGCCGTTCCACCAGCACCCCTCGCCATTACCTGCCCATATCATTTCGTCTAAGGCGGGTAAATAAACACATCCTACATCGACCCCCTCGCGCCCCTCGCGCGCCAACAAGACGCCGTATAGAGGCACTCCCTGTACAAATGACTTGGTCCCATCGATCGGGTCGATAAGCCAACGAAAACCCGATGAGCCCTCCTCGCGACCAAATTCCTCACCCTCTATTCCGTCATTAGGATAGCGGGTCCGAATCATTTCACGAAGCTTTATCTCCGCGTCGCGGTCGGCAATAGTAACCGGAGAATCGTCCGATTTTGCATCCACCTCCACGCCGCTTTGGAAATGGCGTAGGGTTATTTTACCGGCATGCCACGCGGCGTCGACGGCAAATTCCATACACGAGCGTATTTCGTCGTCCATATCAGCCTATAATGCGTGCGCGCAGATCTTCTAGCAGCTTAAGGGCAGCACCGATATCACCAGCTTGATCAGGCGCATATTCACGCTCTATGGTAAGAGCGCCAGCATACCCCAACGAATCTAGTTTACGTAAAAAAGCCTCCCAATCGACATCGCCCGTGCCTAGTGGAGCATCCTCGGCCCAATGCTGTCCAGGTTGGCGCTCCGCACTCGCGTCTTTGCAGTGGACGCTCCGGACGTATTTACCAACAATATCGAGGGCTGCCATTGGGTCACCAGCTTGGTATAAAATCATGTTGGCTGGATCAAAATTGACCGCTAGGTTGGCCCGATTAACTGCGCTGATAAAGAGCGCAAGCTCTTCGGCCGTCTCCTGTCCCGTCTCAAGATGGAAGAACTGCCCATGCTGTGCGCAGTGATCGCACACAGACCGCGTGGCTCCCACAATCTCCTTAAAAATTGGATCAGCGTGATCAGGCGGCACAAAACCCAAGTGCATGCCAATCGCATCAACTCCTAAATCATGCGCGTAATCGGCGATGGCGAGCGTTTCTTGCAGGCGTTTTTCGCGCATCTGAGCTGGAACAAGCCCCACGCTTTCCTTTACGCTGTCGGTCGTCGTATAATCATCTTCTGGAAAGCCGACGAAGACGACCGTTATTTCAATACCCGCTGCGGCAAACTCATCGCGCACTTCGCGCGTCTTTTCAGGCGTGCGGTTTTTCGCAGCCGGGGCATGCAGATGGACCGTTTTTACGCCCAAATCACGCACCGCATCGAGACCAGCCCCCAACCCCTCTTCGTCGATTGAAGTAAAAATCCCCGTTGCCCACTTATCCAATTTTTTGCTCCTCACCTTCTCGTTTTCCCGTAGATTTAAAAAAATAATGCCATCTTCACTACTGGACTTCGTACTAGCCGGCCCGAGCCTTCCGTATCATCTGTTTGAGACGTTTGTTTTCGTCTTCCAACTCCTTAACACGTCCCTGTAGACGCTGCACTTCATCCTGTAGGGTATCACCTTGGCCCGCCGCAACGCTATCCACTTTCGCAGCAGCCGATTTTTCTGGAACTGTTTTTACCGGTTGTGCGGACGTTTCTTCGGCGGCTTTTACGGTAGCTTTCACCTTTTTCGCCTTAGCTGCAGCCTTGCCCTCTGCAGACTTATCACCTGAGCCACGCTGTTTGTTTAAAATGCGCAGTTCCCGACCACGCTCACCCGCTTTTTCCAACATCTCCTTAGCGCGGTTGACCGCGCCACCAACGATAGATTTATCCGAAACTATGCTGAGGCACTGCTGCATGGTTCCGCTAAAGTATGCAGCAGCCTTTTTGAAGTCATCAGCCGAATCGGTCAGTTCGTATAATCGATAACCGATCTCGGCCAGCAGATAGCGAAGACGCAACTCATCCTCTACCCGAGCCTCGCGCAGGGTTTCGTAATTCCGTTCAAAATAGGTGCGTGCAAAACGCAGAGCATCAACCTCTGTTAGCGCCAATGCGGGAACGGCCGGGTAGTCTTTATGCTTGGGCAGTTCCAATTGAAACCGTTTGGCAAGTTTCACAAATTTAGGTGCGACCTGTTCAACTGTGGAATCGGGGTAAAATTTCTCGATATCGCGATAGATCCAGGCCAAACGCAAATAGTAGCGGGCAATACTCCCCGGAACCAGTTTTTGCCGCAAACACTGACAGAAGATACCTAGGTGAAATTGAGCAACTACGACAACAAGGGGATCGGGGTCGCCCAAGCGCTTACTGAGAGCCTGTCCTATGCCGCTACCTGTTGACATTCCAGTCAACAATCCCCTAAAACCGTCGGCGTGGATTCCCTCCCGATACTGCTTTATATTTCGCTCCGCCTGACGAAAATCCGCATCATCTAATTCACCTGTAAACGTACATTTGGAGCATACTCCAAAGTAAAAATCGAGCGGATTTACTGCATCAAAACCAGGCTTGCTCCATTTATAAGACAGCGCATGACCATCCCCCTCCGTCTTCGCAGCTTGGACAATATCACGCTTTAGACGGAAGTATTCATTCTCCGTTTCACATATGCCACATTTTAGGACATACTTTCGGCATATTTGCGTTTTTTCTTCTGCACTCAGCATAAACAGCCTTCTGATAAAGGGGATTCTGAAAGCTAAAATAAACCTATGGTTTCACAAAACACAAAAAAAGAGGGGGTGGTTGCCCACCCCCCCCAAGCTTTATCAAGGCCAAACCGAACTAAACGCCTGTGCCCTCTCCCTGAGAAGCGTCTTCCTTATGCTGGCCTTGCAAATCGGAAAGCACAGCCTGAACCCGTTTGCGAAAGTCCTGCAGTTTAGCGTCTACCTCATCAATTGACCGCAGCAACTCCTCCTCCATTACATCCTCTGACATCTGGTTCTCCTGTAGATGGAAACTGAAAACAGGGGAAAAACCGGGGAGGGGAATTCATTTCAAGCATTGCTGTAGGTGCGCAACTGATCGCAGCGACTGGGGTGTCGCAGCCTAAGTAATGCCTTTTCCTTTATCTGCCGCACGCGCTCTCGAGTGAGCCCAAACCGCGCGCCGATCTGGTCCAGCGTCATGGGCTCTTCGCCGTCTAACCCAAAATAGAGGCGGATAATTTCGGCTTCTCTCCCCACCAAACTGCCCAGCGCAGATTCGATCTGGCCGCGCAAACAGCCGCGCATGACTTCGTTTTCGGGGGACTCTTGTCTGTCGTCAGCCAACACGTCCAGCAGGCTTTGATCTTCACCTTCTCTGAACTTTGCGTCAAGCGATCGGACCGAACGTCCGCACAGCATGGTCTCTTTTACTTCGTCGACTGAGACCTCCAATTCCCTGGCGATTTCCTCGGGATTGGGATCGTCTACGCGTTCCTGCTGCAGGGCCCTAGACGCCTTAGATATCTTGTAGAGAAGTCCGACTTTATTTAGCGGCAACCTAACCGTTCGAGACTGCTCTGCTAAGGTCTGTAGGATGGCCTGACGAATCCACCAAACAGCGTAGGATATAAATTTGAAACCCTTGTCTTCGTCAAAGCGCTCAGCTGCTGTAATAAGACCCATATTGCCGGCACTGATCAAATCAGCCAGGGGCCCCCCCCAGGTTTGATATTATTTTTCAACACAAAAGACAAAACGCAGATTGGCTTCGAC
>JAYOKQ010000068.1:0-23715 GCA_038119905.1 Gemmatimonadota bacterium | reverse complement strand
GCCCGTAAAGAAGTGCGCAGTGCATGTATTCCACTCCAACAGCAGCTTCGCGATCTGCGCAAAACAACGCGTCAGCAGCGCGAAGTAATTGACGCGCTTCAACAGCGCATTGGCCAACTGCAGGCCGTTGCCTCTTCCCCTACAGAAAAAATCTTAGAAGCTCCAGCAATTGCAGAGGATCGGCAGATACGCCTGTCGGGCAGCTCGATTAAAAACCATCGCCAGCGCCTGGGCCTATCTCAGGGCCAGCTGGGCCAGTTGCTCAACGTCAGCACCAACACCATCGTGCGGTGGGAACAGGGAAAATCTAAGCCGCGCGAAGCCTACCGTGCGGGCATAGCACAGCTGCGCACCATGGGCGTACGCGAAGTAAAAAAGCTCCTCGCCGCTATGGGATAACGCGCAGCGAGCTATTTCTATTGAATGGATCCTCTAAGTGCGCTACGTCGCACTTGGGGGAGTCCATCTTTCTATGTATTCGGCCATACGCGTTTGTAGCGCGCTATTTCCCCTGTTCTCCGCGCCCTTGTGGACGATGCGCGCTTTGCGCAGCAGCATCTGCAACGCCGCTTGGCGTTTTTCCTCCGCTAGCTCGACCGAACTCATGAGCAATCGATCCAACGCATATACGCGAAAGCGATCCATCGCATAGTAGGCTTGGGACAGTTGGTCTGCGTGCCCCCCATACTTGACGATTAACTTTTCTTCCACATAGCATACCGACCAGCGCGCAGCAATCCGCAGCCACATTTCGTAGTCCTCACAGGCCGGTAGCTCCTCATCGAAACCACCTATGCGCTCGAAGACGCTGCGGTGCACCACGGCTGATGAAGGCGACATCACGCACAGCGGCAGCGCCTTGAGAAAGATATCACCGCCGTATTTTTGGTGGTGTTTATGCGGATTTACGCGCACGCCGTTACGCACCCAAATTTCATCGGTGTGGCAGACCAATAGTCCGCTGTCCCTGAGCGCAGCCTCTTGCCGGAGGAGCTTGTTGGGCAACCATTCATCGTCCGAATCGAGAAATGCCAGCCATTCTCCGCGCGCGGCGAGCATGCCGCGATTGCGCGCCGCGGAAACCCCCACATTATCGTCTAATTGAAGCACGCGCACAGCATCGCCAAAAGCGCTGCGAACGGCATCGGCACTGCCGTCCTGCGAAGCGTCGTCAACGACGATTACTTCGCGGTTTTCCAGTCGCTGGTTCAATACCGAGCGCACGGCTCGCAGCACAAGATCTCGGCGGTTGTATACGGGAATGATGACGGAGAACACGACCTGTTCACCTCTGCGAGCGCAGGGCAGCCGCCTGGGCGAGCGATTCCAATACGATGTCTTCGCTAATCAGTTCGGGCAGGACGATGGGCGCATCGAGATGGCCCCCGGGGAAGAGTACATATAGCGGCACGCCGGAACGACCAAACGCGCTGAGCATCTGCGTGATCTGCGGATTCCGAGTAGTCCAATCGGCTTTGACCGTGGCCACCTCATCCAGCGCAAACTGGTTCCGCACCGAAGCTTGCTCCAGCACGACTCGCTCGTTGACTTTACATGTCCAACACCACTCAGCCGTAAAGTCGACAAATACCGTCTGTCCTGCTCGAACGCGCCGCTCGACATCCTCAGGTGAAAAGTCGATCCACTCCAACGAAGATTCCGATTCCATTTCGTCAACCGGCAGCGAACGAACCAACACAGGGTGCATAAAAAAAGCGTAGGATGACACAGCAACTACCAAGGCGACCGCGCGAGCGACCGCGCGACGGTGCGTCCCGTCTTCAAGGCGCACCCATTGACCCAGTATCCAGCAGGCGACGGCAATACCCAGCAAAAAAGCGCCGGTCCATATGACCCCCTCGGTCCCAACTTGCTTGCCCAACACCCACAGCAACCATAGCACGGTCGCCATGAGTAAAAACCCCATTCCCTGCTTAAAGCGCTCCATCCAACTACCGGGACGCGGCAACCAGCGCGTCCATCCTGGACGCAGCGCTAGGGCAACATAGGGTAAAGCCATGCCCACCCCAATACTGGCAAAAATCGCGCACGTCATCAGCGCAGACTGCGCAAAGGCAAAGCCCAGCGCTGTGCCCAACAGTGGGGCAGTACAGGGCGTAGCCAACACCGTGGCCAGCACACCGTTGAAAAACGACGCAGACAAGCCCTCGCCGTCTCTATAGCCGATTTGGTTCGGAGCCAGTGAAATTTCATACACGCCAAATAGGCTTAGCCCCAGCGCAAAGATCAGCGCGGTCATAAGCGCGACGAAACCTGGATATTGGAATTGAAATCCCCAGCCGATTTGTTCCCCGCCACTTTTTAATAAGACCACCAGCAGGGCCAGAGCGAGAAAAGTAGAGACCATACCCGCCGCAAAGGCAAAGCCCAACTGGCGCACGCGGCGCGGATCCTGGCCCGCCTGGCCAACGATGGAGAGTATTTTCAGCGAGATAACCGGCAGCACGCAGGGCATGAGATTGAGAATAAAGCCACCGATCACGCCGAACAGCACATAGACCCAGACGGCATGCGCAGCGTCATCCCCGCGGTCGACTAGTGCCACTTCAAGAAGACCGGCCGTTTGCTCTACAACCCCATCGCTAAGATCGAAGGTAACCGGGCCTGAACGCCGTCTCTCATCGCCAACGAACGCGTAAACCAAGATGCCGCTCAGCTGTCCGACGGCCTCTTCACCATAAGGCGTAACGACGAGTTCAAGGCCGCCATCGCGCAGGTAGGAGCGAAACTGCGCGGCATCTAAATCGAGTGGATATACGTCGAGCAAACGGACAGAGGATGCCGATGAATCCGCCGCGCTTAATTCGAGTACGCGCTCTGCACCGCGGCTCCGCACCCGATGCACCAGGTGCACGGAGGATGGAATCGCCGAGGGCAGCGTTTCAGCATACCGAGAAAAGAGTGCTCGGTTTTGCGGCTGTACCGCGCCGACCGGCAGGGTAAGTTGGAGCTGTGCATCGCCCGGTATACAGAGTTCGCGACAGACCAACCACGATACGTCGGCGGCAATAAGAACGGTGTCACCCAATGCAGCTTCTGGCGCCACCTGCACCTCGGTCAGCAGCACAACCTGGTCGGCATAGCCATAGACTACTAGGTCGCCCTCTTCTTCATACTTGTTGGGCAGGGGCCACTGCAGAGGATCGGCCGTCCAACCGGCCGGCAGGTCCCAGACCACCTCAGTTGCCCTACCAGCATCGCCGCTATAAGGCCCGTAGGTGTGCCAGCCGGCCTGCATCGTCAGTTCGACGCCCAGACGCAGCGCACCCCCAGGGGGGGCCATGCCCGAATCTGCTACCAGACGTGCCTGTACCGGATGTTCCTCTTGGGCCCACGCTTCGGTCATGTTGAAAAGAACCGCAAGCATTACTACGACCCACAGCACTCGCACCATGCGCTATGCATCTCCGCCGATAGAATGAGGCGTTTCGAACCGCACTACAAACGGGTCACTTATCCGCCGTATCGCGATCGCAATTTATATCGATTCTCTCTGAACTAGCGCAGCCGCAGTGCGCCCTGCCGCACCAATGGCAAAGGCCACCAGCGTACCCAATACGATGAACCAAGGCCACGCGAGAGCTGTAAAAGATTTTATTGCAAATACGGCGCCAATGCTACAGGCCATTCCCAGTCGATTACTCCAGGTCGCCCCGCGGTGGCGCGACATAAAACCAAGAAGGAAAATGCCCAATAGTGCGCCGTAAAAAAACGTCATTACGCCGAGGGCAATGCTGAGTAAATCCGTCTGCGGATTGGCCTCGTAATAATGCACAACGAGCAGAGCGACCCCAACGAGCAGTGCTCCCGCGACAACGGTTGCCAACCGAGAAGCGCGCAGATAATGCGCCTCGCTCCCCTCTGCGTAGAAATACGGCTTGTAACAGTCTGATATAAAGGTCGCACTCATAGCGCTCAGCGCCGAATCCAAGCTCGACATAGCCGCTGCAAATACGGCCGCTAAGACCAGTCCCGTAACGCCTGCCGGCAGCACGTCCACGATATAGTGCAGAAAGAAATGACCGTTCTTGCCGGCGATCGCTAGCTGCTGCGCCAGCTGTGCCTGTGCGTGTCCAGCCGGCAGATGGGCGACGTACACATAGAGCAGCTGTCCAACAAAGAGAAAGAGCACGGTGACCCCGAGCCCAACCAGACCGCTCATCCACAGCGATCGCTGTCCCTCTCGACTCTCGCGGCAGGTAAGCAGACGCTGCACCATGTCGTGATCGGTGCCGTGCGTTGCCATTGTAAGGAAAAAGCCCCCTACAACGGCCGGAATCACGTGGTAGGGATTGAACAAAGCGGCCACCTGACCCGATGCGGCCTGCCACTCCCAGTCGAACACGCGAAATTTATCGGCTGCCGCAAGATAGTCGATCGTTTCAGAAAAGCTCAGTGGGATCGCGCCCAGCAGACTCAGCGCGGCAATCAACCCGCCGACGACGAGCACGACGGCCTGAAGCACATCCGTCCAAATAACGGCCTTGATACCACCAAACCACGTATAAAAAACGGCGACCACGCCTAAGCATACGATCGACGTGCGCAGATCGAGCCCCGTTGCCACTTGGATGGCAATAGCCGCGATAAACAGGCGCGCTCCGCTGGCAAAAAGTCTTCCAAGCAAAAAGACCCCAGCCGCTGTTGCCTGAGTTGGTAGACCGAAGCGATGCGTGAGAAAGCCGTATACAGTAAAAACGCGCAGTCGGTAAAAGGCTGCGATGAACACCGACGCCAGCACAAAGCGCGCCGCAATAGTCCCCACAGAAAACTGTAAATAGGTCATATCGCGTGCGTAGCCCTGTTCGGGGGCTCCAAGAAATGTAGCAGCACTCGTTTCGGTAGCGACCATCGACAGCAGCGCCGCCCACCAGGGCATACCACGTCCCCCCAACAGGTAGTCGTCTAGGTCCTCCTGCTTGCGCCCCAGCCACATTCCCATCGCAATCGTAGCGAGTAGATAGGCTGCAATGACACCCCAATCCAGCGCACTCATGTCAGTGTAAACGATGAGACGCTAGGACCGCTTCGTCCAGCTCTATTCCCAGTCCCGGTGCATCAGGCACCGTGATATAGCCATCCTGTAGACACTCGGCGGGGCGAATGAGTTCTTCGCGCCAGGGCACTTCACCAAATGCATACTCTAACACCGTAAAATTGGCAATGGTCGCTGCGAGATGGACGCCGGCCATCGTCGACACCGGCCCTGCTGGGCTGTGCGGGGCTACAGGCATCTGCTTTACTTCAGCTAAGGCGGCAATGCGTCGACATTCAGTAATACCTCCGGCGTGCTTTACGTCGGGCATCAACACGTGCACCGCCTGCCCCTCGATATAGTCCCAGAACTGTTCGCGGCCAAAGAGGGCCTCCCCGCCAGCCGTCGTATGACCGGAGTGCAGCGTGATATGGCGCATCGCTTCGACTTGCTCCCGAGGTACGGGCTCCTCAAACCAATACAGATTGAGCGGCAGCGTCTTTTCTGCCACTTTCATAGCCAGCGCTAAATCAAAGCGCTGATGGCAATCGACTAGCAGTTCTACCTCGTTGCCGACGGCCCTCCGGGTAAACTCCAAGCGCTCCACGCCCTTGTCGGCATCGCGCTCAACGCCGGGCCGATCCATTGTGCGCCAACGCACTTCGTCAAAGGGCGTGGCCTTCACGGCGCTGAAGCCGGCGTCAACGGCTCGCGCGGCCGCGTCAGCAAACCCCTGTGGACTGCGATCGCGCGTGCCGCGATTGAGGTTGGCATAAACCCGCACGGCATCGCGCCGCTTGCCCCCGAGCAGTCTCCACACCGGCACGTCGAGTGCCTTACCGGCGATATCCCACAGCGCCTGATCAATTGCGCTGATGGCCGTCGCACCGACGCGCCCCGCATCGCCCGAAAAAATTCCTCCCGAATGCACCATCCGATCCCAGAGGACCTCGGGCTGAGTCGGATCACAGCCGACGAGCCGACCTTCCATCTGCGCCAGCGCCGACAGCACCAATGCATCATTGCCGCTCTGGCTGGCCTCGCCTAGGCCGCTGATACCTGCATCCGTGTGCAGCTGAACAAAGAACCAATTGCCGCGCGGCGACGCCTCAACGGCGTGCACGGTAAGCTGCGTAATTTTCATTCCGCGTCACTCCTCCAATTCGATCTGAGCGCCGAGTGATATCATATCGCGAAAAAACGCCGGATACGATTTATTGACATTCTCGGCATTGCGTATGGTCAACCCGCGTCGACAGCGCATTCCAACAATGGTTAGCATCTGCGCAACGCGGTGGTCGTGATGGGTCTCTACGGCGATACCGCCCTCATAGCCTTCGGGATTCCCCCGCACGATGATTTCACTTTCCCTCTCTTCGCAGTCGACGCCGATTCCCCGCAGTTCGCGCACCGGCACGCTAATTCGGTCGCACTCTTTGAGCCGCAAATTGCCAATCCCATAAAAGCGCGTCTCACCTTCGGCCAGCGCTGCCGCAGCCACCATGGCGAGTACAGCATCCGTAGCGCGGTCCCCGTCGAATTCTACGGCGCGCAGTGACCCGTCTCCGCGAAAGCGAACAGAGCGACCGTCATGTTCAATATCACAGCCCATCTCGCGCAGCAGAGATAATACGGCGCGTTCACCCTGGCTATCTTCGAAGAGTCGGTTGAGGGTAAACGCTCCGCCCGCTACGGCCCCAGCCGCCAGCAGAGCCGCACTTGAGGGATAATCGCCGTTTACCGAGTATTCACCGGACGCATAGGCCTGTCCACCAGCGATGGAGAACGAGAGCAGATCATCCCCTACATCGACCTGAATACCGGCCTGCCGCATCACTTCAACCGTGGTGTGGACCAACGGCTGCGAAACCAATCCATCGCGCACCTCAATTTCCATATCTTCGCCTACCAACGGGGCCATAAAGAGCAGCGCGCTGAGATACTGCGAGCTCTTGGCTCCACTCACCCAGACGCGCCCACCGTGTAAGCCCTTCCCACGCAGAACGACGGGGAGTTTTCCGTCGTTGGATTCGCAGACTACGCCCAGCTGTTCCAGCGCATGCAGCAGATCGCCGTGCGGACGCTTTCCCAACGAGTCGGCAAAGTCGGTCTCAAAGCGAATTTCATCGAGTTGGGCACCAACGCCCATTAGCAGGCGCAAAACGGCACCGGCATTGTCTGGATTGATCACGCCGGGGTTATGTGGACGGCCGCCAAAACCGCGCACGCGAGCAAACGGTCCTTTCGCGTCAACGCCGTCTTCTATTAGCGCGCCGAAGTCGCGCAAACAGCGACGCATCGCCGAAGCATCGTCGCTCTCGGCTGGAAAGCGCACGATGCTCTCCCCGTCGGCCAATGCTGCAACGAGCAGGTAGCGCGTCGTATAATTTTTCGAAGACGGCGGATCGAGAATACCCGACATATTGCGCGTGGGACGCACCAGAGCTTGCATACAAACTATCCTGTGTGGAATCGGTATAGCGGAAAAGGAGCTCTCAAAATAAACAACGATTTAGTAAAAGGCTACCACACCAACCGGAGGATTTACCCTCGTCGCCGCAGCGTCACACAGCGCGGGCGAAACGTACGCTGAATCATGGTGCGCTCATCGAGCAACTCCCACTGCGCCTGCCCCTCGAGTAGGGCTCTGCGCAGCGATGATATATCTTCCGAGATAAACACCGCACGCCCTCCTTTGCAACACAGGCGCGCTGCTTCGGCCAGCGTGTAGCTATAGAGCATACCATTCTCGCTGCGCGCTCCGTGCGCTCGACCGTAGGGCAGATCGGCTACCACCACGTCAAACCCAGCCGTAGGCAGTCCGCAGGCGCGCGCATCGGCCCTCAGCACGTGCGGCCAAACGCCCGCCGCTGCTGCATTTTCTCGGCTGGCAGCAACGGCCTCTGCCGATAGGTCGCAGCCCACGGCACAGGCCGCTGGAGCGCGATGCAGACGCTCGATTAGCAGCGTCCCCCCACCGCACATCAAATTGACAAAGCGATCTGCCGAACGCGGCTGCGATAGTTCGATCATGCTGGCGGCCAGGGCAGCGTTGAGACTTCCCCTGTAATCAACCTTGCGCCAAGCGCGCGTAGCGAGCGGCCGATTGCCCACACGACACAGCACTTCCCAGCCGACACCACCAGGCCGCAGAGCCAACACGCAATCGCCCTCTTGGGCATCAAATGGCATATGCAACCGATCGGCCAGCGCCTGGCCTAAGCGGCGCATAGTGGGTGAATCGGCTCCGGCCGCGTCAAAGCGCAGACGCGTTCCCGCGCTTGGCCCCCCGAAATGCTGCGCCTTCTGCACGCACTGAGCGAGCGCTTCCAGATGTTCTGGACTCAGCAACGTGCGCGGTCGCTGCACCGCAAAATCCCTTCGAATAAAGAGTGACTGTACCGTGCGCAGCGCTACGAGGGGCGCTGGCGGCCCCTCGTAGCGCAGGTGGATCTCATCGCTGCGACTGTGGGAGAGCCACTCCACCTCCCCACGTAGCCTGCGGTTGATTTCTACGCGAGCAACGTCCTGGCAACCTTCAAGCACAGCCACTGCCCATATAGTCGACCGCTCCCGCTGCGGGGAAACGCCACCGCGCGCTGGTTGGTGTAGCTTGGACCGCTGCTGCCTACTTTTTTTGCGCATCTACCTCCGCAAAGTAATCAACTGATCTATTTACATCATCCGCGCACAGGTCGCTGCTCTAACGCCCTGAGGGTATACCACAACCCTGCGAACTGTTTTCTGGTTACTCGGAACGAACTTGCTTATAGTTTGGCTGAATGTAGGACTCATTTTCGAGGCAGACCAATGGACCTCTTTGATGCAAGCATGGAAGCCCGACAGGAACGCGAGCAGCCCCTGGCAGCGCGACTCCGCCCACGCACGCTCGACGAATACGTCGGACAAGACCATATACTAGGTCCCGGCCGACTGCTGCGCCGCGCCATTCAGGCGGATCAACTCTCTTCGCTGATCTTTTACGGGCCGCCCGGCACGGGCAAAACCACGCTCGCCTCGGTCATTGCCCATACCACGCGCTCGCATTTTATCTCTCTCAATGCCGTACTAGCCGGGGTAGGTGATATACGCACAGCGATCCATGAAGCCCAAGAGCGACGCAAGCTACACGGGCAGCGCACCATGCTCTTTATAGATGAAGTCCACCGCTTTAACAAAGCCCAGCAAGATGCCCTTCTGCCGTGGGTCGAAAACGGCACGGTCTTGCTGATTGGCGCCACTACGGAGAACCCCTATTTCTCCGTAAATCGCCCTCTGCTTTCACGCAGTCGGGTCTTCCAACTCAAAGGCCTGGACGGCAGTGATCTCAGACGCATAGCCGAAAACGCACTCTCGGCACCCAACGGCTATGGACACCTTGATGTAAAGATAGATGAAAAGGCGTTGGCCCACTTAGTCGACGTAGCCAATGGCGATGCCCGAGCACTCCTAAATGCACTGGAGCTAGCGGTAGAAACGACCCAACCTGATGCGCAACATCGCATCCACATCGGACTCGAAGTAGCCGAAGAATCTATTCAACAGCGCGCCCTGCTCTACGACAAAGAGGGCGACTACCATTTCGACACGATCAGCGCCTTTATCAAATCGATGCGCGGCTCGGATCCCGATGCAACGCTCTACTGGCTCGCGCGCATGGTGTATGCCGGCGAGGATCCACTCTTTATCTTCCGCCGCATGCTAATCTTTGCCAGCGAAGACGTTGGCTTAGCCGATCCCCATGCCCTGACAACTGTGGTCAGCGCCGCAAACGCCTTTGATCGGGTCGGTCTACCCGAAGGACGCTTCGCCCTCTCGCACGCCGCGCTCTACCTAGCCACAGCGCCTAAGAGCAACTCGACGATGGCTTTTTTCGATGCGCTAGCGGCCGTTGAACAGGAGCGCGAAGAGGACGTGCCCAACCATCTAAAGGACGCCAGTAGGGACAGTGAAGGGTTTGGTCACGGCGCGAACTACCTCTATCCACACGCATTCCGCGAACACTGGGTCGCCCAACAATACCTGCCCAGCAGCCTGCAGGGACGCCTGTTCTACCAACCCTCTGACAGCGGATGTGAAGGCACGCTCGGTGCCGAGGTTCAGCGCCGACGTGAACTGCAGCTAGCGGCCATGGTGGAAAGCCAAGCCACGCCGGAAATACTCAGTTTTCCTCCTCCCGACAAGGCGCGCGACCAATGGCTGCAGCGGGCGGCAGGCCAGCATGGGGACCAGTTAGAGCGGGTGCGCGATCGACTCATTGGTGCACTAGCCATTGAGCGGCATCACCTGCTCCTCGACCTCAATACAGGCACTGGCCTGCTGGCCTGGGAAATGCTGCGCCGCGCACCGGAGGGCGGCGTGTGGATGCACACCGAGAGCAATGCTTCGGCGATCGCTCTGAACCAAGTGGCCGCTCGTCTACCCGACCTAGAGCGCCCGCGCATACTCCAAGGCGCCCTTAAACACCTGCCCGCGCTGCTCGACGCAGTAGAAACGGGCGTGCGTTTTGACGGAATCGGTGGCCGCAATGCCTTGGGCGGCCTAAGCGACAAGCGACAAGTGATTGCACTGATTGCCAGCCGCCTGCAGCCTCATGGACGCATTGCCTTCATCGAAACGCTATCGCAGCAGGCTCAACGCCTACATCGCCTTATCGACCTCAACGCGTTACCGAGCGAGTTAGCACAGCGACTGGTCGACGCAGAGGAGTCGATTTATAGCGATGCCCAAAATCCCCAGGTCGCCTGGGATGCAGACGACCTGCGCACCTACCTAAGCGAAGCCGGCCTGTCCTCCATTGAGCTACACCACGAACAGGTCAACAGTCAACGTGTGATAAGCCCACAGCAGCTATGCCATTGGTTTGATCCGGGCGGTGAAAAGCGCCCCACCTACGCCCGCTATCTGAACCAATACCTCGACGTTGAGGAAATGCGCACCGTGCGCAACGTCTTTGAGAAGACGCTCGCCCATAAAACAGTCTCCTGGACCTCTACGCAGATCACTGCAACGGCACGAGGAGCCGCCCACGCGCTCCATATAAATACTTGATCATAACACGTCGACCCATTAAATTACGGGCCAATTGCATACTGCAGCACAACGTGGCATCCAACTTCAACCGATAGAAAGTGGTTATGCGCACTCTGATTGCCGTTTCTTCACTCTGCGCCATCCTGTCGCTCTCTGCCTGTAGCACCACCGAGCAGCAAATCACCGAATACGTCGAACAGATGGCGGCCAATCCCATCGACTCTCCCGCCTGGCGCGAATCAGTTGATGGGCTCATCGCCATCGGACGACCCGCCGCACGCCAGCTGACAGCCCAGCTCAACCCCGACTACTACGTTGGAGAGACCTACCGCGAGTTTCGCGAGGAGCAGGAGAAACTGCGCACGGGCAGCGCGCGCGTTCTGGGGCACATAAAACCGCGCGGCGCGACGGGCCCACTCAAGGACCGCATTTCGGCCGCCTATACGGAGAATGAGCGCATTGCATGTATGTGGGCCGTCGGCGAGATGGGGTTTGCTCAGGCCGGTGTCGATGCCCTCAAGGCGCAGCTAGCGGACGAAAGCGCACTCATTCGCCTGCACGCCTCAATCGCCTTGCTCAAGATGGACGATACAACGGGTTACGAAGAAATCAGCGCGGCCTTGGCCAGCGGAGAGAAAGCCCTCACCAGCGTAGCGCTAGCAGGCTTGGGCGAATCCAAGCACTTTGGCGTGCCGCTGCTGACGCGTTTGAGAGGACGAGACGGCGTCGACCAAAGCGCGCTGGGGCAGACCATCGACCAGGTCAGCGCAGGTCTCATACAACAGCTCGAAAACGAAGATCCCGAAATGCGTCGCCGCGCCGCTCTTGCGCTGGGCCAGATCGGCGATCCCCAGCACGTAGACGCACTCGTCGAATGCCTCTCCGACCCGAGCAACCAGGTCCGCTTTAGCACAGCTGCCGCGCTGGCCGGCATGGACGAATCAGCGGGTATCGACTTTCTATTTACGGCCATGCGCGACGCCGACCCCATTTTGCGGACCAATGCCGTTAAGTTTCTCGCCGACGTGCAAAGCAGCACAGGGACCGTCGAAGCCCAGCTCATTAGCGCACTGTCCAGCCAGGAGGCGCTGTCGCGCGCGGGCGCCGCTCAGATACTCGGCCAGGCACGCGTCGTCGGCGCCGTCGCCGCGCTGCAGCAGGCCATTGGCGACGACGACGCCCAGGTGCGCGCCAACGCCGTTATCGCGTTGGGCCACATCGGCCAACCCGAAAGTAGAGGCTCTCTCGAGGCGCTGCTAAGCGATGCCGACGCGACAGTCGCATACTACGCAGAATGGGCACTTAGCCAACTGAATTCGACCGAGGGGGGACAGGGTTAATATGCGATTTACCTATGCACTGCGCGCCGCTGCGATCATCGTCTTGGGCATCCAGTCAGTCGGCGAAGCAGCCGAAACACCCGAGACGATACTCATACGCCAGACGCTAAACGCCGACCTAGCCGGACATCGGCGCGGCGACCTAGATCTCGTCCTTTCTGCTTACGATGAGAACGTAGCTACCTACGATGCCCGCAACAGCAAAGATCCACGCGCATGGCACATCCGCCACGAAGGCCGTTCGGCGTTGGCCAACAGCGTGGAGCAAGACCTGCAGGCGCATCGATACGAAACCGAGCGCACAGTGCCCAGCATTCAAGTGCGCGGCAACGTTGCTACGGCGACGACAATCGATTCAGGACAGGTCGTAAACCGCCAAAGCGGGGCGAGTGAACGCTACTACGAAGAGCGCCTATGGACTCTTCTCAAACGGGAAGATCGCTGGCTCGTAACAGGATTTGTCGCCTCGCTAGGCCAAGATAAGTCCCCTGCTCAAAGCGTAGTCAACGACGAAATCAGCGCCGTGCTAGCGCGCGAGGAGGAGGCCCGTGAGGCCGGAGACCGCGACGGCCTGCTAGCGCTTTTTACCGAACACTTCAGCGGCTACGACGGCAAGGAGTCGCTCGAACCGACCGCTTGGAAAATCATCTTTAGTGGCTCAGAAGAGTTTGAAAAACATCTTTTACGCCGCCTTCCGCACGTGACCTATCAGGTCGAGCGCGAAGTGCTGTCGGCCCACATCGGCCCCGACCAACGCGAGGCCTTGGCCATTACGCACGACACCGTAAAAACGCGCCATGCCCGCGGCGAAACCGAGCACCGTCTCGAGCGCTACGTCATGTGGACGCTGAGCAAGCGGGATGGCGATTGGAAAATAACCAATATGCTCTATAACCTCGGCCAGGCCGAATGAGGCACGATGAGCGGCAAAATCAACAACTACGAAAATACCAACCGCCTCTTTGATAAAGCCGCTGACCTTCTCGACCTCGACGAAGATACGCGCCTGCTGCTCAAAACCCCCTTTAGAGAAATCCAAGTAGAAGTTCCGCTGCGACTGGAAGACGGCAGTTTAGAAATCTTCCTCGGCTATCGCGTGCAGCACAATGCCGCACGCGGGCCAATGAAGGGCGGCTTGCGCTACCATCCAGAAGTTGATTTTGACGAGGTGCGCTCACTCGCCTCACTTATGACCTGGAAAACTGCACTAGTTAACGTTCCTTTTGGCGGTGCCAAAGGGGGCATCAGCTGTGATCCCAACCTGCTAAATTTGCGCGAGTTAGAGCGCCTGACGCGCAAATTTACCTCGCGCATTGGATTTGCTCTTGGCGTCCAGCAAGACATACCTGCACCCGACGTCAACACAAATGCCCAGACCATGGCCTGGATTATGGATCAGTATAGCACGCAGTTTGGCTATGCGCCCGGCATCGTCACGGGCAAACCTGTAGAGTTGGGCGGTTCCTTCGGGCGCGAAGCAGCGACAGGGCGCGGCGTATCCATTGTCACCCAAGCCGCCGCCGCAGACGAAGGGATTGAAATAGACGGCGCGCGCGTGGTGATACAGGGCTTTGGCAACGTCGGATCCTATACCGCGCTATTACTGAGTCAAGCCGGCGCAAAGATCGTTGCCGTTGGCGATCATACCGGAGCGCTCTACAATGGAGACGGCTTTGACATACCGGCTCTGTTTGAACACGCGCGACGGGAGCGGAGCATCAACGGCTTTGCCGGCGAAGCAATTGACCCCAACAACCTCTTAGCACAGGAGTGCGACATCCTTATTCCGGCGGCGTTGGGCGGCGTCATAACGCGCGACAATGCGGCCGACGTTCAGGCACGCATGGTCGTCGAGGCGGCCAACTCCCCCATCACAACCATAGGCGACGAGATTCTTAACGAGCGCAACATACCGGTCATTCCCGACATCTTGGCCAACGCGGGCGGCGTGACAGCATCCTATTTCGAATGGGTGCAAAACATACAAGTGTTTTCCTGGGACGAGGATCGAGTCAACGAACAGCTCGAGCGCTATATGCTGCGAGCATACCGAGCCGTCCGCGACGTAATGACCGAGCGCACCGTACGCATGCGGACGGCCGCATTCAGTATCGCCATCGCACGCGTCGCCCACGCCGAGCGCATCCGCGGCGACCTGTAACACGCATCCTACACGACGCGAAGTTGCATCACCGTGCATCCATGAACGGGAGGGAACATGGAGAAACTGGTATGGCTAATCGTTTTCACGCTGGGCTACTGGAGCTACTGTATCTTCTGGGGTATCAAAGGAGCCCGCACCAGTAAAACAGCCAGCGACTACTTTATCGCCGGTCGCGGCATCGGCCTGTGGGTCTTCGTCCTAGCCGCCACGGCCACCTCGTTTAGCGGCTGGACATTTGTCGGACATCCCGGCACAATTTACAACGTCGGCCTGCCCTATGCCTTTGCCTCGTTTTACGCGATCACCATTCCCTTCACCGGCGTCCTCTTTCTCAAGCGCCAGTGGCTGCTCGGCAAGCGCTTTGGCTATATCACGCCGGGCGAGATGTTCAGCGAGTACTACCGCAGCGATGCCATGCGTCTGCTGACAGTCATCGTCGCCATGGTCTTCAGCGTTCCGTATCTCGGCGTTCAGCTAAAAGCATCGGGCTTGCTTTTCAATCGCCTGTTGGCCGGCACTCCGATCGAACATACGGCCATTGCCTCTGTCGAAGGCGGTGCCATCATGTTGTCCATCGTCGTCTTCATTTATGTTGCGTCGGGCGGACTGCGTTCAGTAGCCTATGTCGACTGCGCCCAGTGCATTCTGCTCGCTCTGGGCATCGTTGCGCTTGGTTTTATTGCTCTCGACTTAGTCGGCGGCTGGCAGGCCTTTAAAAGTGGCTTAGCCTCTCTCGCACAGCAAAAGCCCGACATGGTGGCCATTCCCACCCGCCCCGATTCGGATTCCTTTCTCGAGCGCGCCGGCACGCTCTTTTTCGACAGCGCTGGCG
Source organism: Gemmatimonadota bacterium (assembly GCA_038119905.1). Lineage (GTDB taxonomy): Bacteria > Latescibacterota > UBA2968 > UBA8231 > UBA8231. The sequence continues at coordinate 8,350 of JAYOKQ010000068.1, read as the reverse complement.
GCCCGTGGACCGGCCTCATGATTCTTACCTATATGTTCGCGCTCATGGGCATTCAATCGGCCCCAGCTTTTTCCATGTGGGCATTTGCCAACCGCGATCCGGGCCCCTTTCCCTGGCAGCAGGTATTTGCTTCGTCGCTGATCATCGGTGGCATCATGTTTTTCTTTACGGCTATCCAAGGGCTAGGCGGACGTATTCTCGACATGGGCTTACTGCCCGACACAACCCCGCTCAACCTGCCTTCTTCCGACTATCTAGTGCCGTATCTGATCGACACCCTCGCCGATAAATTCCCCTGGTTTCTCGGCCTGTTGGCCGTATGCGCACTCGCCGCTATGCAGTCTACAGGTGCCGCCTATATGTCTACGGCGAGCGGCATCATAACGCGCGACTTATATCGGCATTTTTTTAATCGAGAGGCTTCGCAGTCGGCTCAGGTAATGGTCGGACGTATTGCAGTCGGCATCGTCGTTTCACTCGCGCTCCTAGTCGGCTTGGCCTCTGGAGATCTGCTCGTTTTACTCGGTGGTCTGGCCGTGTCCTACGGCTTTCAAATGTGGCCCGCGCTACTAGGCATTTGCTACATTCGCTTTTTCACGGGTAAGGGCGTAGCCTGGGGCTTAGCCGCTGGCCTAACGGCCGTCACCTTCACCTATATTACCGAGTTAGGTGGTCTGATAGGCATTGGGCGCTATCCGCTCACGCTGCACAGCGCGGGATGGGGCATTTTATTCAACCTGCTCGTCACGACGATCGTCAGCGCACGCACGCAGAGCGACAGTGATGCAGCGGCCCACCGCGCTCGCTTTCACGATTTCCTGCGTGAACACACCGGCCTATCCGAAGAGAAAAAGCGGTGGAAAAAACCCATTTGGCTGCTCACCGTCGTCTGGTTTCTCTTCGCTATTGGCCCGTTCGCCGTATTGGGCAATGAGACGAATCCGGCCAACTGGATTGCAGGTATTCCCACGGCTTGGGTATGGCAGATCGCCTGGTGGCTCATCGGCTGCCTCATGATGTATCTGCTCGCTTTTAGGCTGGAAATGTCCACCGTTCCCGAGCGCGAAGTTACCCCGATCGCGCAGAACGACTGAGCGCGGCGGCTCGACGGTGCCATCGGTTAGCACACGCATCCTCATACAGTCTGCCGCTGCCGCCCTGCTGTGCGCCCTGCTCCCCGAACGCGGCGGCACCGACGGTTGGAGTTTGTTTCCACCTCTGCTAGCCATTCTCATCGCCGTAGCATCGGGGCGACTGGTATGGGGACTCTGCCTAGCCCTGTTCTGCGGAGCCCTGATCGCCCAACCGGGTGATACTGCGCTCTACCTACGCCCCTTTGCCGCGCTGCACGCGGCAGTAATTGACTTTGTCTGGGCTCCGCTACGCGACTCGTTCCAACTCTATATACTCGGATTTACGGCTTCGCTAATCGGCATGGTGCGCGTGGTTTCGCTGGCTGGCGGCACGCGGGGAATTGCCGAACTGCTGGTGCGCCGAGCAGCCAGCGCACGTTCGACCCGCTTGGCCACGGCCCTTTTGGGGCTGGCGATTTTCTTTGACGACTATGCCAATACCATCGTCGTCGGCACGACGATGCGCCCCATAACCGACCGCTTCCGCATCAGTCGAGAAAAATTGGCCTATCTAGTCGATTCAACGGCAGCTCCGGTAGCCGGTATCGCCATCATCAGCACGTGGATCGGTTTTGAGGTGGGGCTTTTCGAAGATGCGATGAACAGCTTAGGAACGGGCCTATCGGGCTACGAGCTCTTTTTTCGCGCGCTGCCGGCGCGATTCTACTGCCTGTTAACGCTGTTTTTCCTTTTCGCATCAACGCTGCTCGGGCGCGATTTTGGGCCCATGCTGCAGGCCGAACGTCGCGCGATGCAGTTTGATCAACCACTGGCACCCGACGCCCAACCCATGACAGGCGAGGAAAGTACAGTCCCTGATCATCCAGACCTAGTCGGCCACTGGCTCGTGGCGGCACTCCCCGTTGGACTAGTCATTTTCGGCGTCTTAGCGGGCATGAACTGGGACGCACGCGATGCCGAAGCCGTCGTCGCTGCCCGCAGCCAGCACGCGCTCTTTAGTCGCGCCTACTGGACGGCGGTATTCTCGAATGCCGACGGTGCAAAAGTCATGTTTCTCTCGTCGCTGGCCGGTTCCGCGCTGGCCTTTATACTGGCGCGCACGCGCCGCAGTCAGCGCGACGGTTCTCGTCCCCTGTCTAGTGCACTTATTGGCCGCACGTGGGCATCGGGAATCACCGGTTTTTCCTATGCGCTACTCATTCTGGTACTGGCCTGGGCCATGAAGGAAATGTGCCAGGCGGTACACACGTCCGACTATTTGGTAGGCGCCTTGGAAAACGTGTTGGATCCCCGCCTGCTCCCCCTTATCGTTTTCGCGCTAGCGGCCGCCGTAGCCTTCTCCATCGGTACTTCCTGGACGACGATGGCTATTTTACTGCCGACCATGCTGCCGGTCGCCCATCAAATGGGCGATATCACGCTGGTAATACTCGTCGCCGCAGCCGTGCTAGACGGTGCAATTTTTGGCGATCACTGCTCACCGATAAGCGATACGACGGTCCTGTCGAGTATTGCCGCCTCCTGCGACCACATCGCCCACGTGCGCACACAGGCGCCCTATGCACTCGCAACGATGAGCCTAGCCGCCATTTTTGGCTACTTAGGCAGCACGCTATTTTATTCGACGTATGTGGGATTGGGATTGGGTATGGCAGCCGTTGTCGCACTCTTACTCATTGCGGGACGCAGCCCCGACTCGGCCGCCTAAGGCCGCCAGTTTACCAGCTGGAGGTGCTGCGATCGAGCAATTCCTCTACGACCATATCGAGTGCCTTTAGTATGGCTGGCTCGCGCCCCTCGGCATCGGACAGAGCCGCATCGTATGTAGCCCAGCCCTCGATAGGTGAAAAATCGATGAGAACCTCGCCGTCTACTGCGCGCGTGAGCTGGCCGCTCACACGCAGCAAAAAGCGATACTGTTCGGTGCCCTCGGCCGCCGTATAGGTGAACGGGCGGTCTTCGATACTGAGCACGACCATTTCCAAGAGCGCGTCGGCACTCTCTTCGTCTACCACGCGTAAGCGACCGTCGCGCGTGTAGGACTCTACCGCGCGCTCGCTGAGCGCTTCGGCAATATCGAACTCAGCGGTCTGGCTCTCGGCCACGGGCACGCCGATGCTACGGATTCCACCGACTAGGCCGCCGGAAGTCGAATAGTGGGCGCAGCCCAACACCCAGCCCACAAGCACTAAAAACAGACCGTCTCCAACCTTCATACCCAGTTTCCCATGGCAGACATTGCTAAAAAAAAACCGGCCCGCCACAGGGCGGACCGGAGCGTTGCAGATTTGGGCACTACTCCTCTTCCCAGCCGGCTACCTGCGCCATTTTGGCGTCTGCATCGCGCTGAACGTGATCCAGTAAAAAGTCCTTCGGATCGACGTAGCCCTTTATTCCGCCGCGCTGTCGATCAATGTAACGCACGGCGTAGTGCAGATGCGGACCGGTCGAGCGCCCCGTGCTACCCATCAGTCCGATCTGCTGGTTGCGCTTTACGCGATCGCCCACTTTAACTAGGCGCTTTTGTAGGTGTCCATACTCGGTTCGGAACTTTCCCTGACGCACGTAGGTTTCCCCCTGCTCGTTGACTTCCTGCACGCTGTGCTCAATAACAACAATATTCCCCAAGCGTCGGTCCATGTAGGCGTGTGTAATGATGCCATCGCCCGTAGCGTAGATCGGCGTCCCGGTTCGGCCCGCAAAATCAACCCCTAAGTGGCGTGCCTTACGTCCGGTAAAGGGGTCAATGCGATGGCCAAAGCCCGAGGAAATCCAAGCGCGGTTCTGAGCAACGGGCCAGATCGTCGGAAAGTGACGTAAATCGCCTTCGTTCTCGAGATACTGTCGCTCAATTTGAGCGAAGCTTTCCTCTTGGAACCGAGCCATCTGCTTTAGGCGAATAATCCGCGCAGAGAGGTCCCGCATCATCTCTTTCTTTGCTTCGGGCAGGGCCGCAAGATCTTCTTCGGGAAGATCTTCGGAACCACCCACACCGCCGAGGCGTATATCCGCTGAGAGCGGCTCCATCATATGGTAGTCGCGCAGGCGCTCGTCGTCGGATACCAGCTGCGACATGACGGATTCAAACTCCGTCACTTCTCGTTGGGCCAGCTCGACATTGCGAATCAAATCCTCATTTTCGGCCTGGAGCAGAGCGAGCGCCTCCTCTTGATCCGTCTTTTGAAAATAGCCCCACGTGAAGTAACTGAAGGAAACGACAAAGCAGAGCAGAACAAACGAGACGCCGTATATCAGCTGCGGCGCTAAGCGATATTCGCGCACCTGACTGTCGTTTGAAGGGATGACGATAAAGGTCAAACGCTTCTGCGGCATACGGCCTAGTGCCCCCTATTCGATCGCGTGAAGATAAGGAGAAGTCTCATAGGCGATGGCGCCCACTCCCCCGCGTCATTTTTGTTAATCTTTAAGTGCTGCACTAACTTAAAGAGCGTCAATCTACAGCACACACAGTGGAAAGTCAACCTAAGCAAGCGCTCCTATACACCGTGATATTAACCATCGACATAGGCAATACCCACGTCGATTTTGCCTTCTTTTCAGGCGGAATTATGACAGCGCGCAACCGCATGCGTACGCACCTGGCCGCGGACGAACCAGATCACCTAACGCAGCTACAGCGCGCTATCGAGGCTCGTCCTGTTGGCCCCCCGATCGAGCGGGCCTTAATCGCCTCTGTCGTGCGCCATTTGGGCGATCAGTTCGTCGCGCACTGTCGTCACTGCAACCTAATACCCCAACAGGTAGACAGCAGCTGGGACCTGGGCTTACACATTCACTACGACCACCCCGAACACGTTGGCATCGACCGACTGCTGTCGGCCGCAGCAGCCTTCGACCAGTATAAAACAGCAGTGGTCGTCGCCGATGCCGGCACGGCGATCACCGTCGATGTCATCCGCGGCGATGGCGCATTTCTCGGTGGAACGATTGCCCCGGGACTGCGCATGATGCTCGGAGCCCTTCGCTCCGGTACGAGCCTTCTGCCCGAGGTCGAACTGGGCTCATCGGTCCCCCTACTGGGACAAAATACAGTCGACGGCATGCGCTCCGGCGTGCTCTATGGAGCGGCTGGCCTCATCGACGGGCTGTGCCAGCGACTGCGAGAACAACTGCAGATTACGCCTACCTCTATCCTAACTGGAGGCGACGCCCAGCGGCTCTTTCCGCTCACTCGCCGTATCGACCGCTGCGACGATGCACTCGTGCTACAGGGACTGCGCCTAGCACACGAACGCAACGAGTTGACTCTATAATTCATATGTAGTATCATCAGCCGGCAACTAGAGAGCACACCGACTGGCCGATGCAATGCAAAGGAGTTCCATATTGAATGCCACCTCTCGCCTTTTGACGCTCTGTCTGACCCTCCTAGTCATCGCTCTTCCGGCCGGTGCGGCACCGTCTATTGACCAGCAGTACAAGGACGTCCTCTGGCCCATCGCCCAGCGCATCCACGAATACTACTTCGAAGAAATCTCACCCGATACCCTTATGCAAGCCGCTGCACGCGGCCTGTTTGCTGCTCTTGACCCAGCCTCGGACTACGAGATTGACACCGATGCCATGGACTCGTCGGTGCATCCGCGCAAACACTTAGCCAGCCGCTTTACCACGCTAATGCAGGTCGCAAGAAGCCTAGACGAGCAGGCCTATTACTACACGCCGGCCGACACGCTCGTGCGCTTTGGCGTTGCCGGCATGCTGGAGATACTCGACCCCTATTCCGTGTTTTTAGAACGGCGTAACCTGGATAACTTCAACATCCAGACGCAGGGCAAATACGGCGGCCTTGGCTTCCGCATTCAGGTCGTCCATCCCGACAGTGCCATCGCCGTGTGGAGTCTGCTGCACGACGATACGCCCGCCGCGCGCGCCGGCATTAAATCCGGTGACCTGATCTTAGCTATCGACGGCGAGAGCACCAAAGAGCTTTCAGCCGGCGATGCAGCTGACAAAATGCGCGGCGAACCGGGTGCACCGGTCACCGTTACGCTGCGCCGCGCCGGCGTCGAAGACCCCTTTGACATCACCGTGGTCCGCGAAGAAGTAAAGATGGGCAGCATCGCCGTCCAAACGCTCTTTCCCGACTCCACGGGCTACGTCAAATTAGACCGCTTTCAGCGCAACTGCAGCGCCGAACTACGCGACGCCCTGCTGTCGCTGCGCGAAGAGGGCATGCAGCGCATCATCTTCGACCTGCGCGGCAACGGCGGCGGCTACTTAGACGAAGCCGTCAATATCGTCGACTTGTTCCTCCCGGAAGAGCGCATGGTAGTCTTTACTGCCGGCCGCGCCTTCCGCGACACCACCAAGTATCTCACTTCACAGCCAGCCATCTTTGCGGACGAACCTCTGATCGTGCTGGTCAACAGCCAGTCAGCTTCGGCCTCTGAGATCGTAGCCGGTGCCATTCAGGACTGGGACCGCGGTCTTGTCCTAGGCTCGACTACGGTCGGCAAGGGTTCAGTACAGCAGGTCGTACAAATAGACGAGCATTCCGAACTTAAGCTGACCATGGCCGCCTGGCATACACCTTCAGGCCGCTCCATCGACAAGCGCATGCGCAAAGATTCGACCCTTGTCAGCGATCCGGCGACGGCTTTCCACACCAAGATCCTCGAGCGCATCGTGCGCGGCGGTGGCGCTATAACGCCCGACGTTAAAGGCACTGCGCGCCAAGGCAACCGTCTCTGGTGGCAGCTCAACGGCTTTTCCAGCCTCAACAACCAGTTTTTTTACTACGCTCGTCAGTACCGCGTGGCACACCCAGAACTGACGCCTGATTTTCGCGCCGATGAGGCCACATTTGAGGAGTTTCGCGCGTTTGCCCGAGACCGCGACTTTGAATACGTCAGCGAAGCCGAAGCCCACGTCAACGAACTAGAAGAAATGGCACAGGCCGACGACTTCGAAGAGCTAGAGGATTCTATTTCGCAGCTCATAGAAAAAATCGATCTCGTCGAAGAGAAGCACTGGCAGGAGAACAAAGACCTCATTCTCTGGCGCCTTAACTACGCCATACTCGAAAAAGCCTACGGCGTCCATCACGCAGAATCCTACAACGCCCAGGTTGATCCGCAGGTCCTCGAGGCACGGCGCATTATCGCTGCTCCGGACGAATACGAACACTGGTTCCAAGTTGAAGAGATCGGCATCGGTAACGATGATACCATCGCTCAGGACGCCGAAGCCCTCGACGCGCAGTAGCCGCTGATGTCGCTTCTACAACGGCCGGCGCTCTGGTTGGGCGTCGGCTTTGTCGTACACGTACTCTTTGCCGCTTCTCTTTTTGAAGACTGGCTGCGGCCCCTCTTTAACGATGCCTCCCATACGCGACGCGGCTTTGATTTCAGCGTGTTTTATTTGGCCGGTCAGGCGCTTGGTCAGCACCGTGATATCTACGCAGTGGAAGGGGCCTTCGGCTACCGCTACTTCCCCCTATTTGCCCAGACCTTCGGCCGACTCTACGCGCAGTTTGCCCCACTCAAAGCGTATGGGGTGCATCTGGCCTTGGGCGAAGCGCTGCTGTGGGTCAACCTCTGGCTGACCTGGCGCCAGGCCGTTCCGCGTCTGCACCGGGCGCGCGCTGTATGCATGTGGCTCTGCTTTTCGCCCCTATTCCTCGAAATGTACATGGGCCAAGTCAGCTTCTGGGCTGCTTCCGTTTCCTTTTGGCTCTTCCTCTCAGTGCGCGAACCGCTTGTCTATCGAAGAGCCACCCTGTGGGCCGCCTCTATTCTTATCAAACCTAATATGCTGCTACTAGCGCCGGCCTTTATACGCCTGCGACAGTTCCGCGTTCTGAGCGTCGCCTTGGTCGCCGTAGTCGCTGCCAGCACCCCCTACTTTCTCAGCCAACCTCAGGCGCTCGAACAATTCTGGCAGACCAACGTCCAATTAGGCCACTTTAAAGGTGCCCTGACGCACGCCGGCAATATTGGGCTTTGGGGCGGTCTAGTTAGCCTCGGCGCACGCGCCGCTCAGATCCCGCTGAGTGAACTGAGCGCACTGACAGATTTGCCGCTGTGGGCGGCAGCACCGGCTTATATCATCCCCGCACTGTGCGTATTCTTTGCTATCTACGCATCCTGGTCCAGCGCCTCCGACGATCCGACGCTGCACGCCAGCTTGTGGCTTACTACCTACTTTCTGATCTACAAAGACGTGTGGGAACACCACTATGTCTTTCTGCTTCCCGTACAGGTAACCCTCTACCTGCGTGCGCCCACTATGCG
>JAYOKQ010000067.1:0-23777 GCA_038119905.1 Gemmatimonadota bacterium | reverse complement strand
CCACCGGCCGACGAACCCATGATGCCGATGCGCTGTGGATCCAAACCAAATTCATTTGCCCGAGAGCGCACCGCACAAATGGCCGATAGCGCGTCTTCCAACATCGCCGGATGGCGAAAGTCGTTCGTGCCCAAGCGATAGGTCACGACAAAACTGGCAATGCCGGCCGCCGCAAAGTATTCAGCATAGCCGCGTCCTTCGTGCTCGGCCAGCCCGCCGTAGCCGCCGCCGGGCAAAATGACAAGCCCGGTGCCCAAGCTGGCCCCCGTCGGCAAATAACACGCAATATGCGGTGCAGGGTCCGTCGTACCGCTCGCTAATTCACCGTTGATCGTCTCCATATGGACAGCCTCTCTATACAGTGTATTTAGTCCTCAGCGAATGCCCGAGACCAAGAATACAGGATACGCTCTTTCCTCTTTATTAATGACGCTCACCGTAGATGTTTCGACCTCGTTAAAGCCAGCTGCACGCGCCCAATTCGCCATTTGATCGGGCTCGAAGCCCAAATGATGAACCCCGGTATTTTCCCGGTGAAACGTGCCGTCTTCGGCCTCCAAGTCGGCCAGCGCTATAAAGCCTCCCGGCTTGAGCATGCGGTGAAAGGTCACCAGCAAAGCGCCCACGTCGCGGATGTGATGCAGCGTCATCGAAGAAATGATGCCGTCAAATACGCCGTCAACTTCCGTCTCTTCGAGGTTGGTTTCATCGAGCACGACCTCGCAAGCAATGCGATCTACTTTGGCGCGCAGCTGTTCGTTCATCGCCGGAGAAACATCTATCGCCGTAATCTTTTTAACGTGCGGCGCAACCTGCTCGAGCAGCAGTCCCGTGCCCGAACCAAAATCGACAAGCTCCATATCCGGCCGCACGACGACCTGCTCTAATATCGCACCGGCGATTGCGGCAACGTTGTCGACGCGGTCTTTGTTCTGTTCGTACTGCTTCGCCTTGTGGGAAAAATAATCCACCAAAAAACGCCTCCTAGCGCACGGACGCAGGTAAACGCATCGCCATGGATGCGGTCGTATTTATCTATCGATTCGGTCGCACGATGTGCCCGGGTGTCGCCCCCGTATGCGCACCGTCTCGCACCACACGCACCCCGTTGACCCACACATCGTGCACGCCGACCGAAAGCTGGTGCGGTTCTTCAAACGTCGCTCGGTCACCAATCGTCGTTTCATCAAAAAGCACGACGTCAGCCTGCAGACCGCGCACCAGCAGGCCGCGATCCCCCAGCGACAGGCGCTGAGCCACGGCACCGCTCATTTTATGCACTGCCTCCTCTAAAGACAGTCTCCGCTCTTCGCGCACATACTTTCCGAGCACGCGTGGATAGCTCCCATAGCCGCGCGGGTGCACCGGACCGTAGGCTTTGGCCCACGCAGGATCGTGGCCACCAGCATCCGTCGATACCTTAATCCACGGCAAGCCGAGCTGCATGGCAACATTTGCTTCGCTCATCGAAAAGTAGATAGTGCTAATCCGCTGGCGCTCGCTCAGCAGCAGATCGCACACGGTATCAAACCAGTCCTGACCCCGCTCCTGTGCGATCTCGGAAAGACGCCGCCCAATGTAGGGTTTGTTTTCCTCTTTTTGAAAGCCAATCGGCATCACACCCTCCTGGCCGTGCTGGTCAACCATGGCCTCCCAGCGCCCACCCGGCTGCATCGACTCGGCCTTTATCTCGGCGCGTTTGGTCGCATCCTCGAGATTTTCAAACAGCTTGCCCTCGGCAGCAGCCCACGGCGGCAGCACCGAAGAGAGCCCAGTGCCAGAAGCGGCGTAGGGATACATATCGGCCGTTACGTCGAGCCCGCCGGCCCGCGCCGCATCGATTTTCTCGATGACCCGCTCCATGGTATCCCAGTTGCGCCGACCGGCCGCTTTCAAATGATAGATCTCCACCGGCAGTTCGGCCTCGCGGCCGATGCGCAGCGCCTCGTCTACCGCCTCGAGAATGGCGTCTCCCTCCGAGCGAATATGCGTGATATACAGACCGCCGTAGCGGGCAGCCTCCTTGCACACCTCGATGATTTCATCCGTCTCGGCGTAGGCATCCGGCGGGTAGATCAGCGCATAAGAGGGACCGAAGGCTCCATCCTCCATGGACTCGGCCATCACCCGCCGCATCAGCGCGCGCTCGTCGTTCGTAGGGGCGCGCAGATCCAAGCCCATCGCATACTCTCGCAGCGTACCCGCCCCCAAAAAGGACCCTACGTTGGGCGACACGCCTGTTTCGACCAGCGCTGCCAGCCAGTCGCCAAAGCGATGCCACCGCTTGGCTCGCTCGACCCATTCGGTCAAGCGCTCACCGTATATCCCCGCGCTGAGCGCCGCTTCGATGCGCCCGCCAAAGGGAGCCGGCGTCCATGCCTCGCCCATAATTTCAGTAGTAACGCCCTGCGTAATTTTCGAAAGGCAGCGCCCGTCGATCATCAGCGGCACAATCGAATGGCTCTGGATATCGATAAAACCTGGGCAAATAACCCGCCCAGCCGCATCTACGATTTCGACCGCATCGGCGTCTGACAGCACGCCCGGGGCCGTCACTTCGGCAATGCGTTCGCCGCGTAGCGCGACGTCGCCGTAGCGCCATGGACTGCCCGTTCCATCAACCAGTTTACCGTTTCGAATCAGCAGGTCTATGGATGCCATATCGCGCTCCTATCGCAGAGAGCCATTAACCCTGTACTGGACGTAAGTTGAGCAGCACCAACAGCCAGCCTCGATGCCAGTAGGCGCTGTTGATATAGGGATTTTCTTGCGTCGGCCAATTCGTCCAATACGTCTCGTTGTGCGGAATGCGGTGATACCACTGCACGAGGGGAATCGACGGCAGTTCGCCCAGCCAAATCTGCATCGCCTCGCGATACAGATCCATTAGGCGGGGATCGCCCGGCGCGACCTCGGCCATCTGATCGACAACGCGGTCAAACGACTCGTTGGGCCAGCGCCAAAAATACTCGGCCGATGTGCCGGTCGGCTGCACAAAGCGACTGTGATAGAGGCGCAGCGTAAAGTAGGGATCGCGCACAGAACCGCCGTGACCGGTGATAAAAGCACGCGCCTCGCCCTGCGTCATGCGCGTGTAGGCGTCCGATGTCATGCGGAAGTCGGCGTCGAAACCAGCGCGCTCCAGCTGAGCGACCAGCACCGGCGCCAGATCGTTAAAGATTGGAAAAATATCAATAATCAGGCGAAAGGGACTGCCATCCTTTTGCCAAAAGCCGTCTTCCCCGCGCTCCCACCCCTTGGCGCGCATAATCTCGGCGCTCTTGTCGACGCTAAATAGCCCCACTTCGCTCTGCTCCAGCAGATCTTCAACGGCGCCAACGTAGGGCCGGAGAGCCGGATAGTCGGGAAAGGGCAAGAGCGTCGGTTTGCCGGCGCCCTGCCAGCCAATTTCCACCAGCTGGTTGCGATCGATCGCATAGTTTATCGCGCGGCGGATATCGGGATCGTCGAAGGGCGGTTCAAGCGTGTTGAACCCGAGCGAGATGGGCCAAAAATCGACGTACCCCATCGGCAGCTCTCGTCCAGTCCACGTGCTGACGCGCGCATTGCGGTCGACAATAGTCTGAATATTGGGGGGGCGTAGATCCAAGCTCGTGTCCATCGCGTTGGCGATTAGATTCTGCACGCGCTTGGCTTCTTCCATATAGGGTAGGTAGATAACGCGTTCTACCTGCGGCCGTTCGGCCAACCCCACTTTCTCACCCCACCAACCATCGCGCACGTCCCAGATGCGCTGCTGCGGCGAGGATAGCACCATGCTGTAGGGTCCCGAGACAACGGGCCAACCGCGCTGCAGGTCAAAATTCTCGAAGGTGTTGGGATCCTTTCCCTCCCATATATGACGCGGCACGATCGGCACACCGATGCCAAAAATAGCCGTGAAGTAGGAGAATGCGAAGCGCGGATTGGGGGCCGTCAGCTCGATGCGCGCGGTCAGCGAATCGATGGCTACGGCGCTCTTTACCCAGTTGGCCATGTCCGTTGAATAGGTCAGCGAAGGCGCGTTGTCTTTGAGCATATTGACGGTAAAGACCACGTCGTGTGCGGTCCACGGCGTGCCGTCGCTCCACTCAACGCCCTCGCGAATGCGGACAACCAGTTCGGTATAGTCGTCGTTGAACTCGTGGCCGGTGGCAATCCAGGGAATCACTTCGTCCCGAAAAGCGTTGTAATAATAGAGCGGCTCGTAGAGAAAATTATATCCCGTGCGCGAGGTCGTACCGGGAAGAAAGGGATTGAATGAGTTGTAGTCTTGGATCTGACCGCCGCAGATATTGCTCTCGGCACAGTCCATAATCAGCGTGCGATTGCGTGGAATATTGGCCAAACCGGCACCGGCTTCCCGCTCATTTCCAGCGTGTTCGCCGCAGCCAATCAAAAAGAATACCGCTCCCACTACAGCTATATACAGTTTTGCCACGAACGCCTCTCCTATGCTGGGTGCCGAAAAAATGAACCTTTTGTCGAGTTCATTCACCCCGACAAAAATGCGCGCATTGCCTATATTAAGGGCGATTTACCCTCGGCTTATTTACGTAAAAAACTTTATTCCGGGAAAGGATACCTTATGCGCTGTCAGGAAATTGACTACCAAATATACGGCAACGACCTACAAGTAGTAGAAGTCGAGCTAGATCCCGGTGAGACGGTCATTGCCGAAGCCGGCGCCATGAACTGGATGGAAGATCGCATCACCTTCGAAAGCAAGATGGGCGACGGCTCCAAAGCAGACGAAGGATTTATGGGCAAGTTACTCAACGTCGGCAAGCGTGCACTGACCGGCGAATCGCTCTTTATGACGCACTTCACCAACGACGGACGGGACAAGAAACGCGTCGCTTTCGCCGCGCCCTATCCGGGTCACATCATCCCCATTGATATGGCGCAGATCGGCGAGGAACTCATATGCCAGAAGGACTCTTTCCTCTGCGCGGCGCTGGGCACCGAACTCAGTATTGCCTTTAACCGCAAGTTGGGCAGCGGCTTTTTCGGCGGCGAGGGTTTTATCCTTCAGCGACTGCGCGGTGACGGCATGGCCTTTGTGCACGCCGGCGGCTCCGTCGTAAAGAAGGAACTCAACAACGAACTCATCCGCGTCGATACCGGCTGCTTGGTCGCCTTTACGCCCGGCATCGACTACGACATCGAGATGACGCGCGGGCTCAAGTCGATGTTTTTTGGCGGCGAGGGCATGTTCCTGGCCACTCTACAGGGTACTGGTACCGTCTATCTGCAAAGCCTGCCCTTTTCGCGGCTGGCCGATCGAATTCTCGAAAACATGCCTTCCGCCGGAGGCAAGCAGCAGGGCGAAGGCTCCGTGCTGGGCGGCCTGGGCCGCATGATCGACGGCGACTAACTCTTACGCGGCGCAGGATTAGGCGATCCTGCGCCGCATACAGATTCAACAGCGCGAGGTTTCCTCATGTACGACGTACTCTTTAAAAATGGACTCCTAATAGACGGCAGCGGTGCACCGGCATTTCAGGCCGATATCGCCATCGCCGATGGTCGCATTGCCGCCATCGGCGCGCTCGGCGACGGCCCGGCGCACCAGACCGTAGACGCTAGCGGCCGCTATATCTGCCCCGGTTTTATCGACATCCACACGCACTCCGACCTAACGCTGGCCCTCGACGGACGCGCCTATAGCTCGTTGGCACAGGGCATCACCACACAGATCATGGGCAACTGCGGCGTATCGGCGGCCCCCACGCGCGACGGCGACCCCTACTACGGTCCACTCGATCCGAGTATGACGCGCGGCCTGACGTGCGACTGGACGCATTTCGATCAGTACTTTGCCCGCTTGGAAGCCCAGGGACTCGGCACCAATACCGCGACGCTGGTAGGCCACGGCAATATCCGCGTCGCCGCCATGGGATACGACGATCGCGCACCGACGGCCAGTGAAATGGCGGCTATGCTCGATCTAACAGCGCGCGCTATGAACGACGGCTGCTTTGGTCTATCCAGCGGTCTGGCCTATGCACCCGGCCCGTATGCAGCACCGGAAGAGCTGGTCGCATTGAGCGAGGTAGTCGCGCGACACGGCGGCATCTACACGTCGCATATCCGCAACCAAACCGAGGGCATTGCCGCTGCCGTGGGCGAGGTTACGCGCGTCGGACAACAGGCGCGACTGGCCGCTCACATTTCCCATATGCAGCCGGGCGATCCGATGATCGGCTCGACGCGCCAGCTGTTAGACGACATCGATGCACTGCGCGCCGACGGCGTGGATATCAGCTGCGATGCCATCCCTTATACCGTTGGCAGCACGACGCTTAAATCCCTGCTGCCGCCCTGGGCACTCGACGGGGGCGACGAGGCGCTGCTGCGCCGACTGCACGACCCGGAAATGCGAGAAAAAATCAAGGCGGATACCATGCAACACGGCGCCGAAAGCGGCGGCAGCCGAAAGCGCAACTTGGTCAAGAGTCAGCAGTGGGAGAAGATTTGGCTGGGCAGCGCCGAGCAGAATGCCGATCTAGCTGGCCTCGACTTTGCAGAGATTGCCCGCCGACGGCAGCAGGATCCGCACGATGCCGTGCTCGACATTCTCATTGAAGAGGGCGCGCGTCCATGGATGCTAGCCGAAGACGTGTCGGAGGAAGATTTCCTCAACATCGCCCGCCATCCGGCCGGCGGCGTCATCTCCGACGGATTCTCCCTCGTTCCCGAAGGCGTGCTGGCCGAGGGCAAGCACCATCCGCGCTCCTACGCAGCATTTCCCTACTTCCTGCGACGCTTTGTCCGCGAACAGTCGGCCCTGACCTGGGAAGAGGCGATCTACAAACTCAGCGGACACGCCGCCGCGCGCTTTGGTCTGTCCGACCGCGGCCTGCTGCGCGAGGGCCTGTGCGCCGACCTACTCGTATTCGACCCGTCGACGCTTAGCGAGGGAGCAGATTTCGAGTCACCGTATCAGTATCCCCGCGGTATCGACTGCGTTATGGTGAATGGATCCATCGCCGTAGACCACGGCGAACTGAGCGACGTTCGCGCCGGAAGGATCCTGCGCAAACGGAGTGGAAACGCCTAGTGCGAGACACCCGGCGCAGCGAACATCTCCGGCCGGTAGGGTAAAAACGCGCCCTGCGCTCTGTAAAGCGCGTGATAGTGAGCTACTTTCTCCTCGTCGACCTCGACGCCGAGCCCGACGCCCTGCGGCACGCCCCAATCGGGGCCGTCGGCCGTCGGCACGGGCGCACGCAGAATATCGTCCTCCATCATGGCGGCTACCTGCTGGTTGCCCTCGACCAGGTTGGGCAGCGTTAGGCAGACCTGATGTGAGGCAGCCGCCATCAGCCCAAGTTCGCCGTGCGTGTGGCGGCATACCTGCAATCCCTCTGCGTGTGCCTGCCAGCTAAGGCGATGAAACTGGCCCAACGTCCCGACCCACATACTACTGAAACACAGCACATCCGCCGCGCGCCGCTTGATGACTTCGTGCACGTCGCACACTCGCCACAGCCCCTCATTAGCGCACAGAGCGACCGGCGTCTGTCGACGCACTTCAAGCATATTTTCCACCGGCTCAGGCCACACCGGCTGCTCGGCAAAATCGATACCGTATGCGTCAAAGGCGCTCAGATAGCGAATGGCTTCGTTGACGTGCCACGCTCCATTGGCGTCAATGCGAATTTTTCGCTGCGGGCCGATGGCCGCGCGCAGCGCAGCCACCGTCTCCAATTCGCGCTCGACGTCAATTCCTACTTTGATATAAAAGACGTCGTAGCCACGCGCCACGCCCTCGCGCGCCTGGGCCACCACCTCTTCGGTCGGGCCATACGCCAGGTAGCAAAAATAGTTAACTCGGTCGCGGTGCAATCCGCCGAACAGATTGTATAACGGTTGCCCCGCCGCCTGGCCACACAAATCGCAGAGCGCCATATCGAAACCGGCAAAGGCAAAATTGCCGCTCATCTCGCGGTGATACCAGTGCGCCGTCGAGAAAAAGTCGTGCGCCATGGCTTCGCGCTGCCAGGGATCGCGCCCAATAAAGAGCGGGGCGATTGAGTCGAGAGCGGCCTGAATGCTCTCGACATTAGGCCCGGGACAACTCTCGCCCCAGCCGACCAGTCCGCAGTCCGTGCTGACCTTGACTAAGACGGCGGTAACCCCATCGCGCTGCACGCGCGTCGACGTCTCGCGATGCTTGTAGGGCACGCTAACAATCGTGGTTTCGATCGACGTAATTTTCATAAAGATCTCGACGGCGCGCGCGTCAAACCCGCACCAACGGCAGGCCCAACAAGGCCATCCACCGGACGTATCTGCATCTCTCTTTTCCATTCTACCGAAGCGCCGCCCCGGTAGCAATCCGTTAGATTTCTACGCGCTCGATGCGCGCTCCCAGAGAGCGCAGGCTCTCGTCTATACGCTCGTAGCCGCGATCCAATTCTTCGACTCCGCGGATGACCGAACGTCCCTCAGCGAGCACGGCGGCAATCAGATAGGTGAAACCAGCGCGCAGATCGGGTATATCGATCTCAGCGCCACTGAGCGTAGCCGGTCCGCGGATTATCGCGCTGTGCCGATGGCCGCTAGCGGCAAAGCGACAGCTATGGCCGCCGAGGCACGTATCGTAGATCTCGATATCGGCACCCATTTTCTGCAGCTCGTGTATGTAGACAAAGCGATCTTCAAAGACGGTCTCGTGCACGACGCTCATGCCATCGGCTTGGGTTAGCAGCAGGGCAAAGGGCGGCTGCCAATCCGTCATAAAGCCCGGGTGCACCGTCGTCTCTACCGCAATCGAGCGCAGCGGTCCGTCGCGAAAAAAACGTATGCCGTCTCCCTGTACCTCGAACCCCCCACCCACGCGGCGCAGCGCGTTGAGAAAAGTCAGCATATCGCTCTGGCGCGCACCGCGGACAAAGAGATCGCCCTGCGAGGCCACGGCCGCAGCCCCTAGCGAGGTAGCGACCAATCGGTCGGGCATGACTTCGTGGGAAGCGCCGCTCAGGGCGCTAACGCCTTCCACGATAAAGGTTCGATCGGTCTGGTAGTCGATAATGGCACCCATCTTCTGCAGAAACAGCGCCAGGTCGACCACTTCGGGCTCGATTGCCGCATTGCGAATAAAGGTGCGCCCCTTGGCTAACGTCGCCGCCATCAGCAGGTTTTCCGTCGCAGTCACACTAGGATAGGGCAATGCAATATCGGCCCCCTGCAATTGGTCACTCTCGAGATAGTACACGTCGTCGAGCGTTTCAACCCGCGCGCCCATGCGTCGATAGCCCTCTAAGTGAAAATCCACCGGCCGCGGGCCGATGCGATCGCCGCCTGCAGCCGGGACTACAGCGCGACCGTGCCGATGCAGCAGCGGCGCTAGCATCATGACCGAAAGACGGTTCTTAACAGCCAGCGCCTCGGGCACTGCAGCGACCGAAATCCGCGCAGTCTGCACGTCGAGCTGTTTGTCCGCACCCGTCGTGCACCGCGCACCCAACGCTTCACAAATGCGCTTGGTAATTTCCATATCGCCTATGGCCGGCACGTTGGTAAAACTGCATTGCTCGGCCGTCAGCATACTCGCCGTCAGCAGTTTACTCACCGAGTTCTTTGCCCCAGCTACTTCGATTTCACCGCGCAGCGGCGTGGGCCCTTCTACAATGAGTGCTTCCATTCTCTTTTCACGCGTTCCATCGGGTTAATTGCGGCACACTCTGCGTCAATATAGGATGCCTGACGATGCGCTCGCAACGGCCAATTCATCGCTATATACAAAGAGCGGAGCGCCCATAGGACGCTCCGCTCTCCCTCCCAACACCAACGCGTATCCTATACGCGCGATTAACTCTGTGCAGGTTCGAGTCCCAGCAGCACCAACAGCCACGTGTTGTGCCAGTAGGCGCTGTTGATATAGGCGTTGTCCGCCGTTGGCCAGTTCTTCCAGTAGGTCTCGTTTTGCGGTATGCGGTGATACCACTGCACCAGGGGAATGGACGGTAGCTCGCTGAGCCAAATATCCATCGCCTCGCGAAAGAGCACTTGCAGCTGCGGATCGTCGGGCGCGGTCTGCCCCATCCTGTCCACAAGCTCGTCGTACTGGGGGTTCGACCAGCGCCAAAAGCGCTCGGCGTGCGTCCCGGTCGGCTGAACAAAGCGACTATGATACAGGCGCAGCGTAAAATACGGATCGCGCACCGAACCGCCGTTGCCCATCATATAGGCACGGGCCGTGCCCTGCGCCATGCGCGAAAACGTGTCGGACGTGAGGCGGAACGAAGCGTCGATGCCGGCGCGCTTGAGCTGGGCTACGAGCACGGGTGCCAGGTCGTTAAAGATGCCAAAGATATCGACGACCATCGTCAAGCGCTCACCGTCTTTGGTCCAGAAGCCTTCGCCGTCCTTAGTCCAGCCTTTGCGCTCTAAGATCTCTGCCGTTTTTTCTGGATCGTAAACGCCGACCTCGTACTTCTCAATGAGGTCTTGTATCCCATCCGTGTACTGGCGAATCGGCGGAAAGTTCGGCAGCGGCAGATGGGAAGAGGTACCCGCCCCTTGCCAGCCAATGCCCACGAGCTGGTCGCGATCGATCGCATAGTTGACCGCGCGGCGAATTTCCGGATCGCTAAAGGGCGGCTCCAGGTTATTAAATCCCAGACATACAGGCCACCAGTCGAGGTAACCGTGCGGCAGTTCCTTGCCCGTCCAGGTCGACACGTTGGGATTGGCATCGAGAATGGACTGAATGTTGGGCGGACGCAGGTCGAGGCTCGTGTCCATCGCATTGGCGATAATATTCTGAACGCGCTTGCTCTCCTCCATATAGGGGAGGTAGATCAGGCGCTCCACTTTGGGCAGATCGCGAAAGCCTATCTTCGTAGCCCACCAATCCCTGCGCAGATCCCACACGCGCTGTTCGGGCGAAGAGATAGCCATCTTGTAGGGACCACTAACGACCGGCCATCCCTGCGCCATATCAAAGTTGCTAAAGCTCTCGGGATCCTGTCCCTCCCAGATGTGTTTCGGTACCAGGGGAACGCCGTTGTCGAAGTTGTTGGTAAAATAGGAGAAAATAAAGCGCGGATTGGATGCCGTCAGATCGATCTGTGCGGTATGGTCATCGACGGCGACGGCGCTTTTAACCCACGTCTGCATGTCGGTAGAGAAGTTCAGACTCGGCGCGTGCTCCTTGAGCATGTTGATCGTAAAAACCAGATCGTGCGCCGTCCACGGCTGGCCGTCGCTCCACTCAACGCCCGGGCGAATATGGACGGTTACGGCCGTGTAATCACTGTTGTATTCATGGCCGGTGGCGATCCAGGGGATGATATTGTCGCCCCCTTCGTCGTAGGCATTGTAAAAATAGAGCGGTTCAAAGACGAAGTTCCAACCCGTCTTGGTCGTACCCGTCAGCAAAAAGGGGTTAAACGAGGCGTAATCTTTAAACTGACCGCTACAGTCTTGCTGCCCCGAGCAGTCGGAAATAAAGGTGCGGTTGCGCGGCACGCTGCCGCTTTGTCCACCGCCGCCACAGCCATAGAACACACCGACTGACGCCAGTAATACGACTGCACTTGATGCCCATTTCTTCATGTAGCTCACCTCGCTCACTTTTCGCTAAAAAGCTGCGTTAAATCCCCCTCTTCTACCGCCTCCTGCCCGTCGTAGAGAAAGCATGAAGCAGCGCGCCCGGTTCCACTGCGAAATAGGGATGGACGCGTGCTGCACTTGTCCATCGCATGGGGACAGCGCGGCGCGTAGCGGCACATAGACCAGCTCTGCGCGACAGCATCCACACTGGACTCATCGACTTCTTTTTCCTCGATCTCTTCTTCAATCCAAGCGCTGCCCGGGTCTGGCACGGGAATCGACTGAATTAGCTCGCGCGTATAGGGATGATGAGGATCCTTTATCACCTGCTCGACGTCACCGGCCTCGGCTACCGAGCCGTGATAGAGCACGACGATATATTCGCTTACCTGATACGCCGTCGTCAGGTCGTGTGTGATATACACGAAGGATATGTTGAAGTCGCGGTAGAGTTTGTGCAGGCTCGCCAAGATGGTCGCCCGCAGCGAAGCGTCGACCATCGACACGGGCTCGTCGGCAATGATGAGCTTGGGCTTGAGCAGCAGGGCGCGCGCAATCGTAATGCGCTGGCGCTGGCCGCCGGATAGCTGATGCGGATAGCGGCCCAGCGTCTCTTCCGGGCGCAGACCAACCGTGCGCAGCGCGACGTCGATTTGCTCGCGCGCCTCAGCCTGCGAAGCGGCCAAGCCAAACTTTTCGATCGGGGTCGTCAGAATGTGATCGACTTTATAGAATGGATTGTAGACTTCAAACGGATCTTGAAAGATGGCCTGCACGTCCTGGCGGAACGAGCGCATCTCATTGCGCTCTAGCCCCCTCACATCGCGGCCTCTATAGAGCACCTGACCGTCGCTGGGGGGAATAACGCCTAGCAGCATGCGTGCAATTGTCGTCTTACCGCTGCCCGATTCGCCGGCAATCGTGGTAAACGAAGGTTTGTCGGCATCGATTGTCAGCGTGAAGTCATCGACGGCCACCGTCTGCTTTTGCTCTGCAAACAGACCTCCTCCGGTCGAAAAGACTTTGCGAATGTGGCGCGCCTCAAGAAGCGGTGGCATCGCGTTCCTCCTCGTGCAGCAAACAGGAAGCCCACTGGCCCGGCGAGATCTCCCTCAGCGTCGGTTCGCGCTGCGCACAGTCCTCGGTCGCCTGAGGACAGCGCGGATGAAACAGGCAACCCGAGGGCGGGTCGAGCAGCGATAGCGCGACCCCGGGAATGCCCTTGAAATCGCCGCGCGTTTCAAAGGAGGGAATACTCGATATGAGCAGCTGGGTATAGGGATGCTGCGGATTGCGAAAAATATCGGAAACCGTACCCACTTCAACGAGCTTGCCGCCGTACATGATGCCAACGCGCTCGGCAAACTGCGCCATCAAGCCCATGTCGTGCCCCACTAGGAGCACCGTGGCCTCTAGATCGAGCTGCAGTTGGCGCAGCGTCTGCATGATCTGCCGCTGCACGACGACGTCGAGCGCCGAAGTCGGCTCGTCGGCCAGAATGAGCTGCGGATTGAGGCAAATCGCTTGGGCTATACAGGCGCGTTGCTTCATCCCACCGCTTAGTTCGTGCGGATAGAGCGCGGCTGCTTCTGGCTTGAGTCCAACCTTTTCGAGTAACGCTTCGACGCGCCCCATCAGCTCGTCTCGTTCGCCCTCTTCGCCGTGCTCACGCATCGTAAGCACCATCTGATCGCCAATGCGAATTACCGGGTTGAGCGAGTTCATCGCCCCCTGAGGCACCATGGCCACGCGTTTGAGGCGGGTCTGGCGCACCTGCTCGCGGTTGAGTGCGAGCAGGTCGGTCCCGTCGTCAAAAACGGCTTTGCCTCCTGCGATAAACCCGGGCGTTTTAATCATGCGCAGCAGCGCTAAAATCATGGTCGTCTTACCGCTACCCGATTCGCCGACCAAACCGAAGCGCTCTCCCTTATACAGCTGCAGGTCAACTTCGTTAACGGCGCGTGCAATCCCGCGACGCGTCTCAAAGTGCACCTCCAAGCCGCTGATATCGAGCAGCACCTCTCTGTCTTTTTCGCGCGTGCTCATACGGCTTTCCGCTGTTTGGGATTGGCCAACTCATCAAGACCGACGGCAATCATCAGCAGGCCGACAAAGATCAAACCGATAAAGGCAATGGGAATGGCCCACCACCACCACATGCCGCGAATCAGCGCACTGAAAGTGATGGCCCAGTATATCGTCATGCCAACGGTTGGATCATTCTGCGGACCCAGCCCAAGGGCCTCGAGACCAATGGAGGAGAGAATCGCCCAGTTAACGGCGTTGGCAAACTGCGCTGCCAGATAGGGCAGCAAGTTGGGGAACAGCTCTTTCCAGATAATTTCGCCGTTGCTCATACCGTTGAGCTTAGCCATCTGCACATAGGCGCGCTCGCGCATACTGAGCACCTGTGAGCGAATGACGCGCGTCGGCCACATCCAAGCCAGCGAGGCGACGACCAACGCCATAATATTGACACTAATCTCTTCGCGGATCGTCGAGGCAATCGATACCAACACAACTAAACCCGGCACCGTGAGCAGCGTATCTACCACGCCGCGCACTGCCGTATCAAACTTGCCGCCAAGGTAGCCGCTGGTAAAACCGAGCAATATACCCAACCCCAAACCGACGGCACCGGCCAGCAGGCCTATGCGCATGGTCAGCGGCACGCCGACGACCATCACCGAGAGCAGGTCGCGCCCCGAATCGTCCGTGCCGAAGGGGTGTTCCCACGAGGGCTCCATACGGGGCGTCGTCGACAGCGGCTGAGCCAGCGAGGTATCGACAAAGAGCGGACCGAGCAGACCGAATAGCACGATGATAAACACCATGACAAAGCCGGCCGCCAGCATCGGGCTCTCGCGCAGATAGTAGAGTATTTGATTGAGCCGCTGCATATCAGTCTTGCTTGCCGTGCGAAATCCGCGGATCGAGCAGCGGATAGAGAAAGTCCATCAGCATCGTGACTAAGCCGATCGACATAATGAGAATCAGCACGACGCCGTTTATTACCGTGTAGTCGGACGACTGGATGGCCTGAAAGAGAACTGTGCCAATACCGGGATAGGCAAAGATGACTTCAACGATGACCTGCCCGGCCACGACGTTGGCCAGCGATAGGCCGAGCGCAGTAAACTGCGGCAGCATCGCGTTGCGCAATCCGTAGCGAAAAAAGATCGTCCGATTGCGCAGTCCGTTGGCCTCGGCTAGCGTGACGTAGTCCTCACCCGAGGTCGTCACCATCATACCGCGCATACCCAACGCCCAGAATCCGACCGCCTGAAGCACGATGGCCAGCGCGGGAAGAATCGAGTGATGTAGCACGTCCAGATAGAATTCAACGCTAGCGATGGCTAACATGCCCGGCGAATAGCCGCCCGACAGGGGAAACCACTGCATTTTGAGCCCCAGTATGTAGAGCACGATCAGACCCAATAAGTAGGGCGGAATCGCCGAAAGCGTCATAAAAGGCACCGCCAACCGGCGCACCCAAGGGGGCGCGTTCGGCCAAGCTGAAAGCGCTCCGATCAGCGTGCCGAGCGCAAAGCCGATCAGCACGGATATAACCATCAAACCGATGGTCCATGGGATGGCGTTGCCGATCATCTGGCCGACGCGGGCCGGATAATTAGCCAGCGAATAGCCCAAATCCAGGGTAAAGGTGTCACCGAGAAAGTTCAAATACTGTATGTAAAGTGGCTTGTCGAGACCAAACTTAGCCTGGTAGGCCTTAACCATCGCCTCAATACCGTCTTGACGCAGTCCTCCACTAGCGGCCAGTTGCCCCAACTTTTCGCGAATCGGATCGCGCCCAGTGCCCAGGCGAGGCACGAAAAAGTTGACGCTGGCTGCGGCCCACACGACCACGAGGAAAAGAGCCACGCGTTTGACTATGTAGTTCCAGTTCATGCTGATCAGCTATTGTAATTGGGATGCGCTTTGAGCGATACGACCAAAGCGGAAGGCGATAAACTACCGTAGACGCGCCCCCATGTCAAATAAGTTTGACTATCTCTCGCCCGACTCGGAAAGCCGTAGGAGTGCCCCCGACGAGACGGCAAACACCGTATCGCGCACGCCGCTCGGCCAGCGCACGCAAACCCATTCAGCCTGGGCGTTCAGCCCCAAACCAAAGTGCAGGCGCTCGGCATTAGCGCCGAGATAGCCAGATCCACCGTTGACCGTACGCACCTGCGTATGACCACCGGCGCGCACGGAAATCTCCGCGCCTATCCCGTGCCGATTGTAGCCTTTTCCCAACAGATCAACGGCAATCGATCCGCCATCAGCAGCTGTGTCGTTGCGCAGCAAGTTGGGCGCCCCGTCTAGGTTGGTAACCAATAGGTCCTCGTCACCATCGCCGTCGTAATCGCCGCTGGCCGTTCCGCGGCTAACGGCCTTGATGGCTAAACCGGGGCCACCGTCCACTTCTGAAAAGACGCCACCGTCGTTGCGAAACAGCTGGTTGCGCTGCGCATAGCCCCCCCCGGTCGAAGCCTGATCAACCTGCGGATACACGTGGCTGTTGACGGCAAATAGATCGAGGTCGCCGTCGCTGTCGGCGTCGAAAAAGCGCGCGCCCCAGCCGAGATACTCAACGCTAGGGGCACCCAAACCGCTGCTAGCAGTAGCGTCTATAAACTGCAGCTGCCCGTCGTTGCGGTAGAGCGTGTTGGTCTCTCCATAAAAGTTCGTAACGAAGATATCGCCGTCGCCGTCGCCGTCGTAATCGCCGACGTCCACCCCCATGCCCGATTCCTCTTCTCCGTCGAGATTAAAAGCGACGCCCGCAACCATCGCCACGTCTACAAAGAAGCCACCGTCGTTGCGCCACAGCACGTTGGCGCGTTCGTCGTTGGCGACAAAGAGGTCGAGATCGCCATCGCGATCGAAATCCTCCGGCACGACACCCAACCCGTAGTGATCGTTTGCCGCGGCGATGCCGGTCTCGTCGGTGACATCGAAAAACTGCCCCAATCCATCGTTGCGATAGAGGCGGTCTTCACCGCCGGGCAGTCCAACTGGGCCGCAAAAAACGCGCAGTCCGCCCAGATAGACGCAGGGGTCCCACAGAGCGGGATCATCCAGAAGGGGCGCGATGTCAAACGCGACGTAATTGCTCACGTAGAGATCGAGATCCCCGTCGTTGTCGTAGTCGAGAAAGGCCGCGCTCGCGCTGAAGTCGCTTCCCTCTGCGCCCGAAATCACCTCGGCGAACTGGCCATCACCCCGGCTAGTAAATAGCGCGTTGGCGCCGTAGTTCGTCAGGTACACATCGCGGTAGCCGTCGCCGTTTACATCGGCAATGGCGACGCCGGCCCCCCAGCGCGTATCGCCTAGGCCAGCGCGCGCCGTATCGTCGACAAAGCGTCCCTCGTCATTGCGATAGTAGACGTTGCCCGGTCCCTGGCCATAGGCGGCAAACGTGGAGCCATTCACCATGTAGAGGTCTAAGTCACCATCGTTATCTCCGTCAAAAAAAGCCGCGCCGCTGCCGTGTGCCTCGAGGATAAATCCCTTGTCCGGGCCGCCGCCAACATGGACAAAGTCAATGCCCGAATCTGCGGTCTGGTCGCTAAAGGAGAGCTGTCCTAGCGCCGGCAGCGCCGCTAAAAAGAGGAGAGCGATAGCACCGATCATCGCATTGAGCAGCACACAGGCTGTAGGCGCGACCATCGAATTAGTAGGCGCATCGAAAACCCAGCGTATTACCCTTTACATAGGAGTGGGCATCTTTAGTGTTTGAGCGCTTGTCGCACTGCGCCAGCGTGTTGCCATTGACCCACGAACCGCCGCGTAGAAACTGTAGATCACCTTCAGACTGCGTCCATTCCCACACGTTGCCGGCCATATCCATCAGCCCAAATGGACTAGCTCCCTGCGGAAACGTGCCGACGGGCGCCGTGCGCACGTAGCCGTCGTACTTGTGGCCGTAAATATTGGCGTATCCCTGTTCAAAAGTGTCGCCCCACGGGTATTTCAAGCCCTCTGGTCCCTCGCAGGCATAGCGCCACTCTCCTTGGGTCGGCAGGCGCTTACCCGCCCATTCGCAGTAGGCGCGCGCACCGTGCCAGGACACTTCGACCACCGGATGCGTGGCGAAGCTATCCTTGGCGGCAAAGACGCCTTCCGTCTCTTCAATCAGTGCAAAACGACTGCGCAATTCGACCCAATAAGCCCCCTCTTCTTGCTGGTTACCGCGCGCATTGAGGAACTCGGCAAACTCGGCGTTGGTCACCTCAAACGTATCGAGGTGGTAGCTGTCTCCTTCGCGCTCGACAAGGACCATTGAGCCTCCTTTGAGCGAGTCGGGCAACGTTGGCGCCGCGTCGTCGGCACCGAGCGGAGCCGATAGCAACACGACACAGCACAGCGCGATGCGACGTATGTGTCCATTCATAATCATACACCCTCTACGTAACGAGAAATCGTCGAGCTAAATCCTTCTTCGGCCAGCGATGGCCCGATTTCGATAGTCGTACCCTCAATAGCCTGGCGCACTTCGGGCTTGGCATTGCCCATCAACACACCCACACCGGCAACCTTTAGCATCGGCAGATCGTTGTCGCCGTCGCCGATGGCCAGCGTCTCCTCCAGCGTCGCCTCTACCTCCTGTGCCAGAGCGCGCAGAGCGACCGACTTATCGACGTGCGGCGGCATAATTTCGATGCGATCCGGTATCGACCAGGTAGCGTACATGCGATCGCCCCAGCGCGCCCGCATCGTCTCCATTACCGCACTGCGCTGCGCTTGGCCGGTGACGATCATGATTTTGGGCGGTGCGGGAATCTGCCCGTCCAGACAGCGTTCATACAACGCTCTGTCGTGCACAAAACCGGGACCGCCAAAAACCTCCAAACCGTCCACCGAATGCGAATGGCGGTATTCTTCGCGCAGACCGTGCTTTTCTTGTGCAAATAGACAGCAAATCAGGTTGAAGTCACCCGCTCGACTAAAGGCGACCAGTTCGCTAAAAAGTTCCGCATCAAGTCGCTCTTCGTGCAACAATCGGCGCTTGCCCTCGCGCTCAGCGCTCACGGCGACGCCGCCGTTATAACCGGCTACGTGCAGGGCCGAAGCAACATCTGGCCAAGGAGCAAACGGCTCCTGCGAACGGCGGATGCTGCGCCCGCTATTACTGGCAACGGCGATGCCGCGATCCAACAGCTTGCGGATTGTCTCTAAGGCGGCTTGCGACAGGCGACTCTCCTCGTCCAGTATCGTGCCGTCCATATCAAACGCAACTAGCTTAATCATTCACTCGCTCTTTTTCTAGTGCGCTTAGACGCTGCGCTTCGCGCGCATCGCCCCGCGCTAGTTCGATGTAGCGGTTCCACTCGGCCTCTGCGCGATCTGGATTAGCACGCTCGTAGGTAGTAGCCAAATGATAGCGCCACAGCGCCCGATCCGGCTCCAAGCGCACCGACTCCTCGCCCGCCGTCAGCGCCGCGCCCAGCACGCCTAACTGCCGGTATACATCGCCCAGCGAAGCGTGCAGTTCGGCGTTGCTGGGGTGCTCGGCCACGCCATCGGCAAATGCGTTTACCGCAGCACGCAGACGTCCTCGATGCACGTAGAGCCCCCCCAACTTGAGGGCGGCATCGCCGCCAGCGCCGCCCAACGCCAGCGCCTCCTTAAACGCAGCTTCGGCCTGTGACCAATCACTGCGCTGGCTGTGCACAATCCCGATACTCACCCGTATGCTTGCGTCCATTGGCTGGCGATCTACTAGTAGCGCGTAGGCGGCTAGCGCCTCGTCGTAACGACCCAGTGCGCTGTATATCAGAGCGACATAACGCCGAGCCAGCACCAAATCAGCATCGAGTGCCAGCGCCCGCTCTACGTGTTCCAAGGCGCGTTCGACCTGGCCGTCTTCCCACGCGAAGCGACCCAATTCCTGGTGCAATATAGCCGCATCGGTCGCCACTGACACGCCTTCGGCCAGCACCCCCCGCCCCACCTGAGGTTGGCCCATTTCGCGATAGAGTGATGCCAGTTCGACGCGCGCCGTGATATCGGCCGGATCGACCTGCAACGCAGTAGCATAGAGCGCGAGCGCCTCGTCGCGCTGGCCCAATCGCGCTTCGACGCGCGCCCAATGCGCGTGCACATCGCGCAGCTGTGAATCAATTTGCAGTGCGGCGCGATAGGCAGCACGAGCCGACTGCAGGTGTTCACCGACATGACCTAGCGCCGCGTAGGCATGTCCCAGGCGCGCGTAGAGCAACGCCGAGCGTTCGCCGCGGCGCAGGGCGTCTTGGTAGGCGCGCTGTGCACCGCTATAGCGCCCCTGTGCCGCGAGTGCAAAACCCAACCCGGCGTAGGCCGCTCCCATATTCGGGTACTGTTCGACGAGCTGTCGATAGCGTGCAGTCGCCTCCTCGTAAGCACCCTGAGCTTCGTGTAGGGCAGCCAGATTGAGCGCCGCGTCCACCAGCGAAGCATCGAGCGCCAGCGCCCGTTCTTCGGCGTGCTGTGCGCGGACAATAATCTCGGGGGGCAGTGCGCGCAGGGCCCCATCGCCCAAGAGCGCTTCGGCTTCGGCGTGCCACGTTTGCGCATCTTTTTCGGCACATCCGATGCACAGCACACACAGCGCGTAGGTTAATCGCCTCATCGTACAGCCTCCAGCTGAGCCTGCCCTTCTACAGCGCGCCAGCGGCGATCGACCGCCACATCGGCGAACACATCAACCACACCGCTCGGCCAGCGCACGGAGACTCGCTCGGCGCGAGCGCAGTCGCCTAAACCGAACTCTGCTTCCAAACTATTGCTGTTGCCAAAGCTGTAGCCCGAAGCGACTTCGCGAATCTGTCTGCG
The DNA here is from genome assembly GCA_038119905.1 of Gemmatimonadota bacterium. Classification (GTDB taxonomy): domain Bacteria; phylum Latescibacterota; class UBA2968; order UBA8231; family UBA8231. The sequence continues at coordinate 3,389 of JAYOKQ010000067.1, read as the reverse complement.
CTCGCCGCACTGCACCTCGATGCGGGCTCCCAGGCCGTCCCGATTGCTCTGACGCCCCTGCAGTTGGAAAACGAGCCAGTGGCTATCAAATCCTTCATTGAGGTAAAATACGTTGTGCCAGTAGTCGCCCGGCTGTGCGCCGCCAGAGGGGACATAGAGGTCGAGATCCCCGTCGCCGTCGTAGTCGGCAAAGGTCACGCCGTGCGACTTACCCACGTGGCCCAGACCGAGGGCCTCCGTCGCGTCGACAAACGTGCCGTTACCCCTATTGCGATAGAGCACGTCGGGATCGCGCCGCCCCATCTGTGGCCCGCCGTTGCCCAAATACAGATCGATCCATCCGTCGTTGTCGACGTCTCCCGCACCACCGCTCATCGTGCCCTCGGCGCGCACAATGCCGGCCGCTTCGGCCATGTCGACAAACGTGCCGTCGCCCTTGTTGCGATAGAGCACCGGTCGGTCGCGCGCGCTCAAGCTATGACCGGCGGCGCGATCGGACAGCACGCGATCGAACGGGCTCCAATTGCCCACAAAAAGATCGAGTTGACCGTCGTTGTCGTAGTCGAGCGGAAACGTTATAAAACCGTCTATGTGCGCCGCTGCCGCACCCGCAGTCGCCGTCGCATCAACAAAAGAGCCATCGCCCACGTTGCGATAAAACACGTTGGGTTCGGTAAAATTGCACACGTAGAGATCGGCATCACCGTCGCCGTCAAAATCGCCCCATGCCGCGCTCAAACTCTGCCCGCGGTGCGCTACTCCGGCGACGCCGGCCACATCGACAAAAGTACCGTCGCCGCGGTTTCGGTAGAGGACGTTGGTCGAGTCGCCGGTCGCCCCGGTGCCATTGGCCACGTAAATATCGACCCACCCATCGCCGTCGTAGTCGGCAAAGGCCGCACAAAAGCTTGAGCCCGTATCACCGACTCCAGCCCGCTCCGTCACATCGTAAAAGCGTCCGTCGCCGTCGTTGGCAAATAGCACGTTGGCACCGCCGCCAAACCACCCGTCGCGCGTCACATATAAATCGGCATCCCCATCGTTGTCGTAATCGGCGACCTGCGCGCCGATCCCCCCCGACGGTAGCGCTAAACCCGCCTCTTGCGCCCTTTCGACAAAGCGCCAACCATCGTTGCGAAAATAGGCTAAGTCAGGATGGCCGAGCGCGGCCAGATCGAGATCGCCGTCCCCATCAAAATCCGCCCAGGCGCTCGAGCGCCCGCCGTCCAGCTTATCGACGCCCATCTGGACGCCCACCTCGCGAAAGCGACCGGCCAGCGCTTCGGGTTTAAGAGATACCTGTGGAAAGCGCAGTGAATCTGGGATCTGCTCATCGCTCTCGCCCCTTAGACGCTGCACTTCGCGCAGACTCCACCGAAACTGCAGCGCATCGGGATACTGGACGATGGCGCGGCGCAGCAGTGAGTCTGCGCGCGCGTACTCACCCTGCCATATGGCGGTTACCGAAGCTTCGTAGAGCGGCTCATAGCCAGTCGAATCGACGGCCAACGCCCGGGCAAAATACCCGCGCGCCTGTGCGTAGCGCCCCTCTTCAAGTGCCTCGCGTCCGCGCCCCAAAAACGTTTCGAGAATCAGCGCACGCGCTGCAGCGAGCTCGGAGTTAAGCCGCAGGGCGCGCTGCAGCTGTTCTACGCCCTCGTCAATGCGCCCTTGCAGCAGGCATACGCGGCCCAGCTGCCAGTGGCCTTCGTAGGCGTCCGGAGACTGCGCGACACAGCGGCGAAACGCGCGCTCAGCTGCACCCAACCGATAGCGCTCGAGCAGATCCAAGCCCTGCCTGTAGGACGCGATAAAGTCGGCCGAACGGGCGGGCACGCGGGGCCCTTCCACCGCGCAGGAAGCGATACACGCCACCGCACACAGCCCCATCAACAAGCGATATATAGCGGGAATTCTTAACACGTTGAGCAGTGAATTAACCTGATTTTTTGCACGGCGCAGCGCACCATTGCATACCGATTCAACAACATCAACTTCTCTTTGCCATTTGTCAACGTTTCTAGTAAATTGCAGCCCGTCTCTAATCGCTCACCTGCAAAGGAGTTTCCGATGCGCATCGCCCTCATGGTTGCCGCTATGCTTTACACTTCAGCTCTTTATGCTGCCGAAAACCGACCGACGCTCCGCTTGGAGAGCAGTGTCGCCCAGCTCGTCATCGATTTGGGTGGCGGCTCTATCGCCGACTTTCACCTGGGAGAAGATGGACTCAACCCGCTGCAGTGGGATTCTTGGGACTTCAGCCCGGACCCCTCCGCCGAACCGCCTTTGGAGCCTCGCTCTATGGGCCACTTTCTCTGCCTCGACCGCTGGGGACCCGCCACCGAAACCGAAACCGAGCTCGGCATGGGCTGGCACGGTGAGGCATCGAGCAGTTGGTGGAGCGTGCGCCAAGCACCCACCCGTGGCGAATCCAGCATCCAGGCGCAAATGTCGGCCGTGCTGCCGCTGGCCGGCTTAGAGGTCCTGCGCACCATCCGCCTGCACGACGACCAGTCCATATTTACCGTAAGCGAGGCCGTAACCAACACGCGCCACATCGGCCGCATTTACAACATTGTTCAGCATCCGACCATAGGCCCGCCTTTTCTCGACGAGCGCACCGTCGTAGATGCAAACGGCACCCGCGGTTTTATGCAGGAAACACCGGGACCAAACTTCGAAACGCCGGAGGTGCGCTGGCCCAACGCCCTGCAGAAAGATGGCACCGAGGTCAACCTGCGCCACCTCTCCGACGACGCCACACCGGCCGTAGTATCCTATATCGTTGAAGAGGAATACGGCTGGGTAACGGCGATTAACGCATCACAAGGTCTGCTCATCGGCTATATCTGGCCCAGCGCTGACTACCCTTGGTTCGACGCCTGGCGCCACGTAGCCGATGGCAAGCCCTTTGCCCGCGGCCTCGAATTCGGCACAACGGGCCTCCACCAGCCCGGTCCCGTGCTCGTGGAAAAGGGCAAAATCTTTGACCGGCATCTGTTCCGCTTTATCGATGCCAAGGAAACACAGACCTTTTCCTACGCCAACTTTCTCATGGAGATCCCAGAGAATTTCAACGGCGTCGACAGCGTGGTCTACGATGGAAGTGAGATCGTCGTGAGCGAACGCAACGGCAAAGGACGCACGCTGAAGATGCAGGTGGGCACGCTCTTCGCGGCAGCTGAGTAACATCCACTTGTCGGAGGCTACACGCAGCGCACAGCCGTGGGCGCCGCATCCCAATGCGGCGCCCGCAACGGCGCATTCACCCGCAGGCTACGAAATTGCCGCCAACGGCACGCGCACTCTGAGCGGCGGCTGGCAGCTGCAGTGCAACGACATCGAGGGGGGTGCCACCTACCGCATTGCCGTCGACGTGCGCTTTGAAG
>JAYOKQ010000066.1:0-24170 GCA_038119905.1 Gemmatimonadota bacterium | reverse complement strand
CAGCCGAGGCGCACGGCGTCCAACTGGCCATCGGCCAGTCGAGTCGCTGCATACCTTCCTACTGGAAGGCGCGCGAGGTAATTGGATCCGGGGCAATCGGCACCGTCGTCAACGTCCTCCACCAACGCGTGCATTTTATAGAGCGACTCTCAACCGACTGGCGCCGCGATCTGGACGCGTGTGGCGGTCTCTATCTGCCGATTTTTGGCAGTCACGACATCGATGCTATCTTGTGGATAATTGGAACGCGCCCCCAGCAAATCTGGAGCCTACTGCACAGTTCAGGACATCTGTCCGCCGGCGACAGCGACGGCGCAGTTGGCATGCGCTTGGCCTGCGGTGCCATTGCCTCACTGGCCTTTGCTATGCGCTGTCGGGAACAGCGCGTAGAGACGCTCTTTGTCGGCGATAACGGACATCTGCGCTTGGAGCGCAGTGCCCTTTGGCTCAACGGCGAAGCGGTCGAACTAGACACGTGCGAAGAGGCCTTCACTCGGCAGATGCGCCTCTTTGTCGAAGCCCTCGAATCGGGAAATGACGTTCCGGCCAGCGGCCGCCAGGTGCTTGCCGTCGTGCGCTCTATCGAGCTTGCGCAACGCGCGCATGAGAGCGGGCAAATGCAGGACTTCTAAAGCGCGAAGGTGCGCCCTATGGGGTCGCCGCTGCCCAGCGATGCGCGCTGCGCGTCGGCGGCGCGGCCAATGCGTCTTCCCAGCGCCGGCACCACTCGTCGTAGTCGCGCAGAACAGAATCTGGATTAGCGGCACTGCGCACCGGAAAGTCGGGCTGAAAAGGACGTCCAGTTGGCGTACCCGTCTGCTGGTAGCGCAGGTCCATGCTCCAGCGAATCCCCTGCGAAAAGTTCCCCTTGGAGCGATGGGGGATCTCCTTGTGCATTAGCAGCACATCGCCCCTTTCCATCGGCAGGACTTCGACAGTCTCTTCCGGCATCGCCTCATCGACAATGGTCGTACCCACTCCGGGCTTGCTGTGGTGCTGCCACAGGCCGCGCCCGTGCGTGCGCGGGATAATTTCAAGACAACCGTTTTCTTGCGTCGAGGGCACCAACGGCAGCCAGACGGTCAGAATAAAGTAGGGGTCGGCTTCTTCCCAGGTGACACCCGCGTCCTGGTGCCAGGGCACCACATGCGCATCGGAACCGCTAGGCGTCAAACCCGAAGGTAATTTGGGACGCACGTGCTGGATCGGACTACAGGTAATTTCCGGTCCGACCAATCCTTCAATGAGATCGAGTAAATTATCGTTCCCAAGAAATTCAAAGCTCGCCCTACCCCGCAGATGCATAATGTCCAGCTCGCCGTAGATCTCATTGTTCTCGCTGCAGATACAGGCCAGGCGGCGGTCAAAGGGCTCGTCGGCATACAGTTGGCTAATCTTGCCCGCAGCCAATAATTCACCGGCTCGACGATCAATATACGACGCGTATTCGGCGATCACGGGATCGAGATCACTTTCCTCAAGTGCTCCACGCACCAACAGATAGCCCTCGCTGTTAAATCGCTCTACATCAGCCTCACTCAATCGCATGGCATGGCCTCCTTTTAAGTGCAAAGATAGGTCGCTTCAAGCCGACCTGTCCAGCTTGCGGCGCTTCGGGCTCGACGCTACTTTGTCTGCCCAAGTATATCCTACCTACGCAAATGGCGCGTCGCAACAGGCCGCTGCATTTAAGCGTCGAGGAGATGGTATGACAGATCAGCACGACCCCCGCGACAACCGGTCGCGCACGCGTATTCTGCCCATGTCGCTGTGCGTGGGACCCGGCGGACAGATAGAGGGCAGCGATGATAAGGTCCTGCAGGCCGGCGTCGACTATCTGCACCGTCTCGGCGGTGGCACGCTGCACATCCAACCCGGAACGTACCGCATGCGCAACGCGCTCTACTTGCGCCCCGGCGTGCACATCGTCGGCAGCGGCATGGAAACGGTCTTGCAAAAAGAGCCCAGCACCTGCAGCGCATTGATCTGCGACTCCGACTGGTATGAAGCACAGGTCCGCGTCGCCGATCCAACCGGCTTCGATCCCGGCTGCGGCATTGTTCTGCGCAGCCAGCACGCCGGCGCTCTGCAGGTCATCAAGGATACGGTCACGGCCGTCGAAGGGGATGTGCTCCATCTGAGCCGTCGCTTGGAGAAAAATGCCTGGCTCGCAGAAGGCGCAACGGCCGCCACTCTCTTTCCCCTGCTGACGGCCGAATGGGTCGACGATATAACCATCGAGGACCTCGTCCTAGACGGCCAGCGCGACACCAACGAGGAGCTCAACGGCAATTACGTAGGCGGCGTTTTTATTCAGCACTGCAACCGCTACGCGTTTCGCAACGTCGTTTCTCGCAACTACAACGGCGACGGCTTTAGCTTTCAGGTGTGCGACGATATCCACTTCGATCACTGCATCGCCGAGGGCAATGCCAACCTCGGCTTTCATCCGGGCAGCGGTTCACAGCGACCGCGCTTTAGCGACTGTCAAGCCCGAGGCAACAGTCAGGGCATTTTCTTTTGCTGGGGCGTCACCGACGGCCTGGCCGAGCGCTGCCTGCTCAGCGATAACAGCGCCTATGGTTCCTCTATTGGCCACCGCGATACGGACAATCGCCTCGTCGACTGCACGCTGGAAAACAACGGCCGACACGGCCTGCTGTTCCGACAACCCCAGAGCGACTTTCGCGGGGCCCACCGCAACGCCGTCGAGCGCTGCCTCTTCCGCGACAACGGAAAAGACGGCGAGGGCGTTGCCATTGAGTTTGAAGGAGCCGCCCACGACGTACTCATCCGCGAAAACCACTTTGTCGATTCGGGAAACGGCGTGCAAAAAATAGCCGTTCGCCTCAGCGCGGAAGCCACGGGCACGCGCATAGAGCACAATACATATGAGGCTACCCGCAGCGAACTTATCACCAAACCGAGTCAGACCCCATGACCTATGCACTCCTGCTCGATTTTGGCACGACCTCGACCAAGTCTACGCTAGTCGACCTAGAGACCGGCGCCTTTACTCAACCAGAGACGCACAGCGCGCTGAACAACCTAGCAGAGCATCCTGGACGCAGCGAGTTTGATCTGCAGAGCGTGTACGAGCGCTTTGACGCCATCTGCGCACGCTATTATGCCCGCCAGCCTTTTGTTGGCATAAGTCTGTGCAGCGAAATGCACGGCTTTGCCGTCCTCGATGCGGACGATCGCCCTCTCACCCAATACATAAGCTGGAAAGACGAGCGCTCGCTAGAAGTTATACAGGGGCACCGCGCCTTTGACGATCTACTCGATGGCTTCGGCGACGCATTTAAAGATCTCACCGGCATGAAGCCACGACCCGGCTTTGCGCCGATGAACCTGCTTCACGTAGCGCGGGAAATCTCGCTGCCTTCCTCGGCGCGTATCGTTGATCTTCCGGGCTGGCTGTGCCGCGCAAGTGGCCATCCAACCGGCTACGCACACCCTACTATGCTGGCGGGCCTAGCGCTATACGACGTGCAGCGCGCAGAGGTCGCCCACGCGCTCATCGAACGAATAGCACAGCTATGCGGCGTGCGCGTCGAGCTCGATGCTCCGGCGCCGGCAGGCCAGATCGCCGGCTATTGGGACAGCGGCACACAGCGCGTACCCATATACGTCGGCATTGGCGATCACCAGTGTTCACTGTTGGGCGCAGGACTTGTTGCCGATGATAGTCTCTCGATCAATTTGGGAACCGGTGCTCAGGTCTCCACGCTCGACCCCTCTTCGCCGCCGGTAGAAGCCGAGGTGCGCCCCTATTTTGCTGAGCGCTCCCTGCGGACCATCACGCATATTCCCGGGGGTAGAGCTCTGGCCGAATACATTGGTTTTCTCGGCGAAGTAGCCGGGGCGCGCACCGACTTCTGGGAACTTCTGGCCGACTGCCGCATCGAACAGGTGCGCAATAGCACACTCCAGGTTAACTTGGGACTTTTTCCCAGCGCCCGCGGCTATGCCGGCGGAGGTTCCATCGGCGGCATTGGCGAGGGCAATTTAACCCTATCAAACTACCTGTGCTCGCTGCTGCGCGCCTTTATCGACCAGTATATCGACATCCTACGCCTCTTCGATCCGAACGGAGAGAAGAGATGCACATTGCTCAGCGGAGGCATCGCCCGTCGTCTTCCCGTCGTCCGAACGTATATTGCCGAGAACACCTCCTACCAGACCGAAGGCGCCACCCCGCTCGATGAATCACTGCTCGGCCTGCGCGCGTTAGCCTTGGCTGCGCACGAGCAAACCGACCCACTCCACGCCCAAGCTTCTTTTGGACGTTTCTGTACGGTGCTTGAGGAATAAGAAATAAGCTTGAATAGGGACAGCAAAGAAAGCGCTGAATTAGCGGAGCAGATCAATACCCACCGCGACGACCCACTCGCCCTAGAAAAAATATATCGCCGCGCGCTGACCCTCGGTGCCGCCACCCAGTTCGAGACGGCCATCGCGGCTGGCGCACAGCACTTTCCCAACAGTCGGGCTCTGCAGGCGTGGGTATACAGACTGAATTTAGCAGACGACGACGCAGAGAAACGTTCTGCACGCAAGCGACGATGGCCTCTAGCGCTGGCCTTGAGCGCGCTACAGGGCATCGGCTTTGCCCTCTTGGCCGATGCCCAGCCGCCCCTGCCATTCCCCGGTCCATCCGTTCCGGCGTTCTGGCTGGGCTGGGCCCCGTTGATGACGCTCTGCGTGCTCGCCTTCCTCTTTGTCTCCGATCGCCGCTCTGCCCCGGGGCGGATCTATGCGGTGTCCCTATGTCTACTCGCTGCCCTCACCGCTACGCTCGCACTCCTGAACGCGCACCGAGAGGACGATGTGGCCGCGCTCATCGCGCTCCACATTCCCTTTGCCTGCTGGCTACTTGTCGGCGGCACGCTAGTCTGGCGCGCTGGTGCTATACGGGAACGCCTCTATATTTTTGTCCTCAAATCCCTGTCTACTGCTCTAACTGCAGGTATTTACCTAGCCTCGGGCGTGGTCTTTGGCGCACTGAGCCTGGGCATTTTTGCCGCGCTGGGCATTGAATGGCCGGACGCACTCATCGTGCGCCTAGCAGCACTGGGGCTAGGCGCTGTTCCCCTATGGGCGTTGGCCAGCACCTGCGATCCAGCGGACCCACTCTCATTGCGCGACGAGCCAGTGAGTTTTCTTCCCCTCATGCATATACTCGGCACGCTGTTGACGCCGCTGTCCATAATCGTATTGATCGTCTATTTAGTGGGCTTTGTCCCGCAGCACTTTTTTCAACCTTTTTACGCGCGTGAAGTGTTGGCTGTATACAACGGCGCCCTAGGCGCACTGATGCTTTTGCTGGTGCTCGTTGCGTCGCGCCCGGTAGCGCCTCGTTGGAACCACCTTATGCGCACCGCCTGTCTCCTGCTGAGCGGACTCGCTCTTGCCCTCAGCACCTACGCACTAGCCGCTATTGCGTACCGCCTATATGAATGGGGCCTAACGCCGAACCGACTCGCTGTTATGGGTTGGAATGGCATTGCGCTGGTGGCGATCACCACGCTCTTAGTGCATCAGTGGCAGCACCGAACGTCGCACTGGATCCCCCTTCTGCAGCGATCGCTGGGCGGCGCTCTGCTGTGGATTGGCCCGTGGATCGTGGGCCTTTGTTACGCGCTTTCGCTCTATTTCCCCGGCTAAGTAGTTGAACCGAGTTGATTCCGCCCTTAAGCCGTCTGAGCTTCGCGCAGACGCCGCGAGAGGATGCGCATCATATTGAACGAAATAGACGAATAACGGCGCAGAATGCGCTCGAGATTGGCTCGCTGCAGTGAGAGCAAGTGCACTTCGCCCAATGCCTCGACCGAAGCCGAGCGCGGTTCGTCATCCAACAGAGCCATATCGCCGAAGACCTGCTTTTCGCCGATCACTGCCAGCCGCGGCCCTCCTTCCTTTTTGACCTCTAATTCCCCGCTGACCACGATATACATTTTATCGCCCATCGTGCCCTCTTTGATAACGGTTGTGCCGGCCTGTACGCTTTCTTCTTCAATCGATAGCCCCACGTGGTAGAGTTCCTCCAAGGGCAGCGAGGCAAAGAATGAAGAGCCCCGTAGGAACGTAATCTTTTCCATTGTCGTCAGAGGCTGTGCGTCTTCGCTCATAGTGCGATCTCCCCGATCATTGCGCATTTCGTCCAGAATACTCCGCGCCGGTCCGGCCAGCTCGTCGGCCATGTCCATAAACAGCGAGTCAAATCCCCACTGCGCGGCACTCCACAGGGCGGCTACCTGCGTCCAATTGCCGCCCTTTTTAAGTAGGTATGCGAGAACCTGCTCCACGTCCATAGCTTGCCATTGTGCTATGGGCATCGCTAGGTCAAACTGCTCGTCTTCATCGCTTTCCAACAGGGGTAGTAAACGCGCGAGCAGTTCGCTTTCGGCTATATTCTCAAGCAGTTCAATGGCATTATCCCGCGCCGCTGCATCCTCCCCGCTCAGCCGCTCGACGAGGTCACCGACTACGCCTGTATCACCGAGGTAACCCAACACGCGAACCGTTGTATTGAGCACGACCTGCGTATCGGCGCGCAGCTGATCCACGAGCAGTTCGGCCGCCCCATCGACCGGGCCCTGTCGGACGATGCGCATGGCTACCAAATAGCGATTGGCCTCGATTAGGCGCACTCGACATGCCTCGAGCAATGCATCGTCAAGCGCGTCATCATCCATCGCCATAAGCGCGCCAAGTAGCCCCCGCCACTCTAGCAAAGGCACCGTATTGAGATCGTCAACCAGACGCTGACGCAGCAGCGGATCCCGCGTCTTCACAAGCGCCTGCACGACGGCTTCAACTACGTCGGGATCGGGATCATCGAGCATCCGTCGCAGCGCGACAAACCCCTCTTCAGTAGCCAAATCTCCCAGACTACACACCGCAGCTTCGCGCACGGCAGGAAAGGCTGAACCGAGCGCGTCAATCAGTTGGCCTGCCGCACTCAGCTGGCCACCGGCCGCTTCGATTCCAGCTATTAGCTCTTCTGGGTCTTCACTGGCCAACAATGCCCCCAACACCCGAGCGCGATCGGCGGCCGACGCATCGTGTTGCAAACGCGCCAGCACGATCAAACACTGCGACTGCATAGGAGCACGGTTGTCCTCCTGACGCAAACGAGCGGCCACGGCATCACCGATAGCCGCTCGCTGTTGGGCGTCCAGCGGACCATTTATCAATTCGCCCACACAGTGTGCGGCAGCGAGTCGAACCTCTTCATCCGAATCGTCCAGACTCGGTAGTATGTCTTCCATGAGGCCCTTAATAGGCGTCTTACCATCCGAACGCAGCGCCGTTAGACCCGCGCTGCGCAGCCGCGGATTTTCGTGCGCTAGCAGCTCTCTACACACCAATTGACCGGCCGGCCCCGGATTCTCGCGCACCATTTCAATACCGAGTTGACGCACGCCGTCGTCGCGATGGAGCAGCAAACTACGCGAAAAGTCGGGCGAATGGGCAATGAGGTTGCGCAGGGACTGCATAGCCTGTTCGTCCTCAAGATCAAAGCGCTGCTCGCGCACCGCGCGCACCAGCACGGCAGTATAGCTCGTGCGCAGCAGCATGCCGAATACGACCATAGCCATAGCGAGACCAATGAGGACGATAAATAGCTGATTAAGCTCCAGCGAGCCATCGGCGTGCAGCTAGGTTATGCCAGCCCCAGCAATTCCCCCCAAGAGCATAAAACCACCCTCCATAATCATGCGCGTACCGTCGCTATTGCGGGCGGGAACAAGCTTAATTAGGACCTGATAGGCGGGCGCAATAACGCTATCCAACAGCACGTAGTTGAGTAGATTACCGGCAAATATGGCGACGACAATGGAAAGGGGAACGATACCTTCAAAAACGCTGAGCAGCAGGGCGGTGATCGCCACATAGACAACCCCCACCCACAGGTAGACGTTCCCCGTGCCCAGCCAACGCAGGAGGCGTTGCAAAAGAAACGTCGTAACGAGGAGCGTTGCCACACCCGTCAGGCCAAAAAATAGACCAAAGAATTCCGTTATTTCCGACTCGGTCGAGAAATGCTCCCGCCCCAGCACGTTGAAGCCGTAATGAATGGCCGTATAGAGAGCGAATACCGCAATCGACAGCACAAAGAGCAGCAGTAAATAGGGCGTGCTGAGAAAGTAGCGCAGATTCTCGCCCATGCTCGCCCCCGCCTCCTCTTCACCGTCCTCCTGCACAACGAAATAGCGGCGCAGCAGCTGGCGCAGCAAAAAGAGCACGACAACCATATTGAATACGGCCAGCGCATAGAGCATGTGGGCGGCAAGTAGCCCGCTCAGCAATTGGACGGTAAATCCACCGGCGATATCGCCTAGCACCGCACTCGAGGCCAGCAGAGGAAACAGCACTTTGGCGCGCGAAGTATAGCATATGCCCCCCGCAACGATCCAAATTTGGAAGTTCATCAGCGTTCGGGCGAGTTCGGAAGAGACAAACAAAAAGGCGTAAGCGGTTCCGCCCAGTGCAGAAGCACTCTGATGGTCGTAAAACAATAGCAGGGCGTTGGTCATAAGCGCCGCCGCCACAAAGACCATTAGCCCCAACAGCAAGCGCTGGCGTGCGACTTTGGACGTCAGCCAGGATAGCAGCGCCATACTCAGGGAAAACACCACGGCAATCCAGGTGTACATCAGCGGGAGCTTGTCGACCCCAGCCCGCACGTTAAAGACGGCAGAAGCTACGCTCTTTACAATGCCATCATCGACCTGAGCAAGAAAAAATACGGCCGATGCCAACAGCAAGCGCGGCACCTCGTTTCGCCGCACACTAAGTATGCGCAGGATATAGTTCATAACCTACATACGCCCCAAACGCCGATCCTCTTCCACTAACCAGTCACCGTAGGCACGTGCGCGGGGTTGGCGCGGCGCACATCCAGCCGCAGCACACCAGCGCACCAAGGGATGGTCTCTGTTCGCTTGGGGCAGTTCAACCTGACCGCCCGTTGCCGCAGCTTCGAAAATACCTAGGAGTACTTCTAACACGTGCCGACCTTCGGCCGCACTGCACTCGTGCGCTCGACCCTCATCTAGCGCACGTACAAACTCATCAGCATAGGAAAAATCTGCTTCGCTAGCCGAGCCGTTCGGATCGTATCCCAAGGGCCATTCCAACTCCAGCTTTTGCCATTCACTCTGGCCGGGCAGATAGTGGGCTTCGGGTAGGAACCACGCCTCGTCGGTTCGCCACAGCAGCCGACCTTCGCTGCCGACAAACTCGACTCGATAGGCACGCGTATCGACGCGATCAAAGCGCTGCTGCACGTGGACGCCCTGCACGCCGTTGGCAAACTGCAGCGAAGCCGTTAAGTCCTCACCGACTACGTAGCCCATACCGCCCGCAGCGGCCAGCACGTCTTCAGGCTGCAGCGCACGCCCATCCACCTGCCCAACAGCCGCCACCGAGCGCACCGGTCCGGCTATACCAAGCATCGCATTCAGGACGTGGGTGCCGATATTCATCAGGCCGTAGCCGGCGTAATACCCCTTGCCGCTTCCCTGCACAAAGCGCAGTTCGCCGATTTTACCCGCTGCACAGGCCGCCTTTACCGCCTGCATAGCTGCCCCACTGCGCCCTTGGTGGTGAACGGCTACCTGCACGCCTTTTTCCTCTGCCCGAGCGACGATGCGATCGGCCTCGCACAGATCCGTGCACAGCGGCTTTTCGACATCGACGTGCACCCCGTATTCTAAAACCGCCATCGTCAGCTCGTAGTGCAGTTCCGTTGCCGTGGGGATAGCGACCACATCGGGCTGCTCTTGGCGAATCATCTGGTGGAAATCATCGTAGCGTGCGCGAACACCCAACTCGTCTCCCAGCGCATTGAGGCGTTCGGGCAACAGATCGCACAGCGCGACGAGTTCCGTGCGCGGATGCGCCGCATACGCGCGAGCGGCGGCCGTTCCCCGACCGCGGCAGCCCAGTACCGCAACTCTATACTTCTTCATCACTCGCCTCCGTTTCTTTCCAAACGTCCAACATCTTGGCCCCTCCGCTTACGTACTCTTGGGTGACCATCTCATCCATAGCGCGCAGGCGCTGCGTTACTTGTGCAATCCGTCGAACTTGTTCCTCAATGACCAACAGCTTTTCCAGCGATTTCTCATCGCGCCCAGTTTCTCGCATCCTCAGCATCTGCGCACTAGCCGATATAATGCTTAGCGGGTTGTTGATCTCGTGATTCAGCGTGACGATCATTTCTCCCACCGTGGCGAGCTTTTCAGCCCGCACCAACTGCTCCTCCAGTTCAGCTTTATCGGTCACGTCTTCAACCAAAAACAGCACGCCACCCGCGGCGCCCTGCGGGTCGGGCAGCGGGTTGGCCAGCGTAGACAGAACAAGTATTTCTCCCACTCCTTCGTGCTCCTGACGCACCCACTGCTGAGCCTGCTGGCTAGTTAGTGCCCGTTGAGCCTGTGCGTGCCAATCGGTCCCCACCCGACCGGGAATAGCCTCCTGCAGCGTCGTGCCAATAACATCTATTAAGTGCAGATCAACGCCCAATTGACGCACGAAGGCGAGGTTCGAACGATTCATTGAAGAAATGCGCAGTTCGCTATTCAGCACGATGACACCCAGCGGTATATGACCGAGAATCTGCTCCAAGTAACGGCGGGCATTCATTAGGATTTCTTCGGAAATCGCATGGTCAGTCACGTCTTCAAACAGCACCCAAAAACGGCTGTCATCCCGCGCGCGTACGGCCACTTCATAGGTGCGTTTACCGTGTTTCCAAACAAAGGAGTCTTCGTCGCCGGGATGCGCCAAGCGCGCGGTAGCCAGAGCCAGTTCATCGGCGAGCAGAGCATCTGCTTCAACAACCTGTTTCAGCTGCGACGGCGCATCCTCTGCGTGCATAGACCGACGCAGACCAAACAGTGAAAATACTTTTTCGCTGTGCGATATGACATCGAGTCCACCGTCGATTAGGAGGACGGGGCGCGGAAAATTATGTAACGGATCTTGCATATCACATACGGGCGATGTCGCGCAGTTCCTCATTCATTCGCTCCATTATGACCGCCACGTCGTCTGCGGTCAGTTCGAGTAGCGCGAGGGCCTGCGGATCCAACCGCGGAATCTTGCGATCTCCACCTCGACCAAAGGATTCAGCTCGACACAGAATATCCGCCAAGTGCACAACGGCGGTATGGTAAGCAAAAGGACATTCGAGAGTAAATGTGTGATGGTCTGCAATCGGCCGCACTAAGCGTTCGGGCAGGGACCACTTTTCCAACAGCCAGCTGGCAAACTCTCCGTGATGCGCGCCGAGTTCTCTCTGCTCGGCTTCAAAAAAGAGCAGGTCTTCCTCTTTGATCCGGCGCTGAACGCGAGCAAATGCATCCTCCATTGCCTGGCGCAGAACGACCTTACCCAAATCGTGGAGAAGACCCGCCGTGCGGATTTCTTCTAAATCGTCCATGGCTAGATGGTCGGCGATAAAACCGCACGTTCGCGCGCAGGCCAGCGAATGTTCCCACAGACCCGGCAGTGCGTCTTTCATCAGGTCCAGCACGTTCGCGCTCAACACCAGACTCTTAATCGTGTCGAAACCCAACAGCGTTACGGCGTGGGGAATGGCGGCAATGGGCTGTGAAAAACCGTAGAAACCCGAGTTGACCAGCTTGAGCACCTTGGCCGATAGGACCTGGTCTCTCTCTATCTCGAGGCCTAGCTGTCGCCCCGTAGTCTCCGAGCGATCGGCCATGTCGGCGATGCGCAGCACGACGTCCGGCAGCGTCGGTAGATTGCCGGCGTTTTCTATGTGCGATCTGATGTCTTCCCGGTCCATATTCAGACCAAACGGCTCAAGTGATCGCGGGCGATCTGTTTGATCTGCATCATTAGCGCATCTTCTTCCCATTCAGCAAAACGATGATCCAATTCATCGAGTAAATCGTGCGCCCTCTCAGAAGCGCGCTCGCTTTCGACGACAATTTCGCTGACGCCCCATCCACTCAATCGCGATAAAACAGCCGCCGATAGGCGGGAACCAACGGGCAGTAAAACGCGCCCATTTTCGTTGTGCACCGGCTCGGCGATCCGATCTCCGACCTGTGCTTGCTCAACGGCAATAACGCGCAACGACGACCTCCTCAGCCCGCATCGACGAGTTCTGCGCGCTTCCAATAAGCGGCAAAATGTTCGCGCAACCATTTCAAGGGAGCAAAGCGCACGCTGTTGTAGCCTCCCCAACTCCAGCGCAGGGGCCAGGCGCGCGATCCGCTGACGCGGCGGAAGATATCGCGCCGTTCGCCGGCGGCAATTTCGACCTGTAAACTGAGGCGCGTTAGTTCGCGCTCGTAGGTGCCATCGGCGGTATTTTGCGCGTGTATGCGCACCTTTTCAGGCTCGAGAACGGCCACGCGCGGACAGACCATGGCACCTTCCCTGCGGGCAAAGTCGCGAATCCAACCATCGGGAATATGCCCACGTAGGTTTTTTACCTGACGGCCAATCGAGCGGGGGTTCATCGCCCCATATGTGCGACAGATCAGCGGCCGCACAGGATAAATAGTGCACCCCTGATCCTCGCCGAGAAAGGGACAGCGGCGGGGCCGTTCCTCCGTATGAGCCAACAGCGCATCGCGGCGCTCAGCCGGCAGTTCGCGCTCGACGTGTTCAACGATATTCAAATATTCCACTCGATACAGCGGAAACATTGTCGCGTAGTGATTTTCGTACTCTTCAGAAGTCAGCTGGCAGCACTCTCCCGATCCGGCACAGCGCGTCGCTGGCACCTGCTCATAGAGGGCCTGCAGGTCTCTCTTTATTGATTTCATCATGGCAATTATAGGTGGAATACCAGCAAAAATGCGCAATGCAAGCGATGGACGCAACCGCTGCTTGACAGCGCCAAAGGCGCCATTCTATATTGAGCAAAAAGGTGGAATGACAGTGGAAAAACGCAAATTTCTCGGCGTGCATTTCACGTGCTGCAACGTGTATTCACGCGTCTATATCAACCGAGACAAGACCTCGTACCAGGGTGCCTGTCCCCGCTGTGGCAAGCGCGTCTCGCTGCGCATCGGCAGCGGCGGCACCGACGCGCGCTTCTTTAAAGCCGGCTAAACCGTTTTGCCCACACCGAGAGCAGCTAATACCTCATCGGTCGCAGCGCGTATCATCGCTTCGCTCTCGGCCCCGACGCCCCGAGTACCCGGATACACTTTGTATCCCTCCTCAATTTCATATCCACCGCGTGCATACTCATCGGCCGTCGGCACGTAGCCTATGCAGCCATTGGCTAGACCACAGCAAACAACGCGGGGATTGTGCGCTTCTATATCCAGCTGGTAGCGCACAAACATCTCACCTTCAAACCCAAGAAAAACAAGTGAGCCGATCGCCATGCCGTGCAGGGCAAACGACCGCGTCGCCGGTGCACCGTCACTCGCCACGTCACGTGCCCACTCCCACCTAGCGCGCGCAGCGCGCCGCGCCCCTTCGTCAGCTCGCTTGATCGTAGAACGCCACAGCCATTTGCCATACTGCAGTAGACGCTGTCTTCGCACACCACTTGGCGCGCGAAGCGGCAGATCAATACGACGCTGCAACCAGCGCAATCCGCGCACTTCGATTTGCTGAGCTCCGGCACGCGCGCCCAAAGTCGCAGTGGCTAACTCTTTGCCAAGTAAGGAAACAGCCCCCGCATCCAACTGAGTTAATCTTGGATTTATATCACCACAGGCGCCGTTGAAATAGAGTGCTGTCGCCCCTGTAGCCGCTTCGATATGACGGGCCGCCGCGCCAACAAAATCGCCGCTGATGCACAGATTACTCGCCCCTAGCACAACGGGATGACAGGCATATTGCAGGAGGATTGCCAAGGGGCCGCGCGCACTTTCACACCATACTACGTGGGCATGCGGCACAACCGGCCCATCTTCTGTGCGGCGATTGACGCCGAGATCAACGCCGGCACGGGCATAATGCAGGTGCACCGATTCAAGAGCGGATGCGGCCTTCTCTACAGCCTGCACTACAGCGCGCACAATCCGCTCTATATAGATCGGATCGACAGCACCCATTCCGCGGTAATCAAGCGTCAGCGGACCGGAATGCGTATGCGAGGCACAAACCATTACGGCAGCCTCATCCATACCCGTCCGATCCACAATCTGCCTGCGTATATCGTCTACGACGGTAGCGGAGAGAGCCACTAAGTCCAAGCTAACTAGGGCACAGCGTTGAGCGCCCCGCACAAAAACCACGGCGCGCGCATAGAGCGGCATATCTATTTGGGTCGCCGTCCCACAGCGCTCCCAATAGCCACCCATCGGCACTCCAAGCTCAGGGGTTATATCGACGCGAGCACAGCCAGCCTGCAGTTCATTCATCGCGCTGCCAGTCGGCCGGCAGGTAGATCATCTGCAGCCCCTCTGCTCCGGCGTTGAAGAGCGCGCGAAAGTCGCGCAGTTCAACCAGCAACGCATGCCTATTCTCCCGCATCCAGAGGCTATCAGCCGCCAGTATTGTTCCACTGGAGAAATAGAGTGCACCGTCATCGGGGGCCTCGTGCACCAAGCGATCCTCCCAATCAAAAGGGCCCGATTTAGGAGGCACCAAAGGGACAAGAGGTCGATAGCGCCGCATGTGGGCCACCAGCGTATCGCGCACAGCTGGAGGGATTAAGCCCGATTCGCTGAGCAACTTACAGGCGCGTAGTTCGGCCCTTCCGTGCATGAGCTTGATCGTAGCGGAACTTCGGTCGAGCAATAGGTACCGTTGATCGGAGGAAAGTCGTTCAATCCATGCGCGCAGCGCGCGATTGCCGTGCGCGAGGGCCTCAACAGCACTGTCAGCGCGCAGCGGCCCCATGCCGACACACAGCGAGATAAGCAACGAGAGCAGCACAAAAATACGCATCTATTCAACACCCATATCGAGCAGTATTTTCATGGCGCCGCGCTCTGCCGCGCGGGCGAAGGCGCGCAGCCCATCGTCAATGTGAAATCGCTCTTGAATCAGCGGCAGCACGTCGACAACTCCCTGCTGCAACAGCGAAACAGCAGGTTCAAAGGGACCACATCGCGAGCCGATTAAGTTGATCTCATCGACGACGAGAGCCGAAGCATCCACGCTCAACCTACCGGCATAAGTGCTTTTCATTACCAGCGTACCGCGCGCACGGAGCGCCCTCCGCGCCAGATCAAATCCACCGGCGTGGCCCGTGCATTCTACAGCGATATCAAATGCGTGTTCCTCGACGTCCTCTTCATACAGCGTGTTGATTCCTCGTGAGTCGAGCATTGCCAACTTGCGCGCATGCCGCCCAACGACCGAGAGTTGACAGCCGGTAATCGCCATCGTCTGCGCCACAAGCTGCCCGAGTTTACCATCCCCTACAACCACGACGCGATCGCCCATTCCTACAGCCATCTGTTGCTGGATCTGCAACGCAGCAGCCAACGGCTCGACAAAGGTCGCCATATCGGTCGTTACCTCGTCGGGCACCAGGTGCAAATTTTCCCTAGGCAGCGTTACGTATTCGGCAAAAGCACCGTCTCTTCCGACAATGCCCAACACGGTGCGCTGTGGACAGTGCGACCGGCGACCGGCATTACAAACTGTACACGCGTTACATGAGGCATTGATTTCTCCGACAACGCGCCGGCCTAGCCATTCCTCTATACCGGACTCAACGACACCAACAAACTCGTGTCCCAGCACGCCATCAAAGGGATAGTAGCCCTTACACAGCTCTAGATCCGTATTGCAAATACCTGCACGCAGCACCCGCACGAGTATGTCCCCTCCGGGCCGCTTGGGAAGAGGCAGATCGGTGCGCAGGCTAAGGTTGCCTTTATGGAGAACGAGTCCCTTCACAATGACCTGACGCTAGTAGATATACACGGGACATCCCACCGCTACGCGTTCATACAGGTAGCGCAAATCGTCGGCTCCTAAGCGCACGCAGCCGTGGGTAATACTCTTGCCTAAATTCACTTCGAATAACGTTCCGTGGATCATGTAATCCGGAGCAAAATACAGCGCATATTCTCCCAACACACCGCGCTGAAAACGCCGACGATCCTCGGCAAAAATGGGAATTTCTTCATCGTTTTCGATAAAGTCCCACGTCGGACGTATCCACAAGGTATCTTCCTCTTTGCGCAAAATAGAAAAACGGCCCTTGGGCGTATAAAACTGCCACTGATGCCAGCGTTTCTCTCCTTCGAGTTTACGACCGCTGCCCGTAGCGCAAATCGCTTCGCGTTCCACACGTCCTTCACTGCGCAACTGTAGGCGATTGTCTTGTGTGTCAATTACTAGGTAGGGAGAGCGTTGTTCGTAAGCAGCGACAGCCGCCAGCAGTTGACGACGTTGAACCCGTTGCTCGGCCAGCGAGGTATCGCCTTCGGCACGCGTTGCAAGCAACGCTACGAGAGCCATTAAAATAAAAAGTGCGTGCGGCATATACTAAAAAGCGGTCGAGAGGAAATCCTCTCGACCGCTCATCAGATAGTGGGTTGTCGGCTTAGATGCGCTCGTACCAGGGACGCATCTTTTCGACTAGCTCTTCGTACTTCTGCGTGGCGGCTTCTACGCCGCTCTGCACCTGGGCCGCCTTGTCTTGGGCGCTCTTGGCGCTGGACTGAGCCTGATCAAAATTCTCACCGGCCACCGCCGAACGCGCGGCGTTCAGGTCGGCATCGGCGCCGTTGAGATCGGCGCGCAGCTGTTCGATATCGCTCTCCGTGCCCTTGCCGGCAGGTGCACCGTCAACGCTGGCACGCGCTTGCTGTACTGTGCTTGCAGCGGATGAAATCGCGCCCTCAGCCGCGCTGCGCAGACGTCCCTTTTCGGCCTCAGCAGCGGCCTTGGCACGATCGGCCTTGGCCTTGGCATCCGCAATCATCTGCTTGGCTGGCTCGAAATCCTTGAAGAGCTTTTCCGACTCCGTGTTGACGGCCTGCTCGGCGCCGCTGTAGGCCCCTTGAGCAGCTGAGTAGTCAGAGGAAGCGAACTTCTCGGCACCGGCAGCCCGAGCTGCGTCGAGCGCGCTCTTTGCCGCAGCCAAATCCGATGCAGGGGGCTCGCCGCCACAGCCGGCGATAAGCGCCGTGCTGGCTAGGGCCAAAACCAAGGAAACAAACCGCGTTTTCATAATCACCTTCCCATTTGTAATGTCGGTGTTTTTAATCTATTTATATCGTCGTACAGAGCTGCAATCAATCTAAAAATAAGTAGGCTGCCTTGTCAAGGCCAAACATGCGTAGCCGAGGCGCTTAATCGCCCTCCTCGCCGCCGACCATCGGCGATCGACGACGCGTCTTAGCGCGCTCTCCGCGGATCTGCTCTTGCAGTGATATGTACTCGCGTTCAAGCGTCTCCAACTCGTCTTTCGTCGGTCCAAGCTCGCTCTGGGCTTTTTCGAGTTCGCGGCGCGCCTCTTCAATTTTTCGCTCGAGCTCGCCTCGAGCCGCTTCAAGTCGCTGAATGCGCGGCTCGACAACGGCCTTGTGTTTGACGAAGTCCATGATGATCTGGAAGGCAAAAAACAGACAGCCAATCGCCAAGATTGCGATGACCCACTCCATTAGATGGAACTCCTATCGCCGCTGATATAGTCGTCGTCCTCGTCTGCCCCGCTAAAGATCCAGCTACAGTGTGGGCATATCGGAGCATCTACGTCTTCTCTGCGCGCGTTGCACTGCGGACAGCGCTCGGCAAATGGCTTGAGGTATTTCAGCGCGACTACAACCAATAGCAGGCAGGCAAAAGCTGTTCCCAACAACGTTAATTTACTGGATCTTACGAAGAAGAGAGAGAAGATACGAGCGCGTTTGAATCACGCAGTCGTCGGGCGAGAACGCGGGCTATATTGCGCAGAACAACCGCCTCGGTTTTGTCAAAACGCTCAAAGAAACTACCGAGGTCATCGAGCGTTAGGCTAAGGAGAACAGCTTCTCCGCTCGCGCGCACCGTAGCCGATCGCGGCCCCGGATCGACCAGAGCAATTTCGCCAAAAAATGCGCCGCTCTGGTCAATGCGCGCAAGTTCGATAGATCGGCCTTGCGCATCCAGCGTGCCGACCGACAAGGTGCCGTCGTAGAGCAGAAAGATGGCATCCCCCTGTGAACCCTGTTCAACAACGACTTGGCCGTCATCAAACTGGTGGATCTGCGCACACTCGAGCAGCCCGCCAATCTCGGCAACGCCCAACCCATTGAAGAGAGGGGAATCGCCCAACAAATCCGCACCGAAGTCGACTTTATCGAACACGCGAAATGCTCCTCTACTGCCGATAGCGGCGTTTTACCCAGCAAAAAGTGAGTCAGCCAGAGGCTTTTTTCGCCTCGTTAAACGCATCTATCTACTAAAAAAGAATAACACATACAGCATATAGATATGAATATAGATTTCCGCCCGACGACTGGTCAAGCGGTTTTTCCGCGCACTGGAGCAGCACGTCGGCTACCCTCTGACTCAATCCCGACTGCGCGTTGCCTGTATTTTACGCAGCTGGCGTCGCCGTCCCCAACGACTCCGCTTTTGCCGCTGCCGACGCCCCAGCGGGGGCTGCACCTGACCGCTTTCGATTAGGTCTTCGAATACCTGATTAAGCAGGTTCGGGTAATTGGTGACAATCCCCTGTACTCCCATCATCGCCAGGTCGCGCATCGCAATTTCTTCATCGACTGTCCATGCCCATACAGCAATACCGCGTTTGCGCATCTCTTCGATCAGAGCAGGCGTCAGCGTAGCGTGCCAAATAGACAGCGTATTGGCCCCCACTTCAAGGACTTGGGATACTAAGCGTCGAGCGCGCACGC
This sequence comes from Gemmatimonadota bacterium, assembly GCA_038119905.1. Lineage (GTDB taxonomy): Bacteria > Latescibacterota > UBA2968 > UBA8231 > UBA8231. The sequence continues at coordinate 5,355 of JAYOKQ010000066.1, read as the reverse complement.
GAGACGGTGTAGCGGGGACTTGGCCGATCAGCAATGAGGCCGGCAGTTGGGGCGCGAGAAGCTTGATACGTTGAACAGTTTGCGGGTTAAAAGACTGCACGACAACCTGCTCTTCCGCCTTAGCATCGAAGATCGCCTGAACCACGCGCTCGGCAACAAAGTCCGATTTGACCTCTAAGAGCACCTGTGCCCGGTGTCGCGTTAACTCAAAGACTTCGCCCAAGGTCGGCACGAGCTCGCCGCCGCCTGCATCCGCTGCGCGCACCTGAGCCAGCGTCATTTCGCGGACGATCCCCTCGCAATTGGTCGTGCGATCCAGACTGGCATCGTGCAGGACGATCAGATGGCCATCGCCGGTGATGCGCACGTCGATCTCCACCATATCAACGCCTATGGAGATGGCCTTCTCGAATGCGGCGAGCGTGTTTTCTGGCGCGAGTCCTTTGCCAGAAGCGCCGCGGTGGGCAATGCGCAGGGGCGGTATCATAGACTAAGCGCCGAACTTATCTAGGCGCTGCGCGTGCGCTAAGGCTAGTGACATGAGCGCGGATGAGGGCATCACCCCGAGGCTTCCCTGCTGACACCCTCGTTCGGAAAAGCTGTCCGCGGCGTCGGCCAAGCTGTACGTGCTGTGAATCAGCGTTGGCACGGGATGCCAGCTGTGACTGCGCATGATCGAAGGGGTCGAATGGTCGCCCGTTACAACGACTACGTCCGGCCTCTGCGCTAACAGGCGCGGCACGTAGGAATCGACCTCTTCAAGCAGCGTTACTTTGCGATCAAAGTCTCCGTCCTCACCGGCGCTGTCCGTCTTTTTTACGTGCAGATAAACAAAGTCGTAGTCGGCGCAGCGCTCTTCGTAGAGTGCGCACTCCGAATCCAAATCCCAGCCAACTTCGACCGTATCCATACCGACCGCTCCGGCAACGCCCCGATACATCGGATAACCGGCAATACCCAGCGCGCGCAAGCCGTACACATCGTCGAACTGAGCCAGCTCGGGATAGCGGCCGAATCCGCGCATGAGCACCATATTAGCTGGACTCTGGTCGGCCAATATCTCCTGAGCCTGAGCGAGAAATGCATTGGCCACTTCAACCATGCGCTGGGACGCATTATCCTGCGCAACGAGTGGCCTAGGAGGCACCCCCGTGCTCTGAGGATCAGAATCTCCAACGCCGTCGCTGAGTCCTTCCCCGCGAAAGACAACGCCCGCGCGGTACTCCATTTCGGCGGCCACCTCGACCTGCACGCCGGGAATATCAACGGCGCTCAGCAAAGCACACAGCTCGCGCCCCTTCTCGGTGGGAATTCGCCCGGCGCGCCGATCGGTAACATTACCCGCCTCATCAACGGTGCAGAAATTGAGGCGCGAGGCCACGTCTCCGGGGCGAAAATCGACGCCCAATCCCAGCGCTGAGAGCGCACCGCGCCCAATCTCACTCTTCCATGGATCGTAGCCAAACAGCGCCAAGTGGGCCGGTCCGCTGCCGGGCGTGAAGCCTCCACCAAGCGGCGAAATCAAACCGCAGCTGCCCGCTGCAGCGAGTCGATCCAGATTGGGCAGCTCAGCCGTCTCCAACTCGGATTTACCCGTGTCTGGATGAGGCAGTCCACCCAACCCGTCAATTACCAGCATGAGGATGTTGGTTTTTGCATCGCGCACGCACAGATCGCGCGTATATTCGCTGCTAATCATCTTCGGTATCTCACCTTTCCAGATACATGTCTTTAATCACCATCTGCACGGCGCCACCACCTGCATAGGTGTCTTCTTCGAGCACAAAAGCGGCACTGACTCGTTGACCGGGATGAATCTTATCGACGACATCTCCTCGGTTCCACCACAGGGCGTTGCAATGCCGGCCTTCGGCCTCTAATTCCACCTTCATATGCGTTCCCCCTTTGCCAATCTGACGGCGCGAGAGCACCTTGCATCGGCGCATGGCAAAGAGCGGAGCCTCGTTGCCGTTGCCAAAGGGTTCCAACGCGGCGAGGCGTTCAATCGTGCTGATGTGCAAATCGCGCGGAGCTAGCTCGATATCGACATCGAGCTCTGCCTGCATATCCTCCTCGCGAATATGGCTGTTGGCGTGTTCGATCAAGCCCATGCGAAACGCCTCGAATGCGTCCGCGCGCAGGGAAAACCCAGCGGCGGCAGGATGGCCACCATAGGCGACCAAATGTGCGGCACAGGAGCTGATTCCCCGGCTGATATCGTAGGCGGGAATACTGCGGGCCGACCCGACGTATAGACCGCCGCCGGCATCTTCGCTGCATACGACTGCCGGCCGCATGTGTTTTTCGCACAGTTTACCAGCGAGCAGACCGACAATACCCAGCTTCCAATCACCGAGTACGACAATGATTCGATCGCGCTGTAGGTCCTCGCTGCTGACCAAGCTCTCTGCCTCTTCCATGCCTTCGCGCTGCAGCGCCTGGCGACGAGCATTCAGCTTGTTGAGTTCATCGGCAAGCTGAGCTGCCTGCGCATCGCTAGAGGCGCGAATAAGATCCAGCGCCATATCGGCCTTTTCCAAGCGACCGGCCACGTTGATGCGAGGCCCAATGTGGAATCCCACGCTTGTCGTCTTTACCGGCTTGTCGGCATATCCCGCTACGGCCTTGAGCTGGCGCAGGCCGGGGCGCGTCGTATTGTTGAGTATCTGCAAGCCGCGCTGTACGAAGACCCGATTTTCTCCCAGCACGGGCATTACATCAGCCACGGTCCCCAAGACCACCAAGTCGAGCAGGCTGTTCAGATAGCGCCGCCGCTCGTCGGGCGCAAAAAACGAGTCACTCAGCGCCTGCACAAGTTTGAACGTAACACCAACGCCAGCGAGCTCTTTAAAGGGGTAGGAACAGTCGCGCCGATTGGGATTTACAATCGCCAGCGCATCGGGCAAATCTTCCAACTGCTGGTGGTGGTCAACCACGACGACATCCACGCCACGATCGCGCGCCACCTGCAGCGCATCAAAGGCAGAAATTCCATTGTCTACGGTGATAATCAAACGTGCGCCGAGTGCAATCGCACGCTCTACTCCCGGGGGTTTTAATCCATAGCCATCGGTGTGTCGGTCCGGCAGCAGGTAGGCGCAATCGGCCTCCACGGTCTCCAGAAAATCTAACATGACCGCTGTGCTCGATACCCCGTCGACGTCGTAATCGCCAAAGACGACAATTTTCTCGCGCTGCTTAACCGCCTCGACAATCCGCTCGACGGCTCGATCCATATCGCGCAACAGAGCCGGATCGTGCATGACTTCGGGACCGACTTCTAGATCGGCACGCGACAGCGAACGCACCTGTAGCAGCGTATCTTCGAGTGAACTATAGGGCTCGCTGTGGCGAATATTCCAGATCGGGTAGAGACGCATCGGCAGCAGGATCGAAAAGGGATTGAACGCGAAGAAATACGGATGCAATATAGGCCCCTCTGCAAAATTTCGTCAAGAGCGAACGGGCCTGTTGGCTCCCCTCTCGGGGATGCTTAGATTTGTCGAGTCACCCCGATCCTCGCGAAGGAGTATTTTTGTCTTTTTCATTGGTTTTAGCGGCTACTTTTTTTGTTTTTCTAGCCTCATCTGCCCAAGCGGGTCCCAACGCCGATGTAGATATCGCCCTAACTCGCCTTTCCCCGCCCTGCGGTTTGGAGGCGGGCCAGCGTATTGAATTTCTCATAGCAGGCCGCAATCTCGACGGGGTCCGACAGATAAAATTCGACTTTCACTGGGCTCCAGCTGGAGCCATTTCCTCAGGCGTCGGCGGCACTGCAACGGCCACAGAAGAAAAGGGATTTATCGCACCCGGACCTCCGCAGATCTGGGGCGATATAGCGACGTACGGCATGGCGGTATTCGGCGGCAGCGGCCTCAGCGGCGAGGGCGAATTAGCGCTCGTCGGCTTTGAAGTCGCATCGCATATTACCCCATCCGATCCGGTAGCTATATATATAGATGCCATTTCGCTCGGCCCTTCCTCCACGGAGCGCGACACCATTTATCCGCAAGAAGCCGCCGTGCTGGCCAATTACTGCGATGCGACGGGGCAGCCGTTGGCCAACGCCCTCTTCCTGCAAGCATCTCACCCCGCCCGGCTATACTCCAGCGCAGAGCGGGCCACACTAGCCGACTCGAGCAATGGGGAAATCGATCTGTTCGCACAGCCTCTCGTAGAGCCGACTTTTCGCGCCGACACAGAGATCAACTGGCAGCTCGTCAACCCCGGCCCAGGCACGCTGTACGCTCATCTGCCCGAACGATCCATAGCGATAGCCCCTGGAGAGAGTTCCCAAATACAGACGCGCAGCAATTATTTAGGACAGGCCCATCTTCGCGTCGATGCAGCAGGCGGACCAGGCGACACCGAAGCGCGCGCCCTGGCCTGCGCCGACCTGTCGGGCCAATCGCTCTGCGCGGAGCAGCTGCTGATATGGCAATCCCCTATTACCGCCGTGATCTCCGAAGAAGCGGGCGCGCTTCCCAGCGCCAGCCACCTGTGGGCCAATTACCCAAACCCGTTCAACGCCAGTACCGTGCTCGCATTTGATATCTCGGCCAGCGACGCAGGCAGCTATACACAGCTGGCCATCTACAATTCACTGGGACAACAAATCGCCGTTCCCTTTGCCGGCAGACCGGCGGCCGGCACGCACCGAGTCCATTGGGATGGGCGCCACCTAAACGGTGCGCCGAGTGCGAGCGGTTTGTATATATCACGTTTACTAACGGACAGCGGCGCGCAGTCGCGGCGCCTAATGCTGCTGCGCTAATGGGACGCGAAGACCAAGCCCGTGCGGCCGCTCTGCACGCCCTCGACACCTGGGAACAGCACCGGAGCCCCACCGACGAACTGATTGCTGAACTTGATGCAGCGCTAACCGACGATCGCGACCGACGCTTTGCCCGACAGCTCGTATTGGGCACGCTGCGCTGGCGGCTGCGCCTAGACTGGATCATCGGCCACTTTAGCCGCCCCTCGGTCGCCGAGTTAGAGCCGCGCGTGCTGAATATCTTACGCCTTGGCATACTCCAGATCCACTTCATGGATCGCGTGCCAGAACGCGCGGCTATCCACACCTGCGTAGAGCTAGCCAAGCGCCACGGCGCGCGCGCGGCCAGTGGACTCATCAACGCCGTATTGCGCTCCTTTCAGCGCCAGCCAAACCGCGTGCGCTTTCCCGATCCCACGTCCGACACAGTCCGCTACCTATCCCTGTATTACTCGCATCCCGAATGGCTGGTCGAGCGCTGGCGCCCGCGCCGGGGATACCAATATTTTCGGCCGTTAATATTTTACAAAAAAAAACACAACCCCCCCACGCTGCGGCGCCACCCCCACCCCAGCCCCTCA
>JAYOKQ010000065.1:7236-25508 GCA_038119905.1 Gemmatimonadota bacterium | reverse complement strand
TCGGCTGCAGGCGCTCGTGAATGTCGTGCAGCAGCTCAACTTCGAAACCGAGCTCCTTGCGCACGTGTTCAAACATGTGCAGGTGGTTCATCATGTATTCTTTACGGCTGTAATAGGCACCTTCCGGCGCGTTTTCCGGCTTGACCATCTTTTCAGCCTTGCCGCCGTAGCCGCCCATCTGACAGCGAATGTAGCGATAGCCCATTTCCTGAAATTTCTGGATGCTCTCTACTACCTCTTCCGGCGTGCCGCCGCCGGCATGGCCGTAGACGGCAGCGCCTTCGCGGCACTTGCCGCCCAGCAGCTGGTAAACGGGCATGTTGGCGCGCTTGCCCTTGATGTCCCACAGCGCCTGATCGACGCCGGAAATGGCGTTGTTGAGCACCGGTCCGTTGCGCCAGTAGCTGTTGACCATCGACATCTGCCAGATTTCTTCGATGCGATCGACATCGCGGCCGATGAGAAAGGGTTTGAGGTGCTCATCAATGGCGGTCTTCACGGCCATAAAACGCTGCGTAAACGTGGCGCAACCCAAGCCGTAGAGGCCATCGTCGGAGGTAATGATCTTGACGATGACCAGCTTTGAGCCAGCCGGCTGCGTCAGAATCGTCTGCACGTCTTTAATAGTTACGGTCTCTGCCATGATATGCTCCGGGGTTTAAAATGAAGTTGTATTCGCTCTGAGCGGAGCGATAGGTTCCGTATCGGTCGTGCGAGGCGCCACCGTGTCACGCACCGCCCATAAAATGCTAAGGCCGCCGACTCCCATCAACCAGGCGCGCGCTTCCCACGCAGTTCAAGCTAAGACCTCTCGGGAAAACTTGTCAAGAAATCGACCCCTTCTTAGTTTGCCTCCAACTTTCAACGGACGGTTTATATGAATTGGCTGCAGGCCCTCGTCCTCGGCATCGTGCAGGGGCTTACCGAATTTTTGCCCATCAGCAGCACGGCGCACCTGCGCATCGTGCCGCACTATCTCGGCTGGGGCGATCCCGGTATCGCTTTCTCGGCCGTTATCCAGTTGGGCACGCTGTTGGCCGTATTCGTCTACTTTGCCGGCGATATAAAGATGCTCGTCATCGCCGCCTTTGCTGGACTCCGCCACCGCGACGTACGACACAGTCCGGAAACGCTGTTGGCCTTTTCCATTGCAGCAGGCACCCTGCCTATCGCCGTGCTCGGACTCAGCTTTAAAGACCTAATTGAAACCGAGGCGCGCGGTCTCCACATCATAGGCAGCGCGCTAATTGCCCTAGCAGTCGCCCTCATGATCGCCGAGCGCATGGGAAAGCGCCAGCTCAATATGCAGCAGCTGGGTTTCTGGCAGATCCAGTGTATCGGCCTATGTCAGGCTCTCGCCCTCATTCCCGGCTGCTCGCGCTCTGGTTCTACTATAATGGGCGGGCTTTTTATTGGCCTCAAGCGCAGCGAAGCGGCGCGCTTCTCGTTTCTGTTGGGCCTACCGGCCATCGGCGCCAGCGGGCTGCTCGAATTCCTCGATCTGCTCGAAGGCGGTCTAGGCGAAGAGGGGCTCATCAACATAGGCGTCGGCATATCGGCTGCAGCCGTTAGCGGCTATGCCTCGATCGGGTTTTTGCTGCGCTTTCTGCAGCGCTACGGCACCGACACTTTTTCTATCTATCGGATTGTACTCGGCAGTCTCATCCTCTACGGCCTCAGCGCAGGGAGCGCTCCATGACCTATCCCAACCCACTAAAGAAACGCCTGCGCAGCGGCGAGGTCCTCTTCGGCTCGGGCCTGCCGGCCTTTACGCCGCACGTGGCCGGCGCTATTCTGAGCACGGAACCGGACTTTCTATGGATTGACACCGAGCACATGCCCTATGGCACTGAAGCGCTCGACTACATACCCGTATTAGCGCGCATGCGCGGGGTAGCGCCCATGATTCGCGTGGCGTGGAACGATCCAGCCCTGATAAAAAAGGCCTACGACGTCGGCGCAGTCGCGGTGATGGTGCCCCAGGTAGATACGGCCGAACAGGCCGAGCGCGCCGTGCAATATGCGCGCTATGCGCCCGAAGGCCAGCGCGGACTTTCACCGATGTGGACGCGAGTGGCCGGCACCGACTGGGATACCGTAATCCAGACCGCTAACGAAGAAACAGTGCTCGTCGTACAGATGGAGAGCCAGACGGCCTATGAGAACTTGGACGAGATAAAGCAGGTCCCCGGCATCGACGTTATTATGGTCGGTCCACTCGACCTATCGGCTACCGTTGGCACCATCTGCGATACGAATTCACCGCAGGTGCAAGAAATTATGGAAGACGTGCCCAAGCGCTTGGAGGGCACTGGACTGGTCGCCGCTACAACCCTAGGTGACGTGGCCGAAATTCAGCAGAAAGTGCGCTGGGGCTACCGCTTCCTCAACGTGGGCAGCGCGCTCAACTACGGCACGCAGGCGCTGGCCGGCCACCTGAAAACGCTCCGCGCAGATCCACGCGGAACGCGTTAACGCGCTGTAATCACCCTCCCCGATAGGACCCAGCCATGAGCACACTGGCCATTCCCTGGTCGCCGCGTCTCCTGCTGACGGGGCGCACCTTCCGCCTGCCGGTTCAGACGACCAACGACGACGCCATCGATGTAGACGCCCACCCATTCACCCTGCTCGATCGCCGCTACAGCGCGCGTGACGGGGCGTGGTTTCTCTACCTGCGCGCTCCCACCGAAGAGACAGACGCCGAGATCGTCGTGCGACAGGGCGAACAAATGGCCACCGCGCGCATTGGGGTATGCGCCCTCAGCACATTCAGACAGCACGCTGCGCGCGACAGCGATCCCTGGCCACGGCGCTGGCCGCTAGGCCAACCGCTCCGCTCGAGCAAACGACGCCAAACCCTAACCCATGAGCCGCACGCCGCCGCAGACGAGACCGCCCTGCCTTTCTGGCAGGGCCTCGACGACGAGGCGCTCTGGGGCCAGTTGCCCAACGCCGAGATGCCCCGGGCTCACTTTGCCAACGTCCACCAGGGATGTCCCCAGTGCGGCACGGCCATCTTTGCACACGGCGGCTTCTATCCGTGGGTTCGCTCGCACACGCCGATCGACTATCGCTCCCGATGCCCCAACTGCCGCGCGACATTTCCCAGCAATGACTTGGCCAACGGCGACTTCACGTCGGGCGCTTTTGCCGACGACGGCTACGGCTATTTTGATGAAGACGGCCATCTGTTCCTCTTCGCCGCAACCTATGCGCGCGACCAAGTGCGCGCCTTCGGTGCGGGTATAGGCCATCTAACAGCCGATCTACGCACGCAGTTTCGTGAAGACCGCGCCCGCACGCTAGCGCTGATGCTGCTGCGCTATGCCGTAGAGATCACCTACCTCGGCGCTGTGCCGCAGTTTCGCTACGGCCCCTCAGAAGGCGTTGAAACACCGTGGAACTGGGGACAAACGGACTGGCCGACCGATCAACTTGGCGCCAAGGGCATGCTGCGCTACTGCATCGACGTGCCCTATATCAGCGAAACGCTGGCCCTAGCCTACGATACCGTGTGGCCATTGCTCTCGACAGACGTACAGCTGGTGCAGCGTGCGCAGGCCCTTGGTATCGAGTGCGAGACACCCGACGACTTGGTCACCCTCGTCGAGGAGATGCTCGCCTGTCAGCTACAGTGCTGCCTAGACGGCGGCGCGCGCAGCAATTTGCCGCGCGTCAGCCAAGCCGTGCTCGTACTACTGCGCGCACTCGACCGCGACGACGGACAGGATGCGCTGGAATGGCTCTACGACCGCGGCCCCGATCGCCTGCGCACCTTTGGCGTCAACAACTTCTTTCCCGACGGCACGCCGCCCGAAGCGACGGGGGGCTACAACAGCATCCACACCGACGGCCTGTTCGACCTAGAATATCATCTGCGCCAGCTGCGCCAGCTGCACCCAACCGCCTATCCAGAAACACAGTTCCCTTCGCTCTTGGCCGACCCGCGCGCCGCGCGCGTAGCGCGCGCTCCCATAGAAATTGCCACGATCGGCCGCTCGTGGCTGCAGTTTGGCGATGGTTCAGCGCCCGGTTCAGCGGCCCAGCTCGGCAAACAAATTGACGAGGCCAAACGGCTGTCCAACTCTGTCTTTCACGCCCCTATGCGTCGAGAAACGCTAGCGCGCGCCGCCGAGTACACCGGAGATAGCACACTACAGGCGCTGCACGACGATATCGCTAGCGACGTGCACCCACCTCTCGGCAATACCGTACACGACGGCGTTGGCATCGCCATTGTGCGCACGGACGATGCTCCCGAACGCGCCGCTGCCGGCGTCTGCTATGGCGATGCAACCGGCCACCGCCACATGGACCTGCTCGACGTACAGCTCTTTGCGCACGGGCGCGTCTTTCTCGGCGACCTAGGCTATCCCCAATCGTGGGCCAGCATTCGCACTTGGGAAGCACACTGGGCCACCCACAACAGCGGCTGGGGTATCATAGATGGCGTGGACGCAGGACACATCGCCGGCCGTGGGCGCCTCGTTAGGATATTGCAGCAACCCGGCATTCAAGTCATCGACGTCGCCGCGGAGCGCTGGGCGTGGAACGCGGAGACCACTACCTGGTATCAACCCGGCGTGCATATGCGACGCCTGCTGGCCCTGCTCGAAACCGATGACCAAGGCGTTGTGCTCATCGATATGATGCGCATACGCGGCGGGGATACGCACTGGCGCCTGTGCCGCGGCTGTGGCCCTGAATTTTTTGCCGATTTACCGCAGCAGTCGCTGACCGGGACGCTAGCCGGTATCGACGTTGCGCGCGGCGACCTAAACAGCATATCACACCCCGACTGTGCTGGTCTAGCCTATATGGACAGCGTGCAGCAGCTGTCGGCGCCCGACGCCTGGTGCGGCACGTGGACGATGGACAGCGAATCTGCGCTCGATGTGCATCAGCTCAGCGTCAGCGCGGGCACCACCCTTCGCAGCGCGCGGGCCACGGCGATTATGGGCACACCAGAAGAATCGACCTATGCCTTCCGAACGCTGAGCTGGCAGCGCGAAGCCGACCGCGGCGACTCGACCTGCATCGACCTGGCATTTGAACCGCGCGCTGGCGAGAGCGCGCTGGATAGCGTCCAGCCGATTGCGGCAGAGGGCACGGCCGCTGGCGTCGGTCTGACGACGCGACAGGGCAAGGAAATACGCCTGTATTGGGCGCCCGATGGAACGGGCACGACGAACTTTGCAGATGGAACAGAGCTGGACGGTGCGCTGGCGGTGACAGTCGATGGCAACTGCACCGGTCGCGCCGCTCAATCCATTCTCTTTAACGGCCAGCGGCGCGCACTGAACAGCGCCACGCGCCGCGTCGTCGCCGTCGCCTTAGACCCGGCACAGTGCACGGTAGATGTCGAGGGACTCGAAGAGGTGGGTACGGATATGCGCCTGCGCACGCCGGCGCGCGGAAGAAATTACGGCGTAATGGCTACCGAGCCGTTAGGTGACCAGCGCTGGCGATTAACGCTCGATGTGACGCCCCTGCTAGGCCGAGGGCGCGTGGTGTCTATAAGCCGGGACGGTATAGAGATTGAGTTGGATTTTTGCATCTTAGCGCGCACGGGCTACCTGCACGACGCCCATCTCTGCGATGCCAGCGGCCACAGCGCACTGATCGCATCGGCCCACAACCCCGACCACGAAAGCACGCACATCCGCCTGCGCACACCGCTAGCCGGTCTTGCTGTTAATACGTGGGTCGAAGCCGTCGATTTTGCAGGGGGTGATGCCATGGAGATTGATGGCGTATGGGCGCAATAACGTGGGCACCGTGCAGGATGTAGACTAACGCGTGCTCTTACCGGCCAGCACAAACCAGACCGTCTGAAACATGATTTTTAAATCGAGTTTCAGCGACATGTTCTCAATGTAGTAGAGGTCGTATTCGAGGCGTTCGCGCGCAATGCCGACAAAATCCTTCGAATCCAGATCGAACTCGTGCTTAGCCTGCGCCCATCCCAGCAGCCCCGGCTTGACGTTGAAGCGACGCATATAGAGGGGAATCTGCTGGCGAAACTGGTCGACGAAAAACGGCCGCTCGGGGCGCGGTCCCACCAGTGACATATCGCCGCGTAGAAAGTTGATGCACTGGGGAATCTCGTCCAAATGCAGCGTGCGAAGTATCTTGCCAATACTCGTTACGCGCGGATCTTCACCCTGTACCCATACGGGCCCTGTCTTCTCTTCTGCGTCGACGCGCATAGAGCGAAACTTATACATGGTGAAGGGTTTGCCGCCTACGCCCACGCGCTCCTGCCGAAACAGCACCGGCCCCTTGGAAGTCAACTTGATTACGGCAATGATAACGGCCCACAGCGGCGATAGCAGGGCCAAAATTGCAACAGCGACGCTCACGTCAATCAGGCGCTTGGCCGATTGCTCCCACACCGGCATCAGTTCGGGTTTGAGCTCCATCAGCGGCACGCCGTAAATCTGCGTTGTCCGCACGTGGCCCGTGACAATATCATATAAATCCGGCGTGATACTAAAGCTGACCGGTTGGCCCTCTGCTGCAGCAACAATATCGAGAATCTCTTCGTGTGAATTGGACTGCAGCGCGATAAGCACCACCTCTATGCGCCTGTCAAACACCAGACGGGCCAGATCACCTACCCGGCCGAGGACGGGCAGACCGTCCACCTCGTCGCGCGCTTCTTCGCCCTCGGCCCGCACAAACCCCACGATATCGAACTCGCTGTCGGGCACCAGGCGTAAATCATGCAGCAGGCGCATACCGCGCGCATCGCTGCCGACAATGAGCGTCTTTCGACGCCCAATACCGCGCAGCAGCAGCTGGCGTTCAAAGCTGCGCACCAGCACGCGACCACCGGCCGTAAAGCACAATAACCCTAGCCAATAAAAGAAGATCAACAAGCGCGTCAGACGTATATCGCCCTGATCAAACGTTGCGACGAATGCGAGCAAGACACCCAGCGTCACCACTTTAAATACTTCGAGCACTTCGTCAAAGCGCGAGTGCGAAGGCGAGAGGCGATATAGACCGAAAAAGAAAAATAGCAGCAGCCAGCAGGCGCAGATCAACACGAGCACGTCGGAGAAGTAGCTCAGCGCGTACCAGAAGGTCGGCCCCGTCGTGGCCTGCGGATAGAGGCGATCCCAGCTCGCGCTAACCGTTTCGAGCGCGCCGCCAGCAAACTTCATCCATACGAAGATGACGGAAGCCATGTTGACAGCTACTATATCGACCAGTAGGAGCAGTGCAATTCGCTGTAGTATAGACATCAGCTACGACTCGTAGGTTGCCAAATCCGATAACGACGTCCGCTTATAAAGCGAAGTAAACCAAGCAGCGCGCCGGCGTTGATTGCGCAAAAATGCGCCGGCACGTAAAACAGCGCAAAGCGCCCCAGCCGCGCCGGCCACGCGTTGCCCACGAACGCGAGCCCGTAGAGCACGACCTGAATAAAAAACAGCGTTCGATACGGTTCGAGGTGGCTGAGCAGCGCGTTGCTAACAAAAGCGGCAATCAGCGCGAGTGGAACCATCCAGCGCATCAGCTTGTGCGAAATCATCTGCACGGCAAACCAGCCGTGGCTCAGCGGATTGAGCACGCCGCGCTCGGCCCACAGGCCCAGCAGAGAGCGCGCAATAATGCGCGTGCGCCGATGAAATTCGTCAGTAAAACTACCTCCACTGCGCTCTTGCGCTATGGCACTGGGCTCATACACGACGCGAAATCCGCGTCGCCAAACGCGCACGGGCATGATAAAATCGCTGATAATATCGGCATCTAGTGCCTCAAATAGCGGGCGGCGCAGCGCGTAAATCGCGCCGTTAGCCCCCAGTGTCGACGACAGCATGCTCTCGCGCCGCTTGAGGAATTGCTCGTAGCGCCAGTAAACGCCCTCGCCTTTTCCCGCCGCATCGTCCTCCGGGTTTTCGTAGCGCAATTCTCCGCATACGCAGCCGATAGCCTCGTCCTCAAAGGGCAGCAATATGCGGCGGAGCGCCTGTGCGTCATACATGCTGTTGGCGTCGGAAAATACCAGTATCTCGCCCGAGGCCAGACCGACAGCTTCGTTCTGCGCCTGCGTCTTGCCGCCGCGTTCTACCACCCGATGTAGCTCAACGCCGCGGTCGCCGTAGGACAGCGCAATTTCTTCTGTCGCATCTGTCGACCCATCCGAGGCGACGATAATCTGCAGCTTTTCGCGCGGATAATCGAGAGCGAGCGAGTTATCCAGCTTCTCCTTGAGCACGGCCTCTTCGTTATGCGCGGCAATAATGAGCGAAACCCGAGGCCACTCTTCGGGCGAATTATAGTCTCGGACGCGCCGGCCAGCCGACAGCAGCAACAGCAAAAGCGGGTACAGCACGTAGGCGTACATAACCCACAGCACGGCACCCCAAAAGACAGTGGCTAACATTTTGATTTAGATTGACCTACGACACATAGTTTTTTTGTTTATCTACTTATATTTTCGCCATTTGCGATAGTAAAAGCAAATGGCGCCCGACGCGTATCTACCGCGGTTGCCAAGCCGATAGGCGCGCTTTTCTCCTGCAACCTCTCGACCGTATTGAACCATCTGTATGCCGCCGATTGTCCACATCACCACCGTGCATTCGCCCTTTGACAACCGCATCTTCCACCGCGAATGCACCACGCTGGCCGCAGCCGGATACGACGTCGTGCTCGTCGCCGCGCACGAACGGGAAGAAACAGTAGACGGCATCCGCATATGCCCCTTTCAACGCCCTGCCAGCCGGTGGTCGCGCATGAGCGTGGGCGTATGGCGCGCACTCCGCGTGGCACTGCGCCAACGGGGAACGATTTATCACTTTCACGATCCAGAGTTTATTCCAGCCGCTCTGGTGCTACGCCTGCTGGGCAAACACGTCATCTACGATATCCACGAGGACAATAGCACGGCGCTACTCGAACGCGAATACCTACCCAAGCCGCTGCGATCGCTCATCGCGCGCGTGCTGTCGGCCTGCGAGCGCATCGCTACGTGGCCGTTTCAACAGGTTTTGGCCGAGCGCTACTACGCCGAGCGCTTTCCGCGCGGCCACCTGGTGCTCAACTACGCTCGGCTGCCCGAAGTTGACGTATCTCAACTGGACCAGCGTCCCTCGATGGGAGATATGCGACTGCTCTATACGGGTAACGTCAAGGACTACCGCGGCGCCTTTCACCACGCGCGCATTCTCCACCAGCTGCCCGCTGCAGAGGTCTTCCTCATCGGACGCTGCGATCCGTCGCTAGCCGAACAATTGCGCCAGTTGGCCGGCGACCAGCACCAACGCCTGCACCTCGAGGGCGTCGGCTCTTACGTTCCGCATGCGCATATTATTGACTACTATCTGCGCGAACGCTGGACCGCCGGTTTGGCCATTTTTCCTCCGGGCCGGCACACGCTGCGCAAAGAGCTGACCAAAATCTTTGAGTATATGGCCTACGGCCTGCCGGTTATCTGCTCCGACTTCCCCAACCTGCGGCGCCTAATCGCCGACAACGACTGCGGCCTGTGCGTCGACCCAGCCGATGACGCGGCTGTTGCCCAGGCTGTGCGCTACCTCAGCGAACATCCCGACGAAGCTCTGCGCATGGGCGAAAACGGCCGACGAGCTGCCAGGGCGCACTTTCACTGGGGTATCCAAGCCGAAACGCTGCTAGCTCTATACGCCCATTTGTCCAGATAAGACGCGATATACAGGGGTTCGGTTAGCGTTTTTTTAGCACGCTTTCGTAGAGCTCGATCGTGCGCGCAGCCACCTGCCGATAGTCGAATGCTTCCGCCCGGCGGCGCAGGCCCGCTGGACTGAAATCGTCGTAATGCTCTATCACTTCTTCAATGGCCGCCGCAAGCGAAGCCGGATCACCCACGTCGGCGAGTCGACCCACCTCGTCGTCGACTAGTTCCTCCGGCCCCCCGCAGCGCGTGGCAACAACGGGTATGCCGCAGGCCATCGCCTCGATCAGCACAATGCCAAAGCTGTCGTAAAAACTCGGTAATACAAAGAGGTCTGCGCCGGCCATCACCGCGGGCATTTCGTTCCACGGGCGCGCCGGGCAAAACGCAACGCGATCGAGCAGACCCAACGCTTCGGCCTGCTGCCGAAAAACTTCTCCCATACCGCTATCGGAACTGGCGCCAACCAACTGGAGTGAGATATCGTCTCGCCGCTGCACGAGCAGATGCACGGCCTCCAACAGCACGCCCAACCCTTTCTTGTGGTCAAAGCGACCGGCATATAACAGACGCCATTTTCGCGCATCGTTGCGCCGAATCGGTGACGGTGTAAAGTGCGCGCAGTCCACCCCCTGGGGTATATCCCATATCTTGTCTCCATCTACGCCCAATTCGACTACGCGCTGACGCGCGTCGCGACTGCTAGCTACAACGGCATCGGCCCGCGTTAACGCCTCGGCAACGAGCGTGCGCCAGCGCGGATTGGCCTGCGGTATTTCGCGCACGTCGTGGCCGTGCACCGATATGACGACGGGAATGCCCAGCTGCGCGCCGTACTCGATCGCGGCGCGCCCATCGGGATAGGCCAAATGAGCGTGTAAAATATCGGGACGCGGCTGCTCTCGGGCCGCCCGTGCCAGCGCATGCAAATAAAATTTCCACGCGCGCTCGAACAGCAGACGGCGCGGCAGAGATAGATAGCGCGGATAGCGTATAGTCAGGCCGTCGCGCTCCTCGCAGTTACCGACATTGGCCAGCGCACTCCAGCGACCAAAGCCGGGCAAGCGGGGAAAATAGGGCAACGGCGCTAAGACGGTTACCTCGCACAGCGCATCGAGAAAGCGTATCTGGTTGTGCACGAACGTGCCGCGCGCCGGATAGGCCGAACTCGGATAGAGGCGCGATGTGAGTAGTACCTTCAATGGGTCTCGCCTTTTCCGGCTGATGGGTTCCGCACTCCGATCAGATCGCCGAATCCCAATCCTTCGGCGCGCATGTAGGCTTGCGCAATGCACAGTGCCCACAGCACGTACGAAATCGAGGTAGCCAGCGCCGCTCCGTGCAGCCCAAGACGCGGAATCCAGTAAGCGTTGAGCAGCGCGTTGACGACAAAGGCAACGCCCGGCGCCCATTGGGTTACGGCCGGATAGCCCATGCCAGCCAGTTTGGTATTAAAAACCGAGCCAACGCCGAGAAAAACCAGACCCGGCAGCATCCACAGCAGAGGAACGTAGGCTTCTGTATAGGCGGGAAAGAACAGCGTAATAAACCACTGCCCCCATCCCCAGAGCACCAAAGCGGCTAGCAGCGAAAAAGCCAATATACCGCGCGCCACCTTTAGGCTGAGTCGACCCGCGTCCTCTTCCCGCACGACTTTGGCCAGCAGCACGGCCCCAGCCACGTCGGGCAAACGCTGCATCATATCGGCAAAATTGACCGCTACCCGATAGGTGCCGACGGCCGTTTCGCCCATGAAGTATTGTATGAGGAACAGGTCGCTCTTGAGCAGTAAAAAAACCAAAACGACCGACACCATACCGCGCCGGCCGACTTCCCACGTGCGTCCGAGCAGCGCGCGATCACCCCAGCGGAACGATCCGACGCCGCGCAGCCAACCCCATGCGGCAAGCGCCGCGAGTCCCGCAGATCCGACAAAAGCGTATAGTGCGTTCACCACCTGCAGCTGGCCGGCATACCACTGCACGGCGTTCAGTGCCGTATATGTTGTGATGAACACGATAGGGACAAGGGCATAGGGACGAACGCGATCTTGGCCCAGCAGTACAGCCTGACCACAGCGCTGTAGCACAACGAGGGCAACTAGCGTTGCCCACAGCAGCCAGTAGTGCTGTATCTCTTCTCCCAGCACGCCCACAAGTGCAGCGCGACCGACCCAGGTAACGGCAGCTGCCGCCACCACGAGCACGAGTGTATAGAGCAGCGCATTGTCGCGCGCTGAGGACGCGGCCCCCTCTCTGCCCACTACATAGGTGCTGCCGCGCCGAATCCACTCCCCCAGCACGAGCGCCGCGATAAGCGCCGCGTTGGTCCACAGCGCCAACCGCCCATAACCGGCCTGGCCTAGGGCATTGGCCAGCAACGTCTGGTTGAGTAGACCGAGGGAAAAGACCAGTCCGGTGCTAATAGCGTTTGTCGAGAGGTTGCGCAGAAATGCCATATACTAAAAAACCTCCGTCGGCATGCCGACAGAGGCCCTATAGCCGCCGGTGTAGCGCGCGATTACGATCGAATGAAGGCGAGCACTTCGTCCCGCTTTTCACACATCGTCTGTTCGTCCAACGCCTCCAAATTGAGGCGCAGGAGCGGTTCGGTATTCGAAGCGCGCACGTTGAAGTGCCAGTCGTCATAGCTAATGGAGATTCCGTCAATATGCTCGATCTGGCCATCGCTATAGCGCTCTGCCAGCGCGGCAATTTTTTGCGCTGGATCATCCACGCGCGAATTGATCTCCGAAGACAGGAAGTAGCGCGAGGCCAGGGGGGCCAATAATTCGGAAAGAGCAACTCCACGGCGCGAAAGCATTTCCAGCATGAGCAGAGCTGGCACGAGTCCGGAATCAGCGCCAAAGAAATCGCTGAAGTAATAGTGGCCGCTCAGCTCTCCGGCGTATACGGCCCCCTCTTCAAACATTCGAGGTTTGATAAAGGAGTGCCCCACGCGCTCAACGAGCGCCGTTCCACCTGCCGCCTCGACCATGTCGCGCACGGCCCAAGAGCAGCGCACGTCGTAGACGATCTTTCCGCCGGGATACTTTTCCAACAAATAGCATCCCATCAGCGCAGTGATAAAGTCACCGGGAACAAACTCCCCGCGGTCGTCGATGACGAAAAAGCGATCGCCGTCTCCGTCGAAGGCAAAGCCAATATCGGCCCCCTCTTCGCGGACGCGGCGCTGTAGTTCAGCACGATTCTCCGGCTGCATCGGATCCAAGCCGTGATTGGGCAGACTACCGTCGGGATCGAGGTAGAGACCGGTCAACTGCACCGGCAGCTGTGCAAAAACGCGCTCAAGGCTCGGCCCAACCATTCCGTTGCCGGTATCTGCAATAACCTTAAGCGACTTGATTTCTGCCGGATCAACCGTGCGCAGCACGGTGTCGACAAAGCCATCACTAAGATCTAGTTCGCGCACGCTGCCGACCCGAGGCGGATCGGCAAATTGACCCTCTTCGACGAGGCGGCGCAGATCCTGTATACCCGAATCACCGCTGAGCAGGTAGGGCATGTCACGCACCATCTTGAAACCGCAGTACTGCGGCGGATTGTGCGATGCCGTTACCATGAGCCCGGGCCGCTTGAGGGTCGCACAGGCGTAGTAGTACTGGTCCGTGCTCACCATACCAATGTCGATCACATCGGCGCCCTGATCGGTTAGACCGCGCAGCAAATGCGCCTTGATAGCTGGACTCGACAGGCGCATATCGCGCCCGACAATGACTTCGCTCGGCTGAAGCAGCGCAACGAAGCCGCGCCCAACGGAATAGGCTACCTCTTCATTGAGCTGATCGGGGTAGATCCCGCGAATGTCGTAAGCTTTGAATATGGAAGAATCTACGTGCATAGCCTAGGTAAACCGTCGCAGCGTAACGTCTAGATAGCGCACACCGTCCGTAGCGGGATGGTGCTGAACGAGGATGGGGCTCTGATACTGTCCTTGGACAATGGGACTCACCCCCGTTTCGGAGCTATCGGACACCAGTAGAGAAACGTGGCGTTTCAGCCGCAGAATACGCTTGGCCGGACTGGACAGCACCGAGAGCATCCGATCAATGACCGAGCGCCCCACGGGCACGCTGTCCATCAAATCGTTGTACAGGTGGATCAGATCGTAGGCGGCGTAGTCGCGCGTCTTGCCGGGAATAGCCCCCGGATGGCGCAGCAGCTTTTTGCCGCGCTGCATCACGTAGCGCAGTGGATCGCGCAAAACCTGAGGCAGGTCGTTGCGCATTAGCAGCGTTTCGTACTCGTTGACGGTCAGCCCCACATGGCGATCCTCGGGCACCAAGCGCAGGTCGAAACGCCCTTTTTCAACGCCGTAGCGCTGTAGCCATCCTTCAAGCTGAGAAAAAAGTCCGTAGCGATCGTCTTTAAGATTAAACGAATCAATGGTGTGGCCACCGTCGACGGGCACGGCGATGCGATCTCTGTGCACGACTTCGGCCTGGTCGTAGGCTATAACCGTTGTGCGCCGTTCGCGCACATGCTCTTTGTATATTCCGTCGAGCTCAATGAAATAAACAGATTCATCTGGCCGGTTAATGTATGTGACGCAGTTTTGCAGCCCTGCACTCATAAACGTCAGATGCGAATCCGCGTTGATCGGTTCGCGCTCTTTTTCGCTCTCACTTAGCTCGTCGCGCAGCTGCATGCGGTCGTGATAATACCCCGCATTGTGCGGAAAGATCTTCTGCACGGCGCGAATAAAGGGATCGAGCTGCTTGTGAGTTCGCCCGAGATGACGACACGCTCCCTGCTCCAAATAGCCAGCTGTGGTATGCAGCGAGCAATAGGCCGTCTTGCGAAAGCCATCGAGCACATCACCGGCCTCGTCGCGCACGCGCTTCGTCACATCAATCAGCTCGTAGCGATGCTGCGGCCGTATCGCCAGGTTAATTTCTACGGGGTCTGCCGCCATCCTTTGCGTCTTCCCGGGGAGATTATTGTCAACAGATTGTTCAGCATATATTTTGCAAGTAGACCACGATAAAATAGTACGCCCGCTGCGCTCGCGCAACATGTACGCTACGGCTGTTTTACAGTAGAAAGTCTCGGTATAACGTGAAAATACTGCTCGCCATGCGCCATGCAGAATCCGATCATCCGCCTCATATACAGAGCGATTACGACCGGCCGCTGACGGAGCGCGGTATGCGCGATACAGCACGAGCCGGCGACGTGTTGCGCGAGCGCAATTCGATCCCACAGTGGGTCTTCGCATCGTCGGCACGGCGTGCTCATCAGACGGCGACTGGCCTAGTCGACCACCTCGAACTATCTCCCCTCGTACTACAGCTCGACTCAGCGCTCTATCTGGCGAGCCCAGCGAGCCTTCTACAGCGCATTGAAGAGACGCCCGAAGAAATCGACACCGTGCTTATTATCGCACACAATCCCGGAATGGAAGAACTCATTTACAGGCTCTCTGGCGTGCGCGTTACACTGCCTCCGGCCGGCCTAGCGACACTCCACATCGAAGAGACGGCTTGGTTGGCCGTTTCCACCGCAAAAAGCCGACTCGCCCATTTCTTTATCCCTAACGATAATACGCTTTAACTCTATAGATTCCACCACGTTGGTCCATAGTCTACTGTCTTTTTTATTGGCACCTTATTATATTTGTCTCTCGTAGACAATCGGTCCAGTTCGGTTCCCCCCGACTATCGCATCACTTCCCCTTCTATAACGCGCTATTTCCATGCATTTTAGCACCCTATTAGCTTTGTGCACGGGCGTCCTGTTGGCGTTCTCTATGCCAACGGAGGCGACCATTGTAGTATTCGGCCACCATGAAGGCCTCGACGGCCAGAGCACGGTCCAACCCGGCGCAGAAGTGCCTATCTTTTCTGTCCGCCTAGTAAACGATGGCACGTCAGCTCTTCAATCCATCGAGCTCACGCTATCTGACCTGAGTACGCCGACGGGCATTGCCTCGAGTGCCTTTGGACAGCTGCGCTTGTATCGCAGCGAGGATGCCACATTCAGTGCAGGCAGCGACAGTCTGGTCGGCACCCAAGCCAGCGTCGCACTGAATCAGGTCAGCGCAATTCCCTTGTCGGAACCGCTGACTTGGAGTTCGTCGTTTCCCTATTTTATCGCCACCCTCACGCTCAGCACGACACACAGCGACGAACTCGGCACCAACAAAGACGCATTCCGCGTGGGCTGTACATCCGGATCAATTTCTACGAGCAATGGCCGCATTGGTCCAGAAATCATCGCAGACAATGCCAACAGCGTTACGATTGATATAGTTGCCACACAGATCGCCTTTGCTACCCATCCGGCAGATGCCAGCGCCAGCAACGGCGACATCACATCGGGACGCCCCTTTGCCACGCAGCCCGTCCTCGAGGCGCGCGACGCCTATGGCAACGTCGACGTAGATGCCAGCGGCAGCGCCACGCTGTCAATCGGCAGCGGTAGTCCAATCCTATCGGGCACGGCGACGACGGCGTGGGTGGAAGGGCGCGCCTCGTTTACCAACCTCAGCGCAACGACCACTGTCGATGGCGCCTCGTTCACGCTAGCGGCTAACGGCACGGGCTTGACCGGCGCACAGAGTAACGCACTGATCGCCGACATCGTTGCCACAGAGATGGTATTTTCTACGCAGCCGGCGCATAGCGGAGTGGCCCATGGCGACGTGCTGTCGGGCGTGCCGTTTCAGGTCCAACCCGTCATACAGGCACGCGATGCAGACGGGCGCATCGACACGGACTTCGTCGATGCCATCATCCTCTCGACAAACGGGCCGGGGCCCCTATCCGGCACCACCACACGGCAAGCAGTCGGCGGCATCGCCACTTTTACTGACATAGCCTATACCGCGACCGAAGACGGACAGATTTTCACGCTGACAGCAGACGATCAACCGGGCGGATCAGGCGGCAATATCCCCAGCGTTAGCACGAGCGATTTACAAGCCGATATTATTGCAACTCAGATCGTGTTTACTACCCTGCCAGCCGATCCCACTACGCCCAACGGAGACGTCGTATCGGACAAGGTATTCACGACGCAACCGGTATTAGAAGCGCGCAGCAGCAGCGGGCAGCGAGACATCAACTTCACCGGGAGCGTTACGCTATCCCTGCCTCCAGGCAATCCCACACTGAGCGGCACCTTGAGCAAAACATGGGTGGGAGGCCGCGCAGACTTTGTCGGAAATGGGCTCCGCGTCATCGCCACAAACGACGCTACGCCCTTTGCACTGAGCGCCACAAGCGGTGCAATTAGTGGCCAAAGTACGACGCTCACGGCCGACGTCGTCGCGACGCAGATGGTGACCATCACAGCACCAGCGGATACGCGTGCTATCCATGGAGATATCGTCTCGGGCATTGCATTCCAGGTCCAACCCATCCTCGAAGCACAGGATGACAACGGCGTAGCGGACGTGCATTATGCGGATGGCGCTCCCAGTTTAACGCTAAATTCGGGCACTGTAGTCCTTTCAGGAACGACGACCGTTGGCTGGATCGATGGCCGAGCAACGTGGAATGATGTAGCTGTCAGCACCTCGAGTGAAGGTGCGCGTTTCGCACTCAGCTTTTCCAACGGAGGCGCCCTACCGAACGTCGTTAGCGACGAACTCACGGTCGACATCGTCGCTACTGAAATGGTCTTTACCAGCCTGCCAGCTGATGCGGCTGCCACCAACGGAGACATCGTCTCGGGCAGCCTGTTTGCGACGCAGCCCATCGTGCAAGCACAGGACGCCGACGGCCGTGTCGACACCCACTTCTCCGACACCGTCACCCTGACAACCAGCGCACCAGGCACGCTCTCCGGCACGACTACTCAAACAGCCGCAGCCGGCGTCGTTACTTTTACCAATATCACCTATACCGCAACCCAAGACGGCGAAACGTTCACACTCACCGCCGATGACCAAACCGGCGGTTCCGGCGGCGATCTGCCAGATGCAACCACCGCAGAGCACACCGCAGATATCGTCGCTACGCAGATCGCCTTTGCCGTCCTGCCAGCTGATCCAGCAGCGCCCAATGGAGACGTCATCTCCGGCAAGCCCTTTGCCAGCCAGCCCACGCTACAGGCAACCGATGCCAACGGACAAATCGACCGCGACGTTACCGGCACGGCCGTTCTGAGCGTAACGCCCAACAGTCTATCTCTGATAGGTGCCAACAGCATGCCGTGGAACAACGGGCAGGCCATATTCGACGAGAGCGGATTGGGCGTGGCATCCCCCAACGACGGAGCCATCTTCTCGCTGAGTGCGACGACCGCTGGCCTGGATACCGCTCAAACGGGCAATCTCACGGCCGACATTGTTGCAACACAGCTGGTTTTCACCAGTTTACCGACCGATCCGAGTGCCGCTAACGGAGACGTCGTATCGGGAAACACCTTTGCGACGCAGCCCATCGTGCAAGCACAGGACGCCGACGGCCGTGTCGACACCCACTTCTCCGACACCGTCACCCTGACAACCAGCGCACCAGGCACGCTCTCCGGCACGACTACTCAAACAGCCGCAGCCGGCGTCGTTACTTTTACCAATATCACCTATACCGCAACCCAAGACGGCGAAACGTTCACACTCACCGCCGATGACCAAACCG
>JAYOKQ010000065.1:0-7136 GCA_038119905.1 Gemmatimonadota bacterium | reverse complement strand
TATTCACCAATCTGCCAGCCGATCCAGAAGCAATCAACGGAGACGTCGTATCGGGAAACACCTTTGCGACGCAGCCCATCGTGCAGGCACAGGACGCCGCCGGACGCGTAGATGCCCACTTCACCGATACCGTCACTCTGGCAACCAGCGCACCGGGCACGCTCTCCGGCACGACGACACGGGCAGCAGCAGCCGGCGTTGTCACTTTTACCGATGTCACTTATACCGCAACCCAAGACGGCGAAACGTTCACACTCACCGCCGATGACCAAACCGGCGGTTCCGGCGGCGATCTGCCAGATGCAACCACCGCAGAGCACACCGCAGATATCGTCGCTACGCAGATCGCCTTTGCCGTCCTGCCAGCTGATCCAGCAGCGCCCAATGGAGACGTCATCTCCGGCAAGCCCTTTGCCAGCCAGCCCACGCTACAGGCAACCGATGCCAACGGACAAATCGACATCCATTTCGCCGACACTGTCACCCTGACGACCAGCGCAGCGGGCGCGCTTTCCGGCACCACGGCACGACAGGCGGCTGAAGGGATCGTCACCTTTACCGACGTCACCTACACCGCGACCCAAGACGGCGAAACCTTTGCCCTTGTCGCTGCAGACCAAACCGGCGGAGCCGGCGGCGACTTGCCGGATATAAGCACCCCAAACTACACCGCCGATATCGTCGCTACGCAGATGGTATTCACCAATCTGCCAGCCGATCCAGAAGCAATCAACGGAGACGTCGTATCGGGCAACGCCTTTGCTAGCCAACCCATTCTACGTGCACAGGATGCCGACGGCCGCGTCGACCTCGATTTCGTTGACACCGTCACTCTGACAACCAGCGCACCGGGCACGCTCTCCGGTACGACAACCCTACAGGCAGTAGAAGGAATCGTCACCTTTACCGACGTCGCTTATACTGCCACCCAAGACGGCGAGACCTTCGCCCTTAGCGCCGCCGACCAAACCAGCGGATCGGGCGGCAATCTGCCGGACGCCGCTAGCACCGATCACACCGCTGATATTATTGCCACGCGCCTTGTCTTTGCCGTAGAGCCTGCGCATCAAGGAGTTGCATTTGGCGATGTGCTGTCAGGCGTTCCCTTTCAAACGCAGCCCGTCATACAGGCATTAGATCCCCTCGGGGGAATTGACGCCCACTTTACCGATATCGTTTCCCTGACAACCAGTGCACCGGGCGCGCTCTCCGGCACGACGGCCATACAAGCAACAGAAGGAATCGCCACCTTCACTGATATTGCCTATACCGCGACCGAAGACCATCAGTCCTTCATCCTCGAAGCCGACGACGAATCCGACGGATCGGGCGGCGATTTAGCCAATACAAGCAGCGGTCCCCATACCGCAGACATCGTCGCCACGCGCCTCGTCTTTGTCGAACAGCCGCGACCAATCGCACTCGTTGGAGAAAACCTGTTAGAAAACCAGCTGAGCGTGATGGCCGTGCACCAAGATGGAGCGTTGGACAGTGAATTCAACGGTCTCATCACCTTGGAGGCCATTCCGGCAGGCTCGGCCGTTCCCTTGCTGGCACTGGCCGCATTACCGGAGCGCACGCTCAGCGCTAGCGGGGGCCAAGTTCATTTCACTTCGGCCATTTATAGCCAAGCCGGACATATCAATCTACGAGCAACCAGCCCTGGCCTTACGCCCGCACACAGCGACGACGTGCTGCTGACGGGCTGGCTCAGCCTGCGTGAACCAGGCCAGCAAATTGCCAACCAGCTAGCGTTTCAGCGCGACTCAACGCCCAAGAATATCGCCCTATACGCCTTTTCTACTGTGGCACAGAACGAGCCTATCCACCTACAAGATCTCAGAGTTGACTTAGAAACGGGCGGCGGGATGTCAACCGTCCACATCGACACGGTATATCTATGGAGAGATAGCGGAACGCTGGGGGCCGTCGATTCGGCCGACCAGCTCTTGGGAGCAGCGACAGTAGACGGCGACGGTCACGCCACATTTGGCGCACTGCGCGACACCCTCGTCGATCAAACCAACTTCTTAGTCACGTGGAGTGCGCGCAGTGCGCTGCAGGCCGATTGGACGCTGCGCGCGCGCACCTACGGAGATGCTATAACGGCCAAGAGCACGCGCGCTAGCGGGATCACTGTCCCCGTTTTGGGCGAACGGATAGAAGGAGAGCTACACCAGGTTGGGCAAGTCGGACAGCCACACCACATACTGCTGTCTGCTACACCCGATACGGTTGTGGCAGATAGCCTGTCTAGCACCATCCTTCAAGCCACGATAGTAGATGCCCAACGACGACCCATCACCACGGACGACCGAACGCTCGTCAGCTTCACCACGCTACGCGGTGCGGCTTGGATAGCGGGCTCCCTGTCGGCTCAGGTGCAACAAGGCGTGGCCAGCACCGAACTACGCGCTGGCACGACGCCCGGCACCGTGAACGTATACGCGACAGCCGTTGGCCTATTGGCCGATACGATTGAGGTCACCCTTATTGCAGGACCTGTGGCCTCTATCGAGCTAGTGGCCGACCCGCCCTCGATTCTATTGGACGACGGCGACCGCACGACCCTCACGGCCCGCCTGCGCGACGCACACGGCAACCTCACCGGCCAAGGCGAAGAAATCTCTTTCTTGGTATCTGGTTCCGGCAACTTTGCCAATGGCTTCAGCAGCCTGAGCACGAGCGATACCGAAGACGGTTTAGAGATCGTCGCGTTTGAGCCGGACACGCTGCGCGTAAAAGCAACCATCGATGCCCTCAGCCAGTCGTTGGATATACCCGTCATATCTACGCAGCCGCCCTATCTATCCCTGACAACTTCGCGAAGTCAGATCCCGGCAAGCGGCGAACAGAGCGCTGAGATTACGGCCTATTTGCTCGACTCGCGCGACCAGCTGCTCGGCGAAGACAGCACGACTCGCGTTCGTTTTACCGTCGTCGGGGGCCAGGCGCTCTTGTCGCAGGAAGAAGTTACTGCTCGCAACGGCATCGCACGCACGCAGGTACGCAGTCTAGGACTGGCAGGTGCCATCGTTGTCCGCGCCGAAGCAGAGCAACTACAGGCGGATGAGATACAGCTCATGTCGCAGGCGGCGGCACCGTATCAAATCGACCTAGTCGTCGTCCCCTCGACCATTGTGGCTGATCAACAGTCGACGACTACGCTATCGGCCATTGTTCGCGACAGTCTCGGCAACGTAGTGACCGACGCGGATGCGACCGTCTCATTCTCCATAGAAAGCGGAGATGCCGAGCTCATTGGTCCACAAACGGCCCGCGCCGACTTCGGCACAGCGCAAACAACGCTGCGTTCGTCCATACACGCGGGCACCGTGCGCCTGCGCGCTGAAGCGCCCAACCTACGAGCGGGGACCACTCAGGTGCAGCTAGTCGCCGGACCGGCGGCCAAAGTCCAGCTTCGCGCTGAACCGACCGCGCTACCGGCCTCCGACACGGCCAGCGCCGAGCTAATCGCCGAGATCCAAGACGTGCACGGCAACAGGATCTTTGCCGACTCGACAACCATCGTCAGTTTCTCGATATCGGGTGGACCGGGCACCATAGTCGAGCCTCGTTTCGCCAACGTCGACCAGGGACGCGCCATTGGGCGCGTTCGCGCAACGGGAGCCCAGGGAAAAATTCTCGTTTTTGCCGGATCGTCTAGTTTGGTTCCGTCAACGGTTGAAATACCTGTCCGCCAATCGCAGCCGCCGCGTTTTACAGAGTCGACCATCGAACTCGAGATATTGGAAGACGGACCATCCGTCTATTTGGATCTCAGCCCACTGGTAGAAGACGCCGACTCACCCTTGAGTGAGTTGGAGTTTACCCTCACGGACGACGCACTGCCCGTCGCGATACAAATAGCAGACCAGCAGGTCATCGCAACTCCGACGACGCCCAACTTCTTTGGTACAGTCCAAACGACGCTCACCGTGCGCGACCAAACCGGCTTAGAGGATCAATCGGACGTGCTGATACACGTCCTACCTCAGAACGACCCGCCCCTTATCACGTCTATTCCCGATACGATTGCGGCCGTCGATTCGCTTTACTTCTATACGATTCGCGGGATTGATCCAGACGGCGATCCAATGCGCTTTAGCCTACTTGCCGGACCTGATGATATGCGCTTTGACAGTGCTATCGGCAAGGCAGCATGGCGACCGAATACGCCGGGGACGTATGACGTGCGCATCGCCATCAGCGACGGCCAAGCTGCCAGCGAACAGGCCTTCCGCCTGCACGTCATTGCCAACCTACAGCGCATGGCATTCACCAGCGAACCCGCTACGAGAGCCTATATAGGACAACCGTACAGCTATCAAGCCCAGCTGATCAACGCACAGCTCGCGCTAGAGTTTTCGCTCATCGCCGGCCCCGCTCGCATGACCGTTGATCCCGCGAGCGGCCGTATTAGTTGGCTGCCCACGAGCGGCGATCCGACCAGCTCTATCGTTACGCTGCTGGCCGCCAGCGGAGACCAGCAAATCCGCCAGAGTTTCCAACTCGATTTGGTCGCGGGCAACGAGGCTCCACAAATTGTTTCCACTCCTATTCTCAGCGCCCGAGTCGACTCGCTCTATCTGTATGCGGTCCAGGCCAGTGACCCAGACGGAGATCCGCTGGTTTATACGATTGCGCGCGGTCCAGACAATATGCGCATCAATCCGCTCAACGGCCTTATATCCTGGGTTCCGCAGCGCAGCGACGTGGGCGAGCACGACATCGCCGTTAACACCTATGATGGCCAGTTCAACGACGAGCAGGTTTTTCAGCTAGTAGTCCATGTTTCCAATGCACCGCCAACGCTCGCGTCCATTCGAGGCATCGTCGTCGACGAAACAACAGCCCTGCTCAATTTGGAGGGTATTGTCACCGATAACGACCACGATTTCGCCGACCTGTCCTGGACGATTCAACGCATTGACGGCGATTTGCTCGACATCAATTACGCCACCGGCGACCGCTCCATCTTGTTCCGCGTCGACGCGGAATTTACCCGGGCACAGATATATCTGAGCGTGCTAGACCCCGACGGGAATACCGACGAGCTTACGCTGCGCGTAGAGCGAAGGCAGACGAGCGATTTCAACGGGGATACAAGCATAGACCTCAACGACTTCTTCGCCTTAGCCGATGCTTTTGGTTCGAGTCCAGATGCAGAAAACTGGAACGTCCACGCCGATATAAACGAAGATGGCGAGATCGACTTTGATGACTTTTTCGCCTTTGTCGATACCTATACCCGTGCCAACGCCCCCATACGACAAAAGGCGACCACTCTTTCGAGTGACCGCCCTTTAACGAAGAATAACCGCCAAAACAGCTACTAGCTCATCGCTTGTAGTATTTGATGATGTGATGCAGTGCCGATTCGAGATCTACGCTGGGATCGTAGCCTACGCAGTTGCGTATTTTGGTTAGATCTGGAGCGCGATACATCAAATCTTCATAGGTTCCTTTCGGCCATGCTTGATCGTAAGGAACAAATTCTATTTCCGAATCGCTCGCCGTCAAATCCTTGACATGAAAGGCCAAATCGCGGATGCTGGTCTCGAAGTGTGAACCCAGATTAAAAATCTCACCAACAGCCTGATCGCTAGTAGCCAGCGCCACCAACCCATCGAGCGCGTCGTCGATATACGTCCAACATCGGCGCTGTTCGCCGTCTCCGTACACTGTGATGGGGTGTCCGAGCAGCGCCTGCTTCACAAAACGCGGCACGACCATTCCATAATGTCCCGACTGACGCGGGCCAATCACGTTAAACGGACGCACAATAACGCAGGGCAGACGCTTTTCGCGCCAGTAGGCCAAGGCAAACAATTCGTCAACCGCTTTTGACGTCGAGTAGTTCCAGCGAATGACCGTCGTCGGTCCGAGCATACGGTCGCTGTTTTCAGCAAACGGCACGTGTCCGTTTTTCTTGCCGTAAATCTCCGACGTAGAGGCGAGGACAACTTTCTTCTTCTTTTCATTCGCCAACTCGAGGATAATCTCCGTGCCGCGGATGTTCGAGATAAGCGAAGTGAGCGGATTTTCGATAATGAAGTTGACGCCGACGGCTGCCGCCAGATGGTAAATCAGATCGCAATCATCAACTAGATCGCGCATGACATCCGCATTAAGCACGTCGTCGATGACGACCGTGCAGTTGGGATGATCCTCCAAGTGCTGTATGTTTTCGATGCTACCCGTAGATAAATTGTCGATAATAGCAACTTCGTCACCCATGTTGAGATGACGCTCGGACAGGTGCGAACCAATAAAACCTGCACCCCCGGTAATCAACACTTTCATATTCTCACGTTCCCTATAAACATACCCATATACCTAGGTGAGACGCGCATGAACCAAAAAATCGCGGCTCAACCGATGTACTTCGACGTGTTCCCAGCCGCTTTCGCGCATCAGCTGCTCAACTTCTGTCGCACTATAAAAATAAACGGGACAACCATTTGCATTCAAACGAAGCCAACGCGGCAGCGTGCGCAACGTCCCGCGTTTGGTAAAAAAAAATATTCAATCGGCCGCGACATCAGCACGCATCCGCTTAAGTAAATCCGCCGGCTCGGCTATGTAATCAAAAAATCCGATGGCCAAGCAAATATCGAACGACTCTGGGGCGGACCAGGTGAGGAAATCGCACTGTTCAAAGCGGCACTGCTCGGCCACGCCCGCCTCTTGAGCAGCGGTGTTGGCTAGATCGACCATGCCCTGCGCAAAGTCGAGCCCAACGACTTGAGCACCGCGATGCGCTAGTGCGACGCCGTAGCGCGCCGAGCCACAGCCCACGTCGAGGACACGTCTGCCAGACGGCTCTCCAATCAGCTCGAGGGTCAGTTCAAAGCGCCGGTGAATGACGCCGCGAAACAGGCCATCTATCAGCTTTTGCCCAAGACCTTTGTCACTGCGATAAATGGCATCGAAGCGCTCGGCGGCCCCATCAAAATAGCGGCGCACCCGATCGCCATCAGCTGTCCGAGTACTCACCCTTTAACTCCTAAACCCAGCACCTCTGCCATCGGAGCAAAAGCGAAGTCGCGCAGCAAACGACGCAGGCGATTTTCCGTGTGCTCGAGGTTCCAATAGTGCGTTAGGCTAATTCTACGAGGTAAATCCAGACGCGG
>JAYOKQ010000064.1:1858-25600 GCA_038119905.1 Gemmatimonadota bacterium | reverse complement strand
ACGCGGCCGAACGCGCTCCGGCACCCACGTTCTGAATATTGACAACGGCATCGGCTCCTGTAATCCAAAGCAAGCATCCAGCCAGGGCCCCAATTTTTATAGAACTCTTGAACCATTTCTTCATAGGAAAACTGCCTCCTTAGCGGTTTTGTTCGCCCTTGTAAAAGGCTGCTTATAAATATACGCGTTCGGGATGTGCAGGCAAAGTACGACATCCCATTTTATCCTGTTCTACCCGCATACAACGCGCTGCAATAGAGCCCAAAGCCCCTTCTCTTGACGGTTGGCGCGCATGCCACTTAATTCTTTTAGATCTAATTAAATCAAGAGTTTACATTTCCGACAACCTGCACTAACGACCCTATTTCAGACGCGTTGTCTGGATCAGCCATAAGACCAACGTTTCTCGAGACTAACGCAATAATGGTATGGTAAAAAAAATAATTCAATACGCTGTGAGCTTCGGGTTAATGGTCTTCTTTTTACATTGGGCTTTTGGGGATCAAGACCTCGATCTACTCTGGGAAGCCCTATCAGATATAACGGTTCAATGGATTGTCCTAATAACAGCCATCACTATTGGCACCCTGTATATCCGAGCCTGGCGTTGGACCGTACTCATGCGACCATTTGCCCCCCAGGTTACAGCCCATGACGCAGCTTTAGCGTTGGCGATTTGCTATGCTTCGAATGTTGTCATTCCTCGTTCGGGTGAAGTTCTGCGCTCAATCAGCCTTAAGTGGACTCGGAACGTTTCCCTAAGTCCGGTCATAGCCACTGTAGTCGTAGAGCGAATAATGGACATGTTTTGGCTGATTGTTTATATAGGCCTTGCCATCTTCCTGCAAAGAGAGGCTATAAATAATGCATTTCCTTCTTTAGAGACGGCTAGCCTCATCGTGTTAGTACTCTGCCTGGTGGCGTTGGTAGGATTACTTCTAATTTCTGTTTATCAACACAGAGCAATCCAATGGTTAGAGCCTTTTTTAAAAAGGTTTTTTCCAATTCAACTCGCCGAAAAAGCAATAGGCCTACTTACGACCTTTTTAAAAGGCCTAGCCTCGCTACAAAACCCCTTCGCCTACCTCGAACTCATCCTCAGTTCGCTGCTCCTGAACACCGGCTATGTATTGATTATTTTTGCGACTTTTGCGGGGATGGGTCTTAGTGAGACGTACAGCTTAGGCTTTCCTGCAGCGCTCGTAATTATGGCGATCTCATCGTTGGGGGTCGTTGTGCCAACGCCAGGGGGCATGGGATCCTACCACGTGGCATTTGCCCTTCCCCTACAGCAAATTTACCACCTGCCTGAAACATCTGCGCTGGCCTGCGCGACCTTGGCTCATGCGTTGGCGACTTTGACGTATTTACTGCTGGGAGGCCCGGCACTGCTCTTTCAATGGCTCCGACAGCGAAAGGGTTAATGCTATAAAACCCAAATTACGAGCATCGATCCACCGACATAGCCCAGCGCCTCAATGAGACCTGCACCAATATTGGGATCTTTTTCTGTTTGTTCTGCGCTGAGCGATACCCCTTTGGCCAACAGCAAGACCGTTATTTTTTTAATCAGCAACAACACAGCTAGCCCAAATAACCCATCAATAGCCAGCATTTCAAAACCGTCCTGCCACCCAATAAAGTCGCCAGCCACCGCAACGCTAATGATGTTACCCAACCCAATTAACACCCCACAAAAAGCTAGGCCAACTGCCGCGTTATCTCGTTCAAGCTCAGCGTGAATATTGTGTGAGGTAACCGCTTCATATAGACGTCCTGCCACAAGTAAGAGCAGTTGCGCCGCCCCCCAAAATACCAGACCGCTAATCCACGTTCCGGTCCCCTGAAAAATGGCCAGCACAATCAACCCGTTCGCAATATGCATGCCGGCTTCAACAAAGGCCGTGCCCATATTGTGATCCTGAACAATTTCCTTTGTATTATCAAAATGAGGCAACAGGGCTTTTTCGCAGATAAAGCCGGCCACATTCATGATGAGAATCGACACGATTCCGTAGAGTGCGATACCCGTCATGTCCCCAACCCATCCCGTTGATGGTCCGGATAAAGCTCCGCCCAATGCAATACAAATGGCAATTAGATACCCACAAGACGCCACAGCTAGAGCATGGTTGTTATTATCAAAGAGTTCTGCCCGCAGGTTTACTCGGCGAAACCAGTGTGCATACAGGACCTTAGCAATCCATAACAACACAAAGCCTTCGAGCAAATAGATTATTGATTTCGCCAGCGCTATAAGTTGGCCTTCCATAGATATCTCCTATTTCCCAAAGGAGCGCGCGGTGCTACGGCCCCAGCTAGAACTGGTGCGCGTCTGTCCCATCCGACTCGACACCTTGTTGGAAAAAGTCTGTCTTCGCTGTACCTGCCGCTGATAAAAGGCAGGACGTGCTTTTTTCACTTGGCTACCCCTCGTGCCAAAGGTAGGCTGTCCATTGCTCTGCTTGGGCCCGTAATAAGGCTGCCCCCGCTCGCGGGTTCGCCGGTAATCCTCCCAATCAGAACGGCCCACTCGCCATCCTCCCATCAGGTCACGCATCAGAGCGTATTGTCCGTAAAATTGCCAAAATCCCCCGCCACCCCAGTAACCATAACTGGGATTGCCTACGTACTGGTATCCGGCAGGATAGGCCTGCTGGGCACCAGTACGCTTTCCATCGAGACTTTTTGAAGAAACGACCATACCCACGTAATTTTCATAGCGGCTAAATACGTCGCTAGGTACTTCCATCCACTCTGTCTTTCGTTCTTCATAAACGACAGTGTCTTTTCCCGCCACACGCTGTCCCTTACCCGTTAACACATGAAAACGCAAAAAATAGCTTGGAAAAAAGCCGTCTTCGTATTTTAGATCATCTACCATGAGTGCATATTCTGGAAAGCGATCTAACTCTTGTTGCAGTTGCTGCACCGGATCCGATGCGCCCCCGCAAGCCCAAAGCGTGGCACTGAGCACTATCAACATTATCCCATTCAACGATCTACTCCTTTGCCGCCGGAAGAATATCTGAAAACTCATATGCTTCCACCCGCTGTCCTACATAAGCAGAAAAATCGCGATCTCCCCACTGGCTTATAAACAGCAAACTCCC
Source organism: Gemmatimonadota bacterium (assembly GCA_038119905.1). Taxonomy (GTDB): domain Bacteria; phylum Latescibacterota; class UBA2968; order UBA8231; family UBA8231. The sequence continues at coordinate 22,487 of JAYOKQ010000064.1, read as the reverse complement.
CCCGTTCCCTTCGTACGACCAGCTAACAAATGGACGTTCCTCTTTTCCACTCTCTCTATACAAACCGGCACTTGATTCAACAGCATGGTAGGTGTCACCACTCCACTGCACTATTTCAGGCGGATCACCCGCAGATTCAATCGCCTCGGCTATCCCACCTGCAAAGGAGAAAAAGTCAACCGCCTGGGTTAGCGTCCAGACCATGCGTCCTTCAGCTTCGCTGCCTTCGAGAAAGTAAATATCCTCTCCCCCACGTAGGGTCCATTCACGGCATATAAACCCATCGTAATCGTATTCTGCACAGGCCGTAACTTGCCATGTCCTTAAATTATAATCGACCATATACCCAACTTGCATTGTTTCCAAGGTGGGTTCGCTGTATTCAGGCGCTTCCTCTTTTTTACCAAAAAGACGTCCAAAGACCATAGTATTTCCTCCTAAAACCAAGCACTCCAATCTTCACGATAATAACGCGCCAGAACAGGCTTATCAAGCCGATTCACTTCCGTTTCAACCCTTCCCATATCGCTACCAAAAACTTGCATGGCGCGCCATACATATGAATCGAGATAGCGGAGTGGCACGGTGAAAGAAAGATCTGCGATCCTGTTTTCTGCAACGCCCAGCTGAAATCCCCATTCACCAAACGAAGGCACGTTTAAGTGATAGGGAATTACGTGGAAACCCGCACCTTCCATTGTTTTTCCGATGCACCAAAAGGCACGGCGCGCGAAATAGGGAGAGGAGGCCTGCGTAACAATTGCCCCGCCTGGGGCGAGCAGACGTTTAGCCAGACGATATCCTTCCCGCGAATAGAGTTTCGTCAGCCCTTCTTCTCTGGGGTCCGGTAAGTCAAATAATATGACCCCATAGGATGGATGGTCTTCCTGAAGAAATGTGAATCCATCCATATGCGTAACTCGGATCTGCGGTCGACTTAGGGCGTTATCATTTATTTTTGTAAGCAGCGGGTGCCGTGTAGCTAGTTGAGTTACGGCGGGATCCAAGTCGACTAAATCAACGTGTTCGACATCAGCATATTTTAGCACTTCGCGCGCGGTAAGACCATCTCCCCCACCAATGATAAGCACCCTTGATCTATTGGTGGACGTTGTCATGGCGGGGTGGACGAGGGCTTCGTGGTAGCGAAATTCATCGACTGAAGCAAATTGCAGGTGCCCGTTTAAAAATAGCCGGATCTGCTCTCCTCGCTTCGTAAGCACAATGTTTTGGTAAACCGATTGTTCTTGGTAGGCAATGGGATCGTCGTACATAGCGTTTTCCCATTTTTGCACGAGGGGCTGAGCAGTTATAAGGAGAAGGAGCAAAGCTGCTCCGATAAGCGCCACTTGGCCATAGAGCCAACGCAATTGAACGCGGTCAATTTCACGACGGAAAACGTAAAGAACGACCACGCCTACCGCCCAATTAACCAATCCGGTAAGTATGGCCGTGTGCATAGCTCCCATAAAGGGCAGCAGGACATAGGGAAAGAGCAGCGCGGCAAATAACGAACCGCAGTAGTCCATGGACAGGGCATTGGAAAGAGCGGAGCGCAGCGTTTCGTATTGGCGCAGGATACGCGTTAGGAGCGGCACCTCTAGTCCAATCAGCGTGCCGATCCCGGCAATGAGCAGCAACATTCCATAGCGGAAATGCTCTGTATAGGTGTAGAGCACATAGAGCAATCCTACACAGCTTCCTCCCAAACCGGCCAGCGTTATTTCTACCTGGATAAAGCGAACGAGTAATTGCTCTTCTATCCAGCGAGAAACCCATGCCCCAATACCCATGGAAAAGAGAAAAAAGCCGATGGTTAGCGAAAACTGTTCTACACTTCCCCCCAAAAATAGCGCGGAGGTACTGCCTATGAGCAGTTCATAGACAATTGCGCAACCTGCGGCAACAAGAATAGCTGCCAGCAGCATTGATATAGCCCAACGCGAAGGACAGTGCTCCACGGCGCTAGCCCTCCTGAAGTGAGCTTGGAAATGCATGCCCTAAAGCCCCCATCGCTTCCTCGGCCGCTAGAATCCCCGAATAGAGGGCTTCTTCGAAAAGGGGCAAACCGGTACGTTCAGCACATGCCAAAAAAGCCGGCCCCGGCAGCTTCTGACGCCAGGTGTGTTCAGGCCCCCAAATAAAACCCGGACTGGGTCGAACCATGGCATGGCCCCAACGGTAAATATCAATTCGCTCAATCTCTTCGACGAGTTGAGGTTCAGCCCGCCCCAGATCCTGGACGATCCATTCCACCCATCGGCTATGGTTAGCCCTAAGCAATTCGCTGCGGGCTTGATCAAGCCCCTCGACAAAGGGCAAGTAATAAACCAAGGTCTGCCTATCGCCCTGCGGGTTGCCGTGATCGGCTTTTATATAGCCAAGTGAAGGACTATCGTATAACACACTATCCCAAGTGGGCACAGCGTACGTGCTACCTGCCTTTAACTGCAAGGCGGCTACTAGCCAGGGACTGTATACAATGGAACGCAGCGCACGTTGCTGATGTACACCAAGGCCGGTAAATACATAGGGAACTGCGTGCAATTTACCCGCGTAAATTACGGTCTTAGCACGTAGCATACGGCCAGCTCCTGTGGCAACGTCGAGCACGGCAATGCGCATTGTATCCCCTGCATCTTCTATTCGCACGACGAGTTGGTCGGTCTGAACTTGTTCGGATTCTACCCCCGCGAGTAAACCGCGCACAAGGCGCCCGTTGCCATCAGGCCAAGTGAGCGTATGCGATGGATATGTATCCTGCAAACGATAATCATAGGCTCTACAGGCAAAATAGTGTATGCCGGCCCATGCCGAGACCTGGTGCGCCAAACTGCCGTAATCATCGCGGCAACCGTAGTTTACATACCAACGCAGGCGTTCGCTTTCCAAGCCTTCGCTGCGCAGATATTCTTCCATGCTGATCTGATCTAGTTGGCGAAGCGCAGGATCGGCACTACTAGCACGAAGGGGCAGCGCAAAGGCTCGCCTTCCGTCGCGGCCCCTCCTCAACGCCATACGCAGCATGCGATCTCGAAATTGATAGATCTGTTCCTGATCGTGCTTAGAAGCCCCTGCTAAGGGTTCAATTCCTTCTTGCCAGTGCCCATCAATAAAAAGCCGCTCGTGGGGCCAGTGTAAAATTGCACCGGGCTCCACGAGCGGCCAATTGCGCGCATCGTATCCTTCAATAACGCCAATATCACAGAGGACTTCGTGCACACAGGCAGCATCCTGTGGCGGTATATTTATATAATGAGCCCCCCAAGGATGTAGGGTCCCTCCTTCGCTCCGCGCCCTAGACGTCCCCCCGCAGGTTGGGTTGAGTTCGAATAAACCAATTCGTTCAATCCCGGATTTTCGCAGTTTCCAAGCAGCAGATAACCCTCCTACGCCTCCACCAACGATAACAACATCATATGGGAAGCCACTCTCAGGAAACTGCTTCCAATCAACCGATCCATTTCGCACAGCGTGTCCGGGAATCGGATTCGGCTGTACAAAAGTGCCCGATATCTTCGAGTAGTCAAAGCGGCCCTTTTCTTCACCTAGCGTGCAACCCGCAGGCCAGGCACTACAGGCAGCAAGGGCCTTGAGAAAATCGCGACGTCTCACGCTGGAGAGCTAGCAGTTATGGCCTTGAACCCCTACTGCTGCATCCCCATTTTTGCTTTTAACTTCGCCAAGGAGTCGTCTGCTTTTCCTTGACTGCCCAAAGCACTGTCAATTTCATCGTCGACAGAGGAATGTCCATCAGCCATATCGCCATAAGCCTGAGCTAACGCCTCTTGCTCTTCAACTTTGCTTTTCATGCGTTCGAGCAAGGCCACTGTTCCCCGTGAGTCTACATTGGCTAGATGCTGATTGATTTTCCGCGTGGCGTTGGCGGTTTTTGTTCGCGCTTTGAGAGTTACTAAATCGTTCTCATAGGAAGCAATCTTAGACTTCAGATCATGCACATTAGACTGCAGTTTGTTGGCCATCTGCTGCTGTTGTTCGGCCTGTAGTGCCGTCTCCTTATGGCGCGCCTGAGCTTCCTCCATACGGCTGAGCGACTCTCTTGCCAGCCGATCCGCTTAGCCCGCATCTAGGTCCCCGCTCTGTCCTTTTTGCAACAGAAGCTTTGCTTTGCGCTCATAATCAGCCGCTCGATTGGCGTGGTCCGTTTGCTCGCGATCAAGGCGAATCGCAATAGCTTTAACTTCGGCGAGGGCTTGCGTGCTTTCCTGTAGATCCTTCTTCAAATCGCGTATGGCCTGTTCGCTCATCTTGATCGGATCTTCCAAGCGATCAATCACCGCATGAGCTTCGGCCTGTCCCGTCTTAAACAAGCGTTCAAATATGCCCGGCATTCGTTATCCTCCAGCAAATGTCAAAAGTTCGTCGCCGTTTTCTGCTAATCCCAACGACAGCGCATTGAGGGTGCTTTCAAGTTCGTTGAGATCTAAATTCTCCAGCGCCAACGTATTGCGATAGAGCACCGTTTGCCCGGTCTCATCCAGGACAAACGCACCGTAAACCAAATCCCGGTTCATTTGCAGCAGGCGCTTATAAATACCCTCAGATGCCTCAACCGGCAGGCGCAGTATTAGCTGCTCAATCACTAGAACAGTATCTTCGCAGTCTACGACTAGGTGGTTTATCGCCCGATCCTCGTCGCGCACTATGAGTATTTCTTCTTCTGGAATTTCTCGTTCAATATCCAGTCCCAATTCAAGCACATAATCGCGCACTTGGTCCAATACCTCTGACATCAACTATTCTCCTCGTAATCCGTATGCATCTCAGTACATTAAGGATGAAACTGCTTTGTTTATCATCGCCAAAGCCGCAGCAAACATGCCGATAAGGGACATGCCTACCCCAAATCCCACGCTGAGAACCATGGCATAGCGACGCCATTCCTGCTTTCCGTATCGCGCCCAAAAATAGTAGCGCCCAAGCAGTGCACCTATGATTTGAGGAATCAAAAAGTGAGGCGTTCCCGTCACGCTCTGCACGTATCCCCAAATCAGAAAGATCGGCAACCCGAGAAAGGACAGCACAAAATAGGTCGTCAGGCCAAAACCTGCCCCAAACGCGATAATAGGCCATTTGCGCCCCTGCAGCGGGTGGTGGATATCTTCATCAACTTCGCCATCCCCGTCGTCGTCGACCATATTGACGACTTCCTCATCAATCCGCCCATCGCCGTCGTTATCGCGTTTATCTCCGGTAAAGCGCAGATCCTCCCACAGCACTTCAAAAAGCAGCGGCCGGTCAGACGAGCGCTGGAGAAACTCACCGTCAAATGACGGCAGCCGATCCACCTCAAAGTAAAAGTCGAGTGTATCGCCCTCTGCAATGGCCGTGCGCACGCGAAAATTCGGATTCGGCGTATCGACGGCGACGCCGTTAGGCGGCCACACTAATTCGGGCCCCTTAGTGAGGTTTGGTTGCCTCTCTAAGGCGAGGACGGCATCGGGAAAGTCATCGGGCGGCCTTCCGCCATTGAAATCCGTATAGAAATACCCAGTACGCGACCAATCGTCGTACGTTCTTTTAACGGGATCCGGTATGTCCACCTCGCGTGTAGTCGTCGCTCGCCAATACCACCAGCGTTTATCCTGCAGGTTGCTCGGACTCCAGACCGCTTCCCCCCGGGGCAGTATCTCCCCATCTAACTCCTCACCAGGACGCCACATCTTACTATACATCGTGCTGGAAAGGTAGAGGGCTTGGTCAAATGCGCGCAGTGGCCACATTAATTGGGCGTATGGATAGCTTTCTGAAGGAATCGGTGCAAGACGCCACAGAAAGGTCCAATACATAATGCTGATACCAAAGACGATTGGCAGCATAAAAAGTTCCGCTTTTAACAGACTGGTAAACTTCATGCCCGTTAACTCAACAACGCGGAAGCCCTCGGCATGCCCGCCAAAATTTCGCGCCGGGAAAGGCACAAACCAAATTTCGACCCCACGAAAACCGGTCAAAAATCGAATCGCCTCATCAATATAGGGTATGCTGACTTCCCTTCCGACCAATCCATCTAACCGCGCGCTGACAAAGGATAGAATAGGCGCATACACAAAGGCGATAATGATAAACACTAACAATAACCACATACCAACGAGTGTGGGAAATAGCACTTTAGCTAACACAATGGGATAAATGGCAGCCACGCAAAAAAGCGCAGCACAAACCCAAAGGCTAAAATCCCCGCGCCCTAAATGCTTTAAACAATAACCTCGAACCTCAGCGTGCTGATTGCAGTCGTGGTGCTTACATATATCGGCCAATCCACTCTTATTCCCCTTGAGCTTTTCGGCCATTTCAGCGCGTTTTTCGCGTCCCAAAGTGAAAATTTGATAAAAGCTGATAAAGGTTACGGCCAGCGTAATCCCAATCGAGAAAGCACGCCAAAAGTCGATCCCCGTTGCAATCTGAGTGCGAATGGTGTCCATGCCGACTTCCCAGCGCGGCAGATATCCGTATTCATAGAGAAAAGGGCTAGCAAAAGTATGCAACATCACGCCAGAAAAAGAGCCGACAACGGACCAAAACGGCATGAGTAAACCAGAAAAAATAGGCCCTAAATGGAGGGTGATTCCCAGTGGCGTTGCCTGCATCACATTGCCCAAATAGGGGGTTAGATCCCAAAATGGAATGGGCAGTATTTCTATACGATTTCCCCAGATTTGCGTTACGGCGGGAATCCCTACATAGACAATGCCAAACACCGTCCCGATGGCGGCCCCAATGCTAAATACAGGCCACTTCCACGACTCGGCCTCCTCTCCACTCTCTTCGGCAAGTGCCATCGAGGAAAGAGCTGACATAGGAGCGGTCGGGAAAGGCAGTTGCTCCTTATCAGATGTTAATCTGAACAACATATAACCCGAGGTAAACCAAGCAATGCGCCCCATAATGGTGCCAATGACCAACAATAATATGGGAGCGGCCCAGTCCCTATGAAAAAACGTGCGCTCTGCGATGGCTTCCGAATCGGGACCAGGCGACCACCACCAGGGCAATATTCGCGATATGCCAAATTGTTCGGCTTCGGCAGAGCGAACGAAATATTGACGCCACAGAAGATCCAAAAAGGCTCCTTCTTCGCGAGCTACCAGAGCCGATGCAACATAGACGAGTAGGTAGATTTCCTGCCGTCTTAGCGAAGTAAAAGACCGCTTGGCCACTTCGAGAAAGAGAATCACCGTTACCCATTGAGCAGCCGCCCCAATACCCCCACCCGTAAAGAGGCCGAGATACATTTCGCCCGGTGTCATAATCAGCGAGATAAAAAGAACCCCGATTATGGTCCGAATGGTAAACCCCTCTTCGAACTTATCTGGGGTTTCGAGAAGCTTTCTATACTCCTCGACCTCCTCCCACTGCCGTTTCTTCTTTTCCTCTTCTGCGCTCATTTAAGCACTTTCGGATGCGGGTTCTTCAACCGGCTCAACGAGAAGCTGCTCAGCCGTTGTTCTATGATGGATCTTGGCGTCTTCCGGCAGCGTATGCCACAGCAAAAACTCTTTGCGCAACCCGTTTATGAATCGCTTGTTTACGCGCTGCCAGAAGGTATCTTGTCCACTGATGCGTTCGATATAAATCTCTACGGTATAAACCCCCGGCACGAGGGTGGGCAAAAACTCAAGCTGCATAAATTGACTTACGCCCATGTCAAAAGGAGCCAACCACAGAAGGAGTTGGACTCCATATTCCGGCCCGCCACTGCCCCGCTCCTGAACGATGCGAACTTTTTCTGCGTAAAAATCACCAATAGACTCTTCGCTATAAGAGTTGAAATAATTAGCGAGAAACCCACAGATGCCCTGCACCTCAGCCTCGCTAACCATAAAGGGAAATTCAAACTCCCAGCGGTCACCATCTGGATCCGGTGGTACCCAACGTCGCACCGTATCGGGCACCGATGAGCGAGCCGCAATACGCGCCGGATAAATAGTCGAAAACAGCACGACAGCCATTACTAAGAGGGCGGATACAATAGCGGACCAAGAGGAATAGTTAAGATTCATCCCCTGTAACAGATCGAAATAGATCAGCACTTTACCCATTCCCTGCCCGAGTATGTAGCCTAGCGTTACGCCAATGATGGCATAGACGACCGCTTCAGCTACAAATAACAGGGCTATGTGCATCGGCGCTAGGCCTACCGAGGAATAAATTCCGATCTCGCGAAAACGTTCGTACACCGCCCCCATCATTGCATTTAGAACAATTAGAGCCGCGATAAACATGGGAATGATGAGCGATCCCAAGCCTTCGGCATTTGTCATATCCAACGAGGTATAAGAGAACACGTTGATCGGCGCATCAACTCCGCTCGACAATCCGGCAAAAAGCGTGATGGCCAACCGGAGCAAAAAGTCTTCGACCAAGTCTTTGGCTTGGTTTCCAGGAAAAAGGCGCACGGCCACTGAGCGCAGCGTCCCCCCTGATTCACGCAAGGTCTCATAGGGTAATACTACGACATTTTCTGGTTCCAAGTGCACAAATGGCTTTACATCGAGCGTCCCCTCGCTGACCTGCATTGACATATTATCGGCCGCATCTGGCCCCAGCGCCTGAGCGCTCGACATTTGAAAATCAGCCGGCGTCAACGGTTCATTATCGAGATCTCGAACCGCTTCAAAGGCCTCTGCAGAGAAGAGACCGCGCACAACCAGATCCCGACCAAATATCTGCACGCCGGCTCGACCGATTTCCGCTTCTTCGATGCCGAGTGACTCGGCCATTTCCTCCGAAATTAAGCATGCATCGCGGTCGTCTTCTCTAAAAAAATCACCCGCGACTAATGCACTAGATAGGTTGGTAACTTCTTGTTCCCGTGGTGTAACTCCAAGCAAACCCGTCGAGCGCACAACGCGATCTTCTCGCTCGACCTCAATGTATTTCTTTTGCTCGTCGTCAAAGGCCATATACCAATTGCGCGGCACAACCAACCCCTGCTGTTCAAAATGGGATTCAGCATAATCCAAGGTTGGCAGATTTAGCTCAGACCAGTTTCTGTCGCGAATTAAAACGCCTTCATAAGCACCCTCGTGCGCCATGGTAAATGCCATAAAGCGCACTTGCGCATTAAACGAGGTAAAGGAGAGCACGGTAAAGGTCAACAATACGAGCGTAAGGAGCGTCAAACCCGTGCGCATTTTTCGGCGACGCATATTAGAAATACCAAGCATAAAAGCCGCATATGAAGCACTGGCACGACTAATATCCGTCTCGTGCACGTGGGCTTCCTTCGACTGATATTCCCGCATAAATCGATTAAAGCGACTAATAATCATCGACAGCACAAGGGCTGCCATCGCCATAATCGCAAAGGCCAATAAAACGACCATTGGGTGGGCAATAGCAAACGCCGGGTGCACCTGCGAAATAACCATCCAGACAACAAACAGCAGGGCGAAAAAACCTACGAGCTGCTTGCGAACATCGGAGGCAGCAAAGATCAACCGCTCGCCAAAAAAAGCGGATGGAATAACGAGCGCGAGAAAAAAGACAATGCCTTTAATTACATCGTTCAAGGTTCCTAAGACTTCGGGATAGGCGCGCGTCGTAACGCCTAAACCGGCACGAATATTGGTAATGTACGCCTCCCAATCTTTGGCTTTTTCTGCCGCTTCAGCACGTTCCATATACTCTCGGCCGCTCTCGTGCAACCGAGTTAATCGCTGGTTTTCTATAGCGTGCTCGCGCATCGTGCGTAGACGTGCTTCATTCAAATTCCACATGTCGCGTAAAATGAGCATGCCGGTCCGCGACAGGCGGTCTTTACGTATATCAAAACCAATACCTCGAGCCTGCTCCTCGTTCTCGCTGCCTTCACTGTTGATAAGCAGCATGCGCCCATTAACCATCAATTTGAGGCCATTTTCTTCGTCGGCATCTAGCGGGGCAAAGAGGACTCCCACCGGATCCCGCCAGCCGCGCACCATGCCAAATTGGCGCGGAGCGACGCCCGCTTGGTCCATGATTTTCACCTCGCCAAAGGGGCCCAAGGAGCGCGGATCAATCAGACCGTAAAACGGCGTGGAGATACTTGGAAAGAGGACGATGGTTTTCTCATTGATACCCGCCCAACGAATGGTCGTGCTGAGCACCCATCCAGCGGCGGGTTGCCCGTGAAATTTTTGCGAGCGATCGCTAAGGTCGGGCGCATATGTGATGTCACCGCTCTCTTTGTCAATCAGATAGGCACTCATGCCCGTAAAACCCGTTTGCAATCCGCGAATTAGAACTTCACCACGCTCGTCGGTCATATGGTAATGAGCGTTGTGGACACCCTTATGTGGCTTCATACCAGGCCGCGCGACCACTAGCGCATCGCCAATGGGACGATCCGGCACCTGTGAACGGCGCGGAAATGCCCGGACTTTGTTGCGCAGACTGCGGAGATTGTCCTTAAGGACGGGCGTAAAATCTTCAAGGTCGGCAAATAGATCCGGATCATTGATCCCCTGGTCCAACAGACCAACCAGTAATTCGACCTGCCGCTCCAGATTTTGGAGTTGCACGTTGGCGAGGGCGTCGTGCGGTGTATTAACCAGATAGCGGCCGTCATTTACCGTTACAAAAGCAAGCGAAACAATGCCCGCATTAAGGGCTTTAACGCTGTTTACACTCACGCCTCCGGGTACAAAGGTGTCCCAGTCCATACCGCGGATGGGACTAATGCCGTTGATAAGAGAGCGCTCAGGATCGCGGCCAAGGCTAGCTGCCAATGCTTCGTTATACTGGGCAAAGCGCCTTCCAAACGGAACGAAAAAGCGCTTTAAATCGTAGCTATTGGTATTGTTCCAAAGACCTAGTTGGTCGGTTTGCGTAGAAAGATCGATGCTGATAAAGAGGTCTGGGTTAAATGGCCTCTCCATCCGTTCGGCGTAGAAGGGCAATTTCCTGGCGTGGCGGTCAAGAAAATCAGCTATTCCCCGTTGGCCCTGAAAATGGGCGTCGGTCGCGGCCAAAATTACCGTGCGAGCGGGTGGCTTGTCCTTAAAGTGTCGTGCAATTTCTAACAGAGCGGCAATGCTACTAGCCATTTCTGCTGAAGGTGCTAGAGCTGGAACAACCGAAATGCCGTCGTAATATGCCTCGAGCACGATCGTCTCTTCGCCCAGTTCCGGATCGCTGCCGGGGAAACGCGCCCATATATTCCAGCCCGAGCGCTCCTCCCAGTCCATTCGGCCTGCGAGCTGACCTGATTTCTGGCCGGTTTGTAGGTGCTCTTTAAGGCGAAGCCCCTGATCGCGCGAAACCCAAAAGCGCGGCACATCCAGCGGTGCACCCGTAAATTTCTCATCGGCTTGCGCACCCGTCGTTTGTTCGGGTTCTATAAATACAAAAGCACGCGCACCGAGGGAGGCTGCCCGCAGCCAGTTGTTCCAACTATTAAATTCAAGGACGACAATTACGCCGTCTAATGGCTTCCCCTTAAGGTCGCGAAAAGAACCATCCCCCCCGTAGATAATGGGAGCTTCGATCCCACCTTCTGGCAGGGTGGTCGTGCGGACAAGGTTCGGCCATATCCCGTGCAGAACAATGGGATCCTCTAATCCATCTACGCGCAGGCTCCCGCCACGGTCAATCGGCACGGCGAGTTTAAATTCCTCGCGAACCACTTCAACACCGAGGTCGCGTAGAGCGTCTTCTACGTATTGAGCAGCCTTTTCGGCCCCAGGATATCCGGTAAGGCGCGATCCCAGAGATGCCATGTACTCGACGGTATTCCGCACTTCTCCGAGTTCAGGCCAACTAGGGCCAGCCCAAAGTATGAGAAAGAGAAGAATGGATTTACGCATCGCCATCATATAGAAAATATGCCATTGCCAATTTTACCGGTGAAATAGTCGATCACCAACCAAATGCCATTGCACAAAACCTGGCCACCGATAAGACCTAAAAAGAAATACTGGCTCCGTTTGAACATTGTGGCCCCACCGTAGCGCATAAGGCCCCACTTCAAAAACCAGGCTAGGAATACACTAAACCAAACCTGTTCCATGAGCCAATTGCCGCCAATGGGAAAACCGATCGGGTGGAAGGGCCACCAGGGAAAGCGCTGCCGCGCCCACATCATCAGCATCATAATCCCTCCCCCGCCGGCAAAGAACGACAGTCCCTCCCAATAGATGCCCGTCGGCTCCAAGTTGCGCAGCGCATTTTGATACGCTGCTTGCGGGGCCCCTTTGAAAAACCAGCTATTTAGATTGATCCCACCGTGATCATAGGCCATGTGGAAAATCATCCATATGGAACCCAGCGCACCAATAAAGAGAGCTAGCACGATGGCCCCAAACACCATCCGCCGCAACCGCGACGGCATTTCTTCAATGAGCTTTAGAGCATTCGCACAGTTTGCTAACACGAAAACGCGAATATCGGCTGCCCAAATATAAGCCATGGATAGATTCCACACACTCGAAGGCCCGATCAACTGTGTGCCTAATCCCAGCGTCAGCAAATCCGGGGCAATCATCGGCGTGCGCACGGCGGCCAAACCGGCCTCGGCTACGATCCTCGCTATGCCAATAAAAATTAAAAGCGCAAACACGACAAAAACTAACGCCACCCACGCCTGCGTCCCCATGATCCACAGCCAGCCCGCCATAGTAGCCATCCCCCCGATGGCCCCAATTACGGCGCTGCGGTATGAAATTATTTCATCGCTATCGTCTACTTCGGGGGCTCGACCGATCGCTTTTAAAAATACGTTTCTTAAATGTTCACGACCGACCCATAGGCCGATCAACACCATGGCAATTAGCGCTCCGACCCCCTGGTAGGCCATCAGTGGAAAATCGGTCACGCCGTAGGTTATTTTTTGGTCAGATTTTATACCGGCTAGGAAAAGGAGTTCTTTTTCGAACTTAGAAAAAAGATGAAAAAACCAGATGCCAGCAGCGATATTGGCATTGATAAAATAAGAAAAGCCGATCATAGCAAAGCTTATGCTGATGCGGATTGTTTGCTCGCCAACAAAAGGTAAATACCACAACAACCGGACCATGGGGTAGACGGGATCGTAGCGATGTAGGGCCTGCATACTACCCAAAATGAGGGGCAATGCCGCCCCCAACCACATGGATCTACGGCGAAAAAAGTGGTTCCATGACCGATTGCCGTCTTCTTCGCGAACAATGGACAGCGCCACCTGGGTGATGGGATAACTCAGTCGTTCGCGTTCCATCCACTGCCGACGCAATATCACCGCAACGCTCACCATGCAAACATAGAGCGATAAAAAGAAAAGGCCCCACCAGCAAAGCGGTTCGACCCACTCCGCCCATGGAATCTTCGCGGCCCCTTCTAACCCCTCGTAAAAGGCGGTATTGTCTTGACCGTCGTTAACGAGAACGGGACTGTCTCTGAAAATGGGAAAGAGCTTTTCCTGCCACTTGTTTTCAGGGGTAGCGTAATAGAAGATCGCCGTAATCATGGGCAGAAACTGTTCGCTCAACCCCATTGTGCACAGCGCTGACACAATCAGCAGCATTGCATAAACGACAATCAACTCAGCGCGGTTGAGGGCAATTCCACCTTTTTCCCGCGCGGCGGAAAAGACATTTACAAGAGAGAGAAGAAGGACAAATAAAAAGAAATAAGATCCGGGAGAATACGGATCCCAGTTGGAAAACCCCTCGTAATTATAGAGAAATAAGGCACTAACACCTAGTCCGATTGGGAGCGCTCGAAGGAGTTTATTTGCCCATTTAAGGACCGCATTTATTGGCCCTACGAGCAGGAGAAAGAGCGCGATCGCCCCAGGCGTGCTGAAATCGAGCGCCATATACGATCCGCGGATTATCATATTGCCGTAAGGTGCACCGATAGCCAAAAAGAAACTTAGAAACGCCCCCACAGCAAAAGCCCGCGGCCGCAGATTTAGGTGTTCACCGGCAAAAAGGGACTCAGTCCGTCCCTGCAAATAATCGACAAATTCATGGGGAATGGTACGCTTCACAGCAGGATCTACCCACAGGCTAACAATGACTGTATATAGCTGGTTCTCAAAAGTACTTCACACGCCCCCTGACGGCAATTATAATTGGTTCATCAACCACCGTTGGTTTCGCGACTCTCAGAAGGAAATATACCATGTCCCCCTGCAAATCGTATGTATGCCTTGCCCGTCCCTTAGTGTCCAGCCCCACCGCCCCGTTCCACGAAGATTTTCCGCTGGCCGTTGTCGAACGCTTCGCCGCCGAACGTCCCAAATTGAAATACAGTAGAGATCGGCATGGAAACGTCCTTTTGCTGTATAACGGCCCGCGTAGCTCGCGCCAAGCGCGCCTTATTCTCACCGCACACCTAGATCATCCCGGGCTTTTATTCCAAGAAGCAATCGACGAACGCACCCTCAAATTTGGGCTGTATGGCGGTGTGTTACCCACCTTATTTAACGGAGCCAATATCCGACTCTACTGTACGTCTCGTGGAGCAACCCAACGACCAGCTCGGGGAACTATCATAGAAACGGAAACGGGTCCACAGAAGCGTACTACCGTTACGGTGCTCCTGTCTCGCCCACTGCAGTGGATCCCTACTCACCCGGGCACCTTTGGCATTTGGGACCTACCCGCCTGGCGGCTGCGGGGCCAGCGCCTGCACGCATTAGCCTGCGATGACTTAGCCGGGGCGGCGGTTGGATTGGCCTTTTTGGACTCCCTTTTGCAACGCAACGCCCCCACGAGCGCGGGCCTCCTACTAACCCGGGCCGAGGAAGTGGGATTCGTCGGCATGTTGGCCGCCTTAGAAGAGAGCTATTTGGATCCCGACGCCCTCTATGTGAATATCGAATGCTCCAGCATCAAAGCAGGGGCCGCTATGGGCGGCGGTCCCGTTGTCCGCGTAGGTGACCGCATGAGTATCTTCGACCCACAAATTAGCGCTGCCCTTGCCGCCAGTGCTCAAAACCTGCAAACGGCTAACTCAGACCTTCTCTTCCAGCGACGACTGATGGATTCAGGTTCCTGCGAAGCAACCCCCCTTGTGCAGCGAGGGTTTCGCACGGGAGCGGTTGCCCTTCCTCTGGGCAACTACCACAACATGGGCGATCGAACACTCAGAGCCGAGTGCATCGACCTACGGGATGCCTGCAATTTAGTTGATTTACTGGTTTATATTGCCAGCGAAAAGGGTGGGCTGCTGGGTGCCCAACAGCAAGCTTCCCAAGCGCTTGACAGCGGATTAACCGCCCGTTTGAAGAGCTATCAACGTCTACTGGAGGTCACTTCAACAGTTTAGTATTATAGAGAAATTGCCCTATATAATGGTCCATCCCCCGTCGACGACGAGCGTATGACCGGTTATCATCGAAGCGGCTGGTGAGGCGAGGAAAATTACCGGGGCAGATATTTCTTCTGGTTCGGCAAGGTCGCCGCGCAACAAGTTTTTCGTGCGCACGGCATCGGCAAAAGCTTGGCTGTCGCTCATGGCTTGCTCTGCCAAAGGCGAACGCGTAACTGTAGGTGCAACCACATTTACGCGAATGCCGTACTCTGCCCATTCTGCTGCCATAGTGCGGGTCATATTATTTACCCCACCTTTAGCGCCGCTGTACGGGCCGCGTTCGGGAGCTCCAACCACACCCGCCTGAGAAGAAATATTGACGATGACGCCTCCATTTCCCTGGGCTATCATCTGCTTGGCAGCTATCTGGCTACAAAAAAAGACGTTTTTGAGATTGGCGTCGACAATTTGATCGTAGAGCGCTTCGTCGTACTCTAAGATCTTAGCCAATTTGTTATAGCCCGCGTTATTTATCAGGACGTCAATGCGACCATAGTGCTCAACTACGCGATCCAAAAACTGACGAATCGAGTCGACCTGTGTAACGTCCAATGGGCCATATATACATTCTCCGCCGAGCGCTTCAATCTCACTCTGAAGCGTCTCAAGTTCGCCGGTCGTGCGGCTTCCTACAGCGAGTTTTGCACCCGATTTAAATGCATCCATAGCAATAACCCGACCAATTCCGCGACCCGCCCCCGTAACCACCACTACCTGACCATTTAAGCCAAAACAATCCAACGTAGCCATCCAGTAACTCCCCTTTCGTTTCTAACGATCTACGAACTTTGAAATACTTAGCCTAGTGCAGGCCCATTGCGCGGAGGTTATCAAAACTCTTTTTCAGGCTGTCGAAGGGATCTCCCAGGCACGTATCCTGCTCGATGATATACCATTCGATATCGGCCTCTCTACACGCCCGTAAGATACCAGGCCAGTCCAAGTTCCCTTCGCCGACCTCGGCAAATAGCTGTTTACTACCCTGCATAGCTAGATCTTTTAGGTGCACTACGTGCATGCGTCCCTTAAGCGCCTGTAGCCAGGATACGGGATTCGCACCCCCATGTTGTATCCAATAGGTATCAATTTCAAAAGAGAATGCCTGGGGATCGCTCTCATCGACCATTATCTGCAGGGCTGTGCGCCCATCAAAGCGCTCCAGCTCAAAGCTATGATTGTGGTAATTGAACGTCAGGCCGGCTTCAATAAGCGGTTTTACCGCCCGAGAGGCTTCTTGAGCAAACAGGCTGAAGCCTTCCCGATTCCTATACTCGGTCGGCAACCCGCCGATAGCTACGTGCCGACACCCCCACATCTTATGTTCAGCAATTACATCGTCCACGGAATCTACGATACGCCCATAGCCAATATGAGTGGCTATAATCTTTAGTTCGTTCTCTGCAGCGATATCGCGTAGCTCTTCAGGATCAATAGGCCCCATACCCGAAACTTGCACGGCTTCAAAGCCTAGCGAACGCACACGTGCGAAGGTTGTGCGAATATCTTCTACCGTCTTGGTAAAATCGCGTAGCGTATACAGCTGAGCTGCCAGCACAGAATCGGCCATGAAGTCCTCTCCTTTTCTCCGTTTTCGCGCAATATAGAGGCTGCCCAGCCTACCGTCAAACGCGCGCTTTATGCCCCGTCAAGAAACCACGTATAAGCAAAGCGGTGATCAATGTCCCCAGCGCCGCCAGCGCCGCCATTCCGCCAACTGCAAGTGGAGCCCCCCATATTTCGGCCATTGACCCGCTTTGTAGACGCCCCAAAGGCCCTAATCCAATAGCAAGAACGAGGGCACCCATAACCCGGGAGCGCATTTCATCTGAGGATTCAACGAGGATAATTCCACTTTGCATTATACTAAAACCCGACTGTCCTAAACCCGATACCAGCAAGGTGAGCAATGACAGATGAAACGAAGCGGATAGTGCAAATGCGACCAACCCCAAGCACAAAAGAATCGACCCACCGGCAAAAAGCCATTCGTTGCTCATGCGTTCTCTTGCCCAGTGCACGAGGAACAATCCCAGGGTCGCTCCTACTCCGTGTGCAGCTCCCAGCCAACCCAGACCCACGGGACCCTGGCCGAGTATGTCACGGGCAAAAACGGGCAGTAAATTCATATAGGGGAAAGCCCAAACATTCATAAAGATGGTTATTAGAAAAACCCCCCATATACGCCGATTTGAACGCACAAATTGCCATCCTTTGCGCGTCGTTTCTAAGGCAGCCCCCGGACTACTCGGAGCTCCCGGCGCTCTTGAAGGTGAGCGTATCCCCCACAGAAAAACCAAACTTACAAGCGCAATGCCCAACAGTATGACGAGCGAACCGCCAACACCCCAAGCCGCCAACACCCATCCTCCACACAGCGGCCCCACTATCCGCGTAGTATTCTGTATGGCATTTTCGAGGACCATCGCATCGACTACGCGCTCTCGGCCCACCAAGTCGGGAATAATCGCCCGACGCGTGGGCCAATCTAATGCCCATATTGCTCCCTGAAGCAACGAAAAAATGGCTAACTGCCAGTAAGCCAACACGCCCCACCAGCTCGAGATGCATAGGAGCAATATTCCCAGCGTCGCCGTGCCCTGAAAGGCGATCAATAAAAGACGACGCGGAAAACGATCGGTCAGAATTGCTCCCCAGGAACCGATAAATAGCAGTGGGATAGACCGACAAAAGCCCAGAAGGGAAACCCACCAAGCTGAATCCGTTAATTCAAGCGCGAGCCACCCCATGACCAGCATTTCCATCCACATAGCCTGCCACCACAACCCATTGGCCAGCCATAATCGCCTGAAATCATCCTCCCAGAGGGGTTCAAAAATCGGACT
The DNA here is from genome assembly GCA_038119905.1 of Gemmatimonadota bacterium. Taxonomy (GTDB): domain Bacteria; phylum Latescibacterota; class UBA2968; order UBA8231; family UBA8231. The sequence continues at coordinate 4,344 of JAYOKQ010000064.1, read as the reverse complement.
ATTTCCAAATCGTTTTCTAGGGATTGTTTCCACAGTAGGTTTCGGTTCGAGTGGTCGGGGGATACAGCAGTCCACTATATTAGTTCATAAATGCCAAATAGAGGAGTCTACAATGAAAGCAGAAGAAAAATTAAGTGCCCTCGGTTTGCCTCTTCCCCCTCCCCCGCAACCGGCCGGTTCCTACACGCGGGCCGTTCGCAGCGGGCAGCAAATCTTCGTTTCTGGCCAATTGCCCTTGTTCGAGGGAACAGTGCAATTCTGTGGAAAAGTGGGAGAAGATTTAGAAGTAGATCAAGGCTATGAAGCGGCCAAGCTGTGTGCGCTTAACGCCCTAAGTATCTTACGAGCAGAAGCAGGTGACTTAGACGGGGTGCGAATCGTTCGGGTTGGAGGATACGTTTGCAGCAGCGAAGGTTTTACAGGACAGCCACAGGTGGTTAATGGTGCATCCGATTTGCTCGCAGAAGTCCTAGGTGAGCGGGGCATACACGCACGGATCGCCGTGGGGGTTTCCGCGCTCCCCCTAAATGCAGCGGTTGAACTCGAAGTAATTGCAGAGATAATTGATTAAGCAGCTTAGTCGCCAGTAGATGGGGGTGTTTCTTCCGCACTTGGACTTTCAGAAGCCCCGTTAGAGGCCACCGGATTGGCCGGTTGGGTCGATTCACCGGTCATTGGAGGCGTCGATTTCCGCTCGTTTAGTTGAACGCCGGCTTCGCGCAGTAGTTGGCGTAGTTCGTCGCCGTCCATCACCTCTTTTTCAAAGAGTATCTCGACGACCTTTTCCAGCGAATCGCGCTGTTTATCAAGGACGTCTTTTGCGCGCTGATATCCCTGGCGAATTATCCGACTAATTTCTTCGTCAATGGCGCGGGCCGTATCCTCGCTATAGGAACGGTCCGCTCCCCCCCCGCCGAGAAACTGCTGTTGCCCGCGGTCCTCGCGGTGAGCTACTAAACCCAGCCGTTCGCTCATACCGTATTCTTTGACCATGCGCTCGGCCATATTCGTGGCCTGCTGTAAATCATTAGATGCACCGGTAGAAATCTCGCCAAAGACAATCTCTTCAGCAGCCCGACCACCCAGCACCGCAGCAAGCGTATCTTCCAACTCTTCGCGCGTCATTAAATAGCGGTCTTCAATAGGCATATTAAGGGTGTAACCAAGAGCAGCGACCCCGCGCGAAACGATGGATATTTTTTGCACGGGATTTGCTTCGTGCAGGACTTCGCCGACGATGGCGTGTCCCGCTTCGTGATAGGCGACAATCTTGCGCTCTTTCTCGTTGAGCACGCGACTCTTGCGTTCAAGGCCTGCCACCGAGCGCTCAACGGCCTCTTCGAGTTCGTCCATCGTAATGGCTTTTTTGTCTCTGCGAGCGGCTAATAGGGCCGCCTCGTTGATGACGTTAGCCAAATCGGCACCAGCGAAGCCTGGAGTGCGCATAGCGAGTTTTTTCAGGTCGACTTCGGGCGCCAATACAGCATCTCGAGCGTGAATCTTTAGAATGGCTTCTCGTCCCTTTACATCGGGTCGATCAACTGTTACCGTGCGATCAAAACGCCCCGGACGCAGCAGCGCTGGATCCAGTATTTCCGGCCGGTTCGTAGCCCCCATTAGAATGACGCCGGCATTCGTGTCAAAGCCGTCTAATTCGGTAAGGAGCTGGTTTAGCGTTTGTTCGCGTTCGTCGTGACCGCCAAAGGAACCCGGGCCACGCGCTTTACCCAAGGCGTCCAACTCGTCTATGAAGACGATGGCCGGCGCGTGCTTTTTGGCCTGTTCAAATAAATCGCGGACGCGAGCTGCGCCAACCCCAACAAACATCTCGACAAAGTCCGAACCGCTGATCGAGAAAAAAGGCACTCCAGCTTCACCGGCTACGGCCTTCGCTAGCAGCGTCTTACCGGTACCTGGCGACCCTACCAATAACACCCCGCGGGGTATGCGTCCTCCCAAAGCTTGAAAGCGCTCAGGAGTGCGAAGAAAATCGACAATTTCCTCTAGTTCTTCCTTTGCCTCGTCTATACCCGCCACATCGTCAAAGGTGATCCCAGTGCCCTTCTCCATATACACTTTGGCTTTTGACTTGCCGATTGACATGAGTCCACCGGAGCCGCCTCCCATGCGCCGAGCCATAAACATCCATATGCCGACAAAAATAACGGCGGGCAATATCCAAGACAGCAGCGTGGTAAACCACGTATTTTCCACTTGTCCCGTATAACGAACGCCGTGCTGTTGGAGAAGTTCGACTAGACCAGCATCATCCACTCGCGAAGTAACAAAACCCCGCTCTGCCCCGGCGCTCAGCACTTTGCCGCGTATAAATTCACTGCCGAGCGTGCACTCGGTCACCTGACCATCGACAACCCACTGGCGAAACTGGCTGTAGGGCACACTCTCAACCTGATTTTCAAAGTAGTTTTGCAGACTGAGTAACAGGAGCAGCGTTAGAACGGCATAGGCAATGGAAAGCTGGGTTT